>CALMVQ010000091.1 GCA_937873135.1 uncultured Scytonema sp. | reverse complement strand
CGGAAATAAACCACCCATCTGAAATAGTTAAAACCCTTACAAAATAAGGTTCTTCCTTTTTACTTTTTACTTTTTACTTTTGCCTTGTTGTACTAGTGCCCGATAAGTTAGGAAACTTGTTCTCTTTATAGCTTTCCAACCTACCATCTGTAGCCATTCGCTTTTCCCCATTCAATCCAAGCTTGAGCCATTTGGCTGAGTCTACCTCGCTGTTCGGGTTTGACAGGGTTTGCTCCGGTAATTGCACTTAAAGCCCAAAACCAATGGTCTGGCTCACGCTCAAGTTCGCGCATAATTAAAGGTACAACAGGTTGTCCTATGCCGATGATTCTTTGATAAGCAGGGTGTATCGATATTTTAGAAGTAACGGAGAGCATTCCTGTCTCACGTCGCCATTGCTCCGCTAATTCTAAAAATATAGTTTCTATTTCTGCGGTTTCAATAACTGGATAACGGTAAGGTGACATTTAACTTCTATTGAGGTTTAAGACTAAGAAACTGCATTAATAATTATCCTGCAAATAGTGTGATGAATTCATCAACATTTATGCTGTTCGAGGCGATCGCAGTTTCAATATTCTGATTTCCTGCATGAATAAAGATGTATAGCAGGTTTCCTTCGGTTGAGGTAAATCAACATTGTCAGGGCGAACGGCGGCGAAAGCCGCCATTCAGAAGTTCGGGGGTAGGGTTCTATTTCACCGCTTCTTCTGTCAACTTAGTTAACACGTCATTAGATCGCTCCACAAAGGATTTCATCCCTTCAGCATCAAAGCCTTTTTGAGACATAAGAGCCAAATCGTAAATGTGTTGGCAAATCATATTCACCAGTACTCCAGTTGGGGATTGACCGCCATCTTGAATAATACTCCCTTGACTGAGATTAGCTAGATGCTGAATCAGGGGGTGAGCAGTATTCACTAGTAAAATGTGATCTTCGGGAAACTCCATCTGTTGCTGCTGCATCATAGAGCTCATTTCCCGCATGCGACGCATAAATTCTGGTAAAAGCACCATTGCTGGTGGTGTTCCTTGGGGATCGTCAGATTTCAAAGCTTCAGAGCGGATGTTGAGTCTAGGCTTATTGAGAGCTTTCTCAAATAGCTCTTTAACCGTCTCACTCCGAGTTTTATTCGTCTTCGGATCGACAATTTCCCCAGCTTTGTCTTGATCTAACAGAGTGTTATCCAAGTCAGAATCTACCCGTGTAAATTTGACATCCTTATACTCCTGCTCAAGGAAATTGATGAAGTGAGTGTCGATAAAGGAGTTCATAAATAGAACTTCCAAACCTTGCTTTTTATGCAGTTCTACATAAGTCGCTTGCGACACTTCATCTGTACAGTAGAAGACACGGTTTTTGTGGCTTTCTGGGTTGCGTTCTAAATACTCTTTCAACGTTGTGTAGGGCAATTGGGACGCAGTCTCACCTGTTTTAGGGGTAACTTCTTCCCAAGCATCACCTTCTTGAGTTTGTACCTCAACCTCTGGAGTGACTGCCGACTCTTGAGTGCTAATCGTTTCACGAGTCGTGCGGAAGATGATAATGTCTTCGACTTGTTTTTTAAATTTCTCGTCGTTAAGAACGCCAAATTTAACGAAAGTACCCAAATCTTTCCAAGCACTAATGTACTGTTCGCGGTTGTCGCGGTAAAGTTCTTTCAGGCGATCGCCCACTTTTTTAGCAATGTATTCGCCAATTTTCCGCACGGTGCGATCTGTTTGTAAAGCACTCCGTGACACGTTCAAAGGGATATCAGCACTATCAATCACACCCCGCATGGGTAGCAGAAATTGGGGAATAATTTCCTCACAGTGATCGCTGACAAAAACTTGATTACAAAACAGCTTGATTTGCCCTTTGGTGACATCGACATCCGGCTTCAATCTGGGAAAATACAAAATCCCGTTGATGATAAAGGGATAATCAGTATTCAGATGCACCCACAACAGAGGTTCTTCTTGGAAAGGATACAGGTAGCGGTAGAACTCTAAATAATCTTCCTTACTCAAGTTGTGGGGAGACTCGCGCCACGTTGCTTTCTGCCGATTTAATACCTCACCATCCAACTTGATGGGTACTGGCATAAAGTCGCAATATGTCTTGATCAGCTGCTTAATGCGTGGTGTTTCTAAATATTCCTCTTCTTCATCTTGGAGTGTGAGGGTAATAGTGGTACCGCGAGTTGTGCGGGCTGAGTCTGACAAAATGAACTCGGGAGAACCGTCACAACTCCAGTGAACCGCCTCTGCACCTTCTTTGTAAGACAGAGTATCAATTTCGACTTTCTTCGCCACCATGAAAGACGAGTAGAAGCCAAGACCAAAGTGACCGATAATTGGTTGGTCAGATTTACCTTCGTACTTGTGGATAAATTCCTCAGCACTAGAGAAAGCAACTTGGTTGATGTATTTCTTAACTTCCTCAGCAGTCATGCCGATCGCATTGTCGCTAATGGAAAGAGTCTTGTTGCTTTTGTCGATAGCGAGGATGATTTCTGGTTCGCCGATTTCTTCAGAATATTCTCCAGCACGAGTCACCATTTTCAACTTTTGGATGGCATCTACAGAGTTAGATACCAGTTCCCGCAAGAAGATTTCGTGATCCGAGTAAAGCGACTTCTTGATAATCGGGAAAATATTCTCAGTATGAATACTGATGGTGCCTTGTTCTAACATGATTGTTGAGGTTTTCAAATATATGAATGATAACTGAGGTAAGATCCACATTGCTCTTGTAACTCAAGAAGCATGTTCGCAGATCGTATTAATCAGGATCTTAAAAGCTGAACGTAGGCGATCGCTCCCCTTTTACAGGCTTGTTTACCCTATAACAGTGATTCGGATTTCCCTACTCTTCCGTACTACATATTAGACAATACGGTTCGGTGAAGAATTGATCCCGTAAACCTCTTAAAAATTGGGTTGAGGGGATCAGCGAGGTTTAGACATCACTGCAAGATACCCGACTTCGCAGAAGTTGTCGGGTATCTTGATTTATTGCGATGCCTCTATCAAGTAGGGTGTCGCAGTTTGGGGCGCTGACACATTCATGACTTTTTTCTTAGTGAAGGTCATCCCATTATCTCCACAATCAATCACAATTGTGTCACCGGAGACGAAGGTATTCTCCAATAGCTTGGTGGCGATGGGGTTTTCCACTTCTCGCTGAATTGCTCGTTTGATGGGACGAGCACCGTAGATTGGATCGTAACCTACTTCCACGAGGTAACTACTCGCTGCTGAGGTAATTTCAAAAGAGATTTTTTGCTCGGCTAGGAGATTTTCCACCCGCTTTAGTTGAATACCAATAATCTTTGCTAATTCATTCCGACTCAGGGTGTGGAAAAGAATAATGTCATCAACGCGGTTGAGAAATTCTGGGCGGAAGTGCGATCGCAAAGCATCCGTCACTCGGTTCTGCATTTTGTCATATTTGGAATCATCATTAGCGACATCCAGAATGTGTTCGCTACCGATGTTACTAGTCATGACAATCACAGTATTGCGAAAATCAACCGTTCTTCCCTGCGCATCCGTAATTCTACCGTCATCCAGCACCTGTAATAAAATATTAAATACATCCGGATGTGCTTTCTCCACTTCATCCAACAGCACCACAGAATAAGGACGACGGCGAATAGCTTCGGACAGTTGACCCCCTTCTTCATAACCAATGTATCCCGGAGGTGCTCCCACCATACGGGATACCGAGTGTTTTTCCATATACTCGGACATATCCAGACGCACCAAGGCATCATCAGCATCAAAGAGAAACTGTGCTAAAGCACGAGCAAGCTCAGTTTTCCCGACTCCTGTCGGGCCCATAAACAAAAATGAACCAATCGGACGACCGAGATCTTTCATCCCCGCACGGGCACGACGGATTGCAGCAGCAACACTTGATACAGCTTCGTGTTGCCCAACAACTCGTTCGTGCAGGTGCTGTTCAAGTTCGAGCAATTTTTGCCGTTCGGTTTCCAACAAGCGATTTAGCGGAATCCCCGTCCATTTCGCCACGATTTCCGCAATATCAGCTTCTGTGACTTGTTCTTGCAACAGCGTCGAACCCTGAGTTTGAATTTCTAGAAGTTGCGCTTCTTTGACTTCGCGATCGTGTTGCACTGCCTCTAACTTACCAAACTTTAACTGGGCAGCTTTGTTCAAGTCGTAGGCGCGTTCTGCCTGCTCAATTTGCACCCGCAGTTTTTCTTCTTCCTGCTTTAATGCACTGATATTCTCCAATAACAGCTTTTCACCTTGCCACTGCCCATTCAATTCTTGCTGTTTTTTCCCTAATTGAGCAATTTCTTGCTGAATGCGTTCCAAACGTTCTTTAGTTTGAATAGTCGCCTTTTCTTCTCCAGCCAAAGACAGCTTTTCCATTTCAAGCTGCATCAAGCGTCTGTCGATAGTTTCCAACTCCGTCGGTTTGGAGGTGATCTCCATTTTCAACTGTGCTGCTGCCTCATCCACCAAATCGATCGCTTTATCTGGTAAGAAGCGATCAGAAATGTAACGCGATGACAGTGTTGCTGCTGCGACTAATGCCGAATCGGAAATTTTGACATTATGATGAACTTCATAGCGTTCTTTCAACCCCCGCAGAATGGAAATCGTATTTTCCACACTCGGCTGATCGACATAAACTTGCTGAAAGCGCCGTTCTAATGCCGCATCTTTCTCAATGTATTTACGGTACTCGTCCAAAGTCGTTGCTCCAATGCAACGCAGTTCTCCCCTTGCCAACATTGGTTTGAGCAAATTCCCTGCGTCCATTGCCCCTTGTTGACCGGAACCAGCACCAACGACATTATGCAATTCATCAATAAACAAGACAACTTGACCGTTGGAGTCCATAACTTCCTTGAGGACTGCTTTGAGGCGGTCTTCAAATTCACCTCGGTATTTTGCTCCTGCAATTAAGCTACCGATATCTAAGCTGATCAGCTGGCGGTTTTTCAAAGACTCGGGAACGTCGCTGTTGATAATCCGTTGTGCCAAAGCTTCTGCGATCGCCGTCTTACCCACTCCCGGCTCACCGATCAGCACCGGATTATTCTTACTGCGGCGGGATAATACCTGTATAACTCGGCGAATTTCATCATCCCTACCAATAACCGGGTCTAGTTTACCAGCTTTTGCCTGTTCTGTCAAGTCTGTACCAAACTTTTGCAAAGCGTCATAACGGGTTTCGGGTTTTTGATCTGTGACTTTTTGAGTACCGCGAACTGCTTTGGTTGCGACTTCTAACTTAGTCGTATCCAAATTTAAACTTTTCAGCGCCCGCTTTCCAATCCTTTCGTCCTCAGCAAAACCCAAAAGTAAGTGTTCTACGGAGATGAAAGAGTCTTTCATCTTAGCTCTCGCTTCTTCAGCCCGGTCAAGCATAACATCTAAACTGCGACCGAGGTAGAGCTGATCTGTTTTATCTACTTTCGGCTGGCGTTTCACAAACGCTTCAACTTGCTGCTGCAAGCGCATGGGATCTACCCCAGAACGAGAAATAATCCGTGTTGCCAACTCAGTAGGTTCTTCTAATAAAGAAATGATTATATGTTCGACATCTAGTTGCTGCTGTTGATATGCTCTGGCTACATCCTGAGATTTTTCAATGGCTTCCCAGGCTTTATCAGTAAATTTATTGGGATCTGTAGGCTGCATTTTTACAATTTGCTCATTGCTAACGGCTAATGGAAGACTGGCTAATTGCCAAATGAAGAGTGGCTAATCGCCCATTGTCGTTCGATTAGCCATCCACTAAGATAATGCGCGTCTATGTTACACTTTTTCTCGTTAAGAATGTTATTCGTCATTTGTGATCAGTGACCAATGACTGTCCTCACCAGTTTAGATGCACATTAGCTTACTACTTAATTTAAAATGAAATCACCGTTCTGAAGGTACCTTGCTAAATGTTCCTGTTAAAGCTATCTTTATTAGCATTTGTCAATCCCTCTGGCTGGGATGACACTAAGATTGTCATTCTGGTTTAAATTGTAGAGTGAGTCAAACTTGGTCGGGGTCGGATCGCCCAAAATATTGGTGACAAAAGACTGACCAATAGCAACACCCGCAATAGTCAGTCATTGGCAAGGTTACGAAAACCCAAACCCCCAGCCCAACTAAAGGAATGTCAACTTAGCTCCCAGTTGATAGCAGTGTAAAACTCCTGATAAAACCAAATCCCAATCAAGCAAAAATCTATGCCTTGCGGTTGATGGTATAATCCGTATTAGCACCAAAGGCATTAATTGTTCGATTGTTAAATATATTGTAGTCTGAATCGCAACCTAATTGCGCGGTAAGTATTCTCGTTGCACACTCTTTTGATGGCGGGAGCAAAGTTAATTGACTAGCATTGAGGAAGAGAGCGATCGCGACTCTATTTCGGTCAAGATTGAGTTATAGCCTGTTTTTCCGACTCTTGTTTAACTTGAGTTCCCTGAGTCCCCAGTTGAATGAGTTCTACCTTATATCCATCGGGATCTTCGACAAAAGCAATGACAGTGGAACCATGTTTCATAGGTCCTGGTTCCCGCACGACTTTGCCACCACAATTTTTTATTTCATTGCAGGTAGCATAAATATCATCGACTCCAATGGCAATATGACCGTAAGCGTCGCCTAGATCATACTTATCCGAACCCCAATTGTAAGTAAGTTCTAGAACCGTATTGTCACTTTCGTCACCATAGCCAACAAAAGCAAGAGTAAATTCTCCGCCTGGATAGTCTTTTTGACGCAGTAACTTCATTCCCAGAAAATCACAGTAAAATTTCAGCGATTCTTCCAGGTTGCCAACTCGTAGCATTGTGTGTAGTAAGCGCATGTGAACTCTGAGCCTCTGGTAGAAAGTGTCCTCTATCAACATTTTACCGAGAAGGGAACAGAAGAAGGTAAATAAAAAACAGATTCAAGACCAAGCAACGTATATATTCAGTAAACCAAAAAGTTTTTTAGAAGCCTTGCCATGTCGGCATTTTCGCAAAATGTAGAGATGCCACAAAAGAACCTATAGATGAGGATTTCAGCCGATATCCCTACCGACCTTAAGGCGATGTCTGATACCATTTCACGAAAATCTTGATACTATTTGCTCCCCCTGCTCAAGAACTGCATCCCCTGCTCAAGAACTGCTTGCCTAAATGTATCAACTTTAAAGTGAAAGGGTATGACGACAAGCCCTGACGCTCGGAGCGCCTAGCGTCTCCCCGAGTGAGAAGACAATTCCCGATCGCTGCTTTAGATCGGGAGACGCTACGAACGTAGGAGCGCGCAGCGTCTAGAAAGAGTGAGTAGATCGCGCTCGCTAACACAGTCGCCTGGGCGTGGGAAAATGTAGCGAAGCGATCTCCAAACCCTTGCGAATGCTTTATTTCGCTTCGCTCTATTCGCAATGACAAATGTATATTTAATTTTGCGTTAGTACTTAACTCTCATTCAAAAGAATCCCCTCGGCTGAGCGCCAGGGGAGAGTCAAGCTTCAGGTAAAAATTACGAATTACAAATTAGAGAGTTGCCCTCTGTAGCCAGTGATGATGCGACTACCATCTTTGAAAATATGAACCTCAATCTGGTCGCTCGCCCAGGTAATTTGGTCTTGTAAAGCTGGATTGAAGACGTGAATTCTTTGATTGCTGGAGGACACAGGAGAATTTGGTGAGTTAATTGCCAGTGACTCGACATAGGGACCATCAACCAGGATATCTAACTGTTCGAGCAAAGCTTGAGCGCCCTCTGGAGCAGACTGGGATTGTAGCTGTTCTAAAGTGAAACCAGTAAAAGACATGACGTTGAGTCCAGCTGCCTTGATTTTACTTGCAAGAGAAGCTAATGCAGGGGCTTGCCAAAAGGGTTCTCCGCCAGAAAACGTCACTCCCTGATTACGAGGATTGTTCAAAATTTTTTGGGCAAGACTTTCAATGGACATTAATTGATTCGTCTCAAATGACCAGGATTCAACATTAAAGCACCCCGGACACTCTCGTAAACACCCCTGCACCCACATCACAGCACGACATCCAGGACCATTTACCTCTGATTCATCCACATAACCCATAATATTGAGATATCCAGGGGGAATGGGTTTTGGGTTTGGGTTAGTTTTCTGTTGAGTCATTGTTTTTTTCTCGATACAGTAAGTCTGTAGGGGAAGGCAGGGGAGGCAAGGAAAGAAAAATCAGTTCTTTTCCTCACCCTGTTTGCCTCCACAGATCACGACACTATCAAACCGTATTGAGGGTGGATGTAAGGGATTGAACAGAAAGTTTGAGAATGCCTTCGACCGGATCATCAGCAGGCATCTTGCCGCTTCGTTGACCAAATCCTAAAAATCTTCGTTGATCTCAGCCTAGTTAGTCTCCGAAACACCTATGCTATCGATGGAGTGACCAATGCAGTTAAGAGTTATGAGTGACTCGTCATTTATCGCTTGTCATTGGTGAAAAGAGACACTGAACAAAGGACAAAGGACACTGAACAAATGATTGATACTGCAATAGAAGCTATTGTTGCCCGCGAAATTCTTGACTCGCGAGGTAGACCGACTGTAGAAGCAGAAGTGCATTTGGCAAACGGTGTTGTAGGATTGGCTCAGGTTCCCAGTGGTGCGTCCACTGGCACTTTTGAGGCACACGAATTGCGCGATGGGGATAAAGCTCGTTACGGGGGTAAAGGTGTACTCAAGGCGGTGCAAAACGTCAAAGAGGTACTCACCCCGAAGCTGTTGAATATGGATGCCCTCAATCAAGAACTGCTAGATCGTTCCATGATTGCCTTAGATGGTTCTGCTAACAAATCTAATCTGGGTGCTAATGCAATTTTAGCGGTATCTTTAGCTGCTGCCAAAGCTGGGGCTGAGTCTTTAGCGATTCCTCTCTACCGCTATCTTGGTGGTCCTTTGGCAAATTTATTGCCAGTACCGTTAATGAATTTAATTAACGGCGGTGCCCATGCAGCTAATAACGTTGATTTTCAAGAGTTTATGATTGTACCTGTCGGAGCTCCTTCTTTCCGAGAAGCTTTGCGCTGGGGTGCGGAGGTGTTTGCCACTCTCAGTAAAGTGTTGGATGAGAAAGGTTTACTGACTGGTGTAGGAGATGAAGGTGGTTTTGCCCCTAACTTAAAGTCAAATCAGGTGGCTTTAGAATTGCTAGTTGCTGCTATTGAGAAGGCAGGGTACAAGCCAGGGGAAGAAGTGGCTTTAGCTTTAGATGTGGCAGCTAGTGAATTTTACCGAGATGGGCAGTATGTTTATGACGGTAAACCTCACTCTCCCACTGAATTTATTGACTACCTCGCACAACTGGTGGAGCAATACCCGATTGTGTCCATTGAGGATGGCTTGCACGAGGAAGATTGGCAAAATTGGCAGTTGCTGACTCAAAAATTGGGTTCCAAAGTGCAGTTGGTAGGAGACGATTTGTTTGTCACAAATGCTACGCGATTGCAAAAAGGAATTGAGTTAAAAGCCGCTAACGCCATTTTGATTAAACTCAATCAAATTGGTTCGCTGACTGAGACTTTGGAAACAATTGACTTGGCAACTCGCAAAGGTTTTCGCTCTGTGATCAGCCATCGTTCTGGAGAAACAGAAGACACCACCATTGCCGATCTATCTGTAGCCACCCGTGCCGGTCAAATTAAGACTGGTTCCCTATGCCGTAGCGAACGAGTGGCAAAATATAACCGTTTGCTGCGAATTGAAGATGAACTAGGTGATCGCGCACTTTATGCAGGTAAAGTAGGACTGGGACCACGATGAATTAAAAATTCACTCATTAAAAATTAAAAAAGGGGATTTTCTTCTTCCTTTTTTAATTTTTAATTGGTTATGGATACAATCCCAACTTCGGCAAACCTAGAGTCTCATCCCAACCCATCATGATATTGAGACACTGAATTGCTTGACCCGCTTGACCTTTAATTAAGTTGTCAATTGTCGATATAACAATGACACGACCAGTACGCGGGTCAACTTCTATACTAATGTAACAAAGATTGCTACCACGAGCCCACTTAGTTTGGGGATAAACGCCCGGTTCGCAAATTTTTACCCAAGGAGAGTTACGGTAAAAAGCTCTGTAAATCGTGATCAGGTCTTCTCGTACCAAACCAGGATCTCTCAATGTTGCATACACAGTTGCGAGAATGCCACGTACCATCGGGATCAAGTGTGGAGTAAATTGGATTGTGACTTCGTGTCCTGCCAAGTCACTACAAATCTGCTCAATTTCTGGGGTATGGTGGTGACGAACAACACTGTAGGCGGATATGCTGTCTGCCTCGGCAAGCAACAAGTGAACTTTCGGTTGACGTCCGCTACCAGATGTGCCAGACTTAGCATCAATAATGGCAGTTTCTGGTACTATTAACCCTTGTTTGAGGAGTGGAGAAAGAGCCAAGAGGCTGGCAGTAGGATAGCAACCGGGACAAGCAACCAACTGTGCTTCTGCAATGCGATCACGATACAGTTCCGGTAATCCATAAACTGACTGTGCTGCAGTGACACTATCATTTCTGTGTATGCCATACCAAGTTGTATAAGTTGCCAGATCGCTGAATCGGTAGTCAGCACTCAAATCCAGCACCTTACATCCTTTTTCTAAAAGTTGCGGAGCGATTTGGCAAGCTAGACCGTTCGGCAAAGACAGAAAAACCACTTCACAATGATGAGCAATCATTTCTGGATCTACTGGCTCAATTTGTTGGTTAACTGCATGAGCTAGATGTGGGTAGAGTTCTGCAAATTGTTTGCCAGCACTACTATCTTCACCTAAATAGACAAGTTCTACTTCAGGATGATCCATCAGTAGTCTTGCCAACTGCACTCCCCCATAATCTGACGCGCCAACAATCCCTAAGGGTACGCGTCTCAAATTGCCCATAATTTATGAAATCCTTATCTGAAGAACAGCTTAATTGGTCGGGGGTAGCGAGAGAACCTCATGACTGAGGACTGTACCCTCAGTTATGAGTAGAACCACTCGACGACGACATGCCATCTACTACCTACTTTTGGTCATGTTATCGAATCATTGCTACTCTAATTCTGGGTTCGTTGAAAAGAGCTACAATTTAAAATAAGAATTTGTTAAAAAAATTTACTTTTTGTAGCTAGAAATCGTTTGTGTCGCAGCCTAACAATATAAAGCAGTCGCAATATGTCGGGGAACCTGATGCCAGTAGTAAGGAGAATTCCAATAATACACTGGCTGACCATGACGTTACGTCCTCAAATCAAACCTTTGAATTCGATTCGATAGATGACGCTTTGGCCGACTTGAAAGCTGGTCGCGTCGTTGTTGTGGTAGATGATGAAAATCGAGAAAATGAAGGTGACTTAATCTGTGCTGCCCAATTTGCTACTCCAGATACGATCAATTTTATGGCGGTGGAAGCACGGGGGTTGATTTGTCTGGCAATGACGGGCGATCGTCTTGATGAACTCGACTTACCATTAATGGTGAGTAACATTACAGACACTAACCAAACGGCTTTCACTGTTAGTATCGATGCTGCACCTCACTTGGGTGTTACTACGGGTATTTCAGCCGAAGACCGTGCCCGTACCATTCAAGTTGCGATTAACCCAGGAACAAAAGCCTCAGATTTAACTCGTCCGGGTCATATTTTCCCAATTCGGGCGAGGATTGGAGGTGTACTCAAAAGAGCAGGTCATACGGAAGCTGCTGTTGATTTAGCCCGACTCGCTGGACTGTATCCCTCTGGAGTCATTTGTGAAATTCAAAATCGTAATGGTTCGATGGCAAGATTGCCTCAGTTAATCGAGTATGCCAGACATCACAAGCTGAAAATTATCAGTATTGCGGACTTAATTAGTTACCGCCTTCAGCATGATCGCTTAATCTTCCGGGAAACTGTTGCCGATCTACCGACTCAATTCGGTCTTTTCAAAATTTACGCTTATCGCCACACTTTAGATAATTCCGAACACGTTGCCATTGTTAAGGGCGAACCAACTCAATTTGACGACAGTTCAGTGATGGTGCGAATGCATTCTGAATGCCTCACGGGAGACGCTTTGGGTTCTCTACGTTGCGACTGTCGAATGCAGTTACAAGCAGCACTGAAAATGATTGATAATGCAGGTCAAGGTGTTGTTGTCTACCTACGCCAAGAAGGACGCGGAATTGGACTTATAAATAAGTTGAAAGCTTATTCATTGCAGGATTTGGGTTTGGATACAGTAGAGGCAAATGAGCGCTTGGGATTTCCCGCTGATCTACGAGACTATGGTATGGGAGCGCAAATGCTGATGGATTTAGGGGTACGTAAGATTCGTTTGATTACCAATAATCCCCGTAAAATTGCGGGTTTGAAGGGGTATGGATTAGAAGTCGTGGATCGCGTACCGTTGTTAATTGAAGCAAACGACTACAATTCCTATTACCTGAGTACAAAGGCGAAAAAGCTGGGTCATATGCTGTTGCAAACGTACTTAGTGACGGTGGCTATTCATTGGCAAGACGATCCAGATGCACTGACAGAACGATACGAACGTCTAGAGAAACTGCGACATTTAGCAAAGACTTATGACTTATTATTACAAGAAGAAGCACGTCCCCTTGCTATTGCTTTGTTCGATCACCCATCATTGACAGTACACTTAGGTTTCGATCAATCGCGACTAGCTTCCCATGATTGGTATACACAAAACGAGCATCCTTACGTACAGGCGATCGCCAAAATTTTAGATAAAATAGCAGATTTACCTTACATTCAGAAAGTAGAATTTCTTATTTCTCCTGGTGTCGATCCCTTAAGTAACTTGCAGGTGCAATTGGATCGCCAAAGCTTATTACCAGGTAATTTACCTTCATCAGTTTGTTACGAAAAGTTACAGACTCAGAAAATTTATAGTTTTGAGAAGCAACTATAGCAATCTGAAATCAGTTGCAAAAAATAGGAATGGGAGTTATTGACTGTTAACTACGCATACACAGTGTCCCAATAATCGTTTACAAGAGCGAAAATTGGATGCAATGATTTTAGCTTGACAGGAGCAGATGGATCTAAGGGCTTGTACCATCAAAGATTTATTGATGCGCTCCGTGATGCATGAGCTTTCTCTGACTCTCCACTCCTATATGGGTAGTTTTAACATCATATTGCATGTATTCAGATATTGTGTAGATGAAACCTACGACACACTCGCCTTTTTTAAGGCAGAAGCTTTTTACTTGCTCTCTTGCGCTTCAACAAGTTTTGTTTGAAGCAAAGGTTCACTCACCACAGCCGCCGAATCAGTTGTAATATCATCTTTACCTAAACCTACGCCGTCACTAGTCAACAGTGCTTGCCATTGAGCTTTCAACTCTGGATTATTAGGATTTGAGGAAAGTAACTCAGCTAAAGTCATCAAGGTATTTTGCCAAATACCAGCTTGTCCATAAAGAGATACACGCTGTTGAGGAGTTGCGTTTTCCAACTTCTTCACCAGTTGGGGATCGGGTTGAATGCGTTTAATAGCACCCTCCACAACCTTATCATTGGAACGTGCTTGAGGATGGCAAATCACTGACAATACCCAATGATACTGCTTTCCTACCTCTAATGATTTTCGTTGAAGGGGAATCCCCACCACTCCGGGTTGAGCGCTAGGCTTGTAGGATTGCTTGACCAATGTTTGATTTTGCTCATTGCGTACAACCAACTCTAGTGTGGATGCAGAAGTTTTGGGAATATAGAAGTAGAAGACAGGGTTTCCTACTGTTGTCAACATGATGTGAGATTGAGGCACCAGAGCAGTCAGATGTTTGTTTCCTGAGAAACAACTTTCCATTGACCTCGATCCACCTGCTACACGCCTGCCAGGAGCACTTAAATCAGCAGGGACTTTAAATAATGATGTGATTCGAGCTTGTAGCGCTGTAGAACTTAAGAGCCAGGATAAGCTCAATATTGTCACAGTTAACAGTTTTGTCCGACGTCTTTGCTGTATTTGGGTTTTCATATGAATAGCCGTGTTGCGAAAACCTTGTTACTTTATCGAGTGGGAAAAGTTACTTTCCATACTGGGTTAGGAAAACTTTGTATGTAAGTAAGTATATACTATACGACAAATTATCCAACCTTAAGGAGTATGGAAGTTTTTTTTATCTATTGATACAATGTCGCTCTTGATTGTGGGTAGTTGGGAATCAGGAATGGATCATAATTTCTTCCCACTAGCCATTACCAACTTGAATCAAAGATTTAAGCGCAGTTTTACCTCTCCATATATAACTCCAAGAGCTTCTACCTCAATTACGAATTATGAATGACAAATTAGTCATTATTTCAAAAGATTTCTGTTGACACTCTCCGAACTTCTAGTTCGGAGATTCTTCAAAGCTAAGCCAAGCCCTGAATATCCCATAACGTCAGAAGTACGTTCATGCGTAGCGTATGTTGCTCTAATTGGCATTCATCAGAAAGCAATTGGATGGGGTTGGGATGAACACAGTTAAACGAGAACGTACAAAATTGAAGGAGTTCATTCGACGACAAGGGACCATTTTAAGGTGCGATCGCTCATCGCTCATCGCTCTCGAGAGGGACAAAAACGGACAATCGCCTCAAGAAGAAGGTTGTTCATTTTTGGCGCTTGAAAAATATTTCCGCTACATTGTCAAATTCGAGTCCGTTTTTGAGTAAAGAAAAATGAAGTGGCTGATAAAACTTAAATATAAATAGAAAAACTAAGTAAATTGGCGCAAAGGAAACTAAGTATATTCGCAAATGTTAAGATGCTGTCCTGTGAAACTTATTTAATTTTTGGATACAAATAAATATTTACAATCAAAAAACCAGTAATTGTACTTGAAATGTAAATTACACGTATGATTTATACTTTTGATTAGCTGACATAAATTATGTATTCAGATATGTGCTTATCATGTGTAAGGGTTTTTAAAATCGTTAATAGTCTAACATTTCGGGAGTGGTTGCACTTCACAACTACATGTAGTAAGGTGTATTGTTTGAGAAAAAATCCTAATACATTTGTATAAAATGTATATATTACTACTAATCATCCGTAATTCCGAAATGCTAAAAACTAAGCTTGTAGTTAAACAAAGACGTTAGTAGCGCCATCAATCGTGAAACACCAATTCTGGATCAAATATTTTTGTATCGCCTCCATTATTGCGTTGGTCATATTTGTTGGCTCAAACGCAATAAAACTAGTAGTTATAGATCCTAAGAACGTGCTAGCACAAATCCAGTCTCATCGCGACTATGATCAGAATATGCAATTGGGTTACAATGCTGTAAAGCAGAGAAACTACCCTGTAGCATTGAGTTATTTTAAACAGGCACTATTAGCAAGAGGTGGTGATCGCTATGCAACGGTTGCTGTGAAGAATATTGAAAGTTATATAGCACGCGATCAAAAGCCAGGAGCAACACGTAGAAGTTACTTCATTTACATACCCGAGCTTGGTCAGCCCATGAGGCTGGTACCAGCAGGAACGCGGGGAGCGCTCAGACGATCTACAGATGAAACAGCCTTAGGTGGAGCTAGTGAGAATACTGCTCGAATGAGCGATCAATTGAATCAAAGCAATAGTATGGTTCAAACAGTCGTGCGAGGCAGACATATTCAGTTAGGAGCAGCACAGGATCAAGCTTGTACTCAAGGCAACCCACCAGTCACTGCCCTGACTCCTTTTAAAAATGAGTCTCAAATAACGACAGTAGAGCATCCTACTTTATTTTTCTACATTCCACAAAATACTGCACGAGCGTTACTCGTTGTGCAAGATGAAAATTACCAAACAATTTACAAACAAAACTTCGCTTTACAAGGGTTATCTGGAATTGTCAACCTGAGTGTCCGGCACTCAACAGTACCTGAACAAAAGATTCATAAAACTTATCATTGGTCTTTGTCAGTGGCGTGTGTACGCACTAACTCAAGTCAGGACTTTATTTTGCAAGGTTCTATTCAACGCATCGATCCAGAGCGAGAATTGAAGAAGAAGTTAGCAGCTGTAGATGTTCGGCAGCGTGCTGCTATATACGCAATGTCTGGACTTTTTCAAGATTCCTTGACAACATTAGCGCAGTTACGCCGCGAACATCCTAATGATGACGATTTAAAGACTGATTGGGAAGATTTACTGCGTACTGGGGGTTTGGAGGAAATTGCTCAAGCACCACTAGCAGAATGTTGTAAATAATAATGACTTCCGAAATTGACAACAAAGTTGTATTCTGGAAGCAGATCGTCTAACAAGCTAACTTTCATCAGTATATATGGGTGTAAGCTATGAGCTATCCAGGTGACCGTTGACCGCTACTTAGTATACAGCAGTTTTCACATATCTAGAGTGATACACCTGACTTCAAAAAGCTGGGTGCTGAGTGTTAGATTATCAAAGACTTCACAGCAAGCAATGGCTCCGAGTATTATGTGCCCGGTTAAATATTTATCATCTAGGACTGGCGCGGGCAGGGGGAGCAGTTTTAATGATAGCAATCAACGGATTTGAGCGAAGCTCTCAAAACGAAAGTTTTAAGAGATGACTGTCCTAAACGTTTTTACTTAAGGATAGATGCTCTCAATTCGACAAAAATCATGATTGTTAATGTTGTTCTAGGTAAACTTTAAAACAGATGATTAGTCAACTTCCAGAAAAAAAGATGCACTTGGTCAGGTGGATTCTAGCAATCGGCTGGCTGACCTTAATTCTTTCTCTATTTTACGATCCCATTTCTAGTTTGTTGACGGAACCCACTAATCTCATCAGTCCTTTTCGTCTTCATCCGGAGAAGTACCTAGATCCATCAAGTTGTGTCAAAGTTCAGTCCGTGTGTCTGCCGCAAACGCCATACGGTATGGGAGCACGAATCTTTTGGGCAGTAGTTCTGCCAATCGGAATCATGATTTTGCTAGTGTTTGGTCATGAAGTTTGGCGGCGGATCTGTCCACTGTATTTTTTCTCTCAAATTCCTCGGGCACTGGGTAAACAACGCAAGCGCAAAGTCGTTAACCCAGAGACAGGAAGTGTTCGTTCCGAATTGGCTGCGGTAGAGAAAGATTCTTGGCTGGGTCGCAATTACTTATACTTACAATTTTTCCTGTTCTACTTAGGCTTGAATATCCGAATTCTGTTTGTGAATGGCCATCGCTTGGCAATGGCGATTTTCCTACTCTTGACAATTGCGAGTGCGATTGCTGTGGGCTATTTGTTTAAGGGAAGAAGTTGGTGTCAGTACTTCTGCCCAATGGCACCCGTACAAATGGTTTACACTGGTCCACGGGGTTTACTAGGCACTGAAGCCCATCTTCAGCCACTTCAGAGTATTACTCAGTCAACCTGTCGGACTGTTGATAGTTCTGGGCAAGAGAAAAGTGCTTGTGTAAGTTGTCAGTCGCCTTGTATTGATATTGACTCAGAACGCTCTTACTGGGAGGGAATAACCAGGCCGGATCAAAAGCTCGTCTTCTATGCATACTTTGGTCTGATGCTGGGATTTTATGTCTTTTACTTCTTATACGCAGGTAACTGGGACTACTATTATTCTGGTTCTTGGACTCATGAAGAAGGGCAGTTAGGCACGCTCCTCAATCCGGGATTTTATATTTTCAATCACGCCATTCCGATTCCGAAAATTATTGCAGCTCCCCTGACTCTGGCTGTCTTTGGTGCGGCTAGCTATTTTGTTTGTCAGTTTTTAGAAAATGTTTATAAAGCTTATCTGAAGCGGAATAACAAATACGTGAATGAGGAACAGGTTTTGCACGTTTGTTTTGCAATGTGTGCCTTTGTCTCCTTCAATGTATTCTACATGTTCGGTGGTCGCCCTAATATTGGCTTGCTACCAGGTTGGGCAATCCTTGTCCTCAATGCATTTATTGTGTGTGTGAGCAGCCTATGGCTGTATCGCACCTTGGGGCGTAGCAAAGAGCGTCATTCCCGTGAAAGTCTGGCAAGTAATTTACGTCGGCAATTGAATAAGCTTGCAGTAGATTGGACAAAGTGGCTTGAAGGACGTTCATTGCAAGATCTAGTTCCAGATGAAGTGTACGTTCTGGCGAAGATCCTGCCTAATTTCAACAATGTAGACCGCGTGCGAGTTTATAAAGGAGTATTGCGCGAAGCTTTAGAAGAAGGAAATGTGAAATCTGCTGAGAGTTTGGAAGTTCTGAGGGATATGCGTAAGGAGTTGAATGTTACTGAAGATGAGCATTATGCTGTCTTATCAGAACTTGGGGTGGAAGATTCCAGCTTACTCGATCCCGTCAAAGGACACAGCCGCGAAAACACATTGCGAATAGAGAGCTATAAGCGTGCATTAGAGTTGCTAATTCTAGAACATGTGCAAGGCGGCAGATCCCTCGAAGAGGTATTTCAGCAAAAGCAAAAGCAAATCATGGCATTGAGACAAGAGTATGCTATTAGTGCAGATGAACAAGACCAAGTCTTAACAGAAATGTTTAATCAAGACAGTTCACTGTTGCGGACAGCAGAAACGCTATTGGTACAGCTTCAAGACTTAGCCGTGCGTTGTCAGATCCTCGACAATTCAGCACCGCACACACCTGTCTATAATTTGCTGCGAAAAACCCTGCGAGAAAAGCAGAAACTAATTGCTGCTCAGTTATTCCGCATTTTAGAAATATTGGGAGACTCTCCGGAAGCGATTGACATTGCTCGTTCAATAGGTGTATTGGCGGCAAATGTTCTTGAAGAAATTCTCAACTCAAACAACGAGCAGTTAAGTTGGCAAAGACGTTTGAGTCCAAGAGTCCTGTCTTCCTTACGCCAGAAAGAATCTTTAACTCAACCCGTCTCAAGATCAACACAACTTGGTGTCAATAGGGATAGCTCTGCTTCAAGATCAACACAACTTGGTGTCAATGGCGATCGCTCAGCCTCACAATCAAACACCTTTTCATTGGGAGTGCCCACCCAATTAGGTGATACGCCGACAAATCGTCCTGAGCTAATTAAGCATGTCCTGCTCGAACTCTTACAAGACTTAGATCCCTTAGTGCAAGCTGCCAGTCTTTATGCCTTGCATCTGTCGAATCCTGCTGATAGCAACCAGCAAGCTCGCGCAATGCTAGAGCAAAATCAACACAAAGATTGGCTTGTACAAGAAACAGCGCAAAGAATTCTCGGTCAGACTTTGCAACAGAACGATCAGGGTAATGTTCCAACTTTCATTGCTCAAGTCAGAACAATGGGGCACGCTGAAAAGCGGGTTTTCCAGCAGCCCGTAATTCAAGTTGGACGAGGACGCGAGAACGACATCGTGATTGTCGATAACCGTGTCTCCAGACAGCACGCTATCTTCTATTTGGATGAAAAAGGAGTCAGTGTTAGAGACTTAGGAAGCAGCAATGGTTTACGTATTGGGAAGGAACATATTCGCGAGCAGCAGACGCAATTGAAATCTGGAGACATTGTTCGCTTTAGTAATGGAGATGAGTTAATTATCCTTGTGCAATGGGAAATGCAACATGCTCAGGGAGAGACAACCACAGACTCTTTTGGAACCTTAGAAAAGCTGTTATGGCTTTATGGCAGCAGTTTCTTCCAAGGATTAAAGGCAAATGCTTTAATTAACCTGGCTCGAGATGCCAACGTGCGGGTTTACCGTTCGCAAGAAGAAATCTGTAGAGTGGGAACACCTGCTACTGAACTTCTCATTCTCATTGACGGCGAGGCAAGTGTACTTGCAAGTCAGACAGAGAATACGGCTATTTTACCTGGACAAACTATTGGTGAACTAGAAGTACTAACTCACAGCAATTATATGACAACAATAGTTGCTGCGTCTTCAAGGACTCGGGTCTTAGCTATCAACGCAAAAGCTTTCGAGGTCATACTTTCATACGACGACTCAGTACTAGCAAAGAATCTCTTAGCAAGAGTAAGTACTCGTCTTCAGCAAAATTTAGGACAGGTAGCAGCTGTGACTCAGATTTAAGTATTTTTAAGCGCAAAGTAGGTAGTAGAAGATAGGTGGAAGTATGGGAATGGGTAAGCGTGAAGAGATAATTATTTGAACCCATTTCCTATTCCCCATTCCCCATTCCCCAAAACCCAAGTCAACTAATATTCTGGGATGGAAATAGACATGATTAAAATCAAAATCATCGATTCACAGAAGCCAGATCAGGTACAAGAAATAGACTTACAACCAGGAACCATGCTCAATCAAGCGTGCCTAATTGGTCGCGCTCCGAACAGTCATTTGTTTCTGGACAGTAATGAAGTCAGTCGAATGCACGGGAAAATTGCTTTGAAAGATGGCAATTATTATTTTGCCGATCTTGGAAGTGCTGGCGGTTCCCGAATTAATGGCGGGAACGCCTCAGTAAATCAGGATCATCTCCTCAAACCCGGTGATATGATTCACGTAGGTAAATTTTTCCTGATGGTTTTACAGGTCGGATCGCCAGAATCACGAAAAGAAACAGTTGCACAGGTGGGATTGCATGAAAAAACAGTTATAGAATTTATAGAGCCGGTCAGTGACAGCCCTCAACACGACGTGGTAGAACTAGCTTCGCCACTAAAAGTTCCGGAAATATCTCCCCAACAGCAAAAAGTTGTTTCCCCTCAAGAGTATATGCCTTTGGCGATGGTAGAACCATCCCAAGTGCAACGTTGGATTAAAGGCGACTTAACAGTCCAGTGCGTAAGTATTATTGATGAAACACAAGATGTAAAAACTTTTCGATTTGTAGCAGATCCTCCGGTTTTATTCACTTACAAGCCTGGTCAGTTTGTTACTCTCGATTTGGAAATCAATAACGAGCAGGTATCACGTTCCTACTCTATTTCATCCACACCTTCGCGTCCCCATACCTTAGAAATTACTGTCAAACGCGTCCCGCCCCCTCCGAATTCTTTAGCCGAAGTACCAAAGGGTATGGTTTCTAACTGGCTGCACGATAACATCACAGTCGGTAGTACGATTAATCTGAGTGGACCATTGGGCAAGTTTACTTGCTTTGCTAATCCCTCCCAAAAATTGTTGCTGATTTCCGCAGGCAGTGGCATTACACCTATGATGTCGATGTCACGCTGGCTGTGTGACACTGGATCTCATTGCGATATTGTCTTTTTCCATAGCGCTCGCTCCCCTCGTGATATCATTTTCCGGCATGAACTGGAGTTGATGTCAGCACAGCATCCCAATTTTCATTTGGCAGTTTCCACGACTCGTAAAGAAATTGGTCATAGTTGGCTGAGTCTCACTGGTAGGATTAGTGCAGCCATGCTAGAGGTAGTCGTGCCTGATTTTCGCGAACGGACTGTATATGTCTGTGGACCAGATACTTTTATGCAAGGTGTCAAGGAGTTGCTGGAAAGTATTAACTTTCCCATGCAAAACTATTATGAGGAAAGCTTTGGCCCTCCAGCGAAGAAGTCCAAATCTGAGAAGCCTAAACAACAAGTTGCTGCACCCAGCAAACCTACCACTCCTCCCCCTCCTGCTCCGCAAGGCTTAAAAGAACTTATGAGGAATATGTCTCCAGATACGACTCCCAAGTCAAATGGAGGTAGAGCTACTCCAGTAAGTACACCAACTCAGAGCACGCCAGCGCCAACGGTATCTTCCTCAAGCAAAACTGCTGTGCTTTTCGCGAAATCAAGCAAAGAAGTTCCTTGTGATGGCGAAGAATCTATCCTAAGTTTGGCTGAACAAGAAGGAGTAAAAATACGCAGTAGTTGCCGTTCTGGAGTTTGTGGCAGCTGTAAAAAACGTAAGATCCAAGGAGAAATTAGGCTCGAAGGTGAACCTGAAGCTTTGGAAGAAAGTGACCATCAGGAGGGGTATATTCTCACGTGTATCTCTTTCCCTGTTGGGCGGGTTGAAATTGATGCATAGCTTAACATAAACTTTCCTGTTGAGGCGTGCAGAGAAAAATGTATGATGGCACTAGCTTCGCGCCATCATACATTTTTTACAAGTGTGCGCCTAAATCTGCTTTCAACCAAAATACTGATATGAAATTCGTCTATCATCTAGCTATTGTATTACTTCTACTCATAACAGGTTGTAATCAGAGTGCTGATGCAGATAAAGGTTTGCATGCAAGCGCTACGATCACAGGTCCTAGTATCACCGGAACGCTGAAAGCTATACAGTCCCCACATGGTTTTGTTTGGGTTGCTGTTGAACTTCAAGGAGATGCTAAAGTCTTAACTTCCGGACTGCATGGCGTCCACATACACGAGAAAGGTGTTTGCCAAGGAGAAGGAAAGCCTTTTAGCTCTGCTGGAGGACATTTTGACCCAGGTCCCTTTAGTTCGTCAACTCCTGTAGAAAAAAACCATCCTTACCATCTTGGAGATTTACCAAACATCAAAATTAATGTCATTGGTCAAGGTAAAATGGAAACCTTCGCTAACAGTTTTAGTCTCTCTGACGGACCTACAAGCTTATTTGATAGCGATGGTAGTGCCATAATCATACATAAACTAGCAGACCAACGTAAATCTGGTGGTACCGCAGATGACGCAGGCGGTGCTCGTCAAGCTTGTGGCGTAATTGAATTAATCAAGTCTTAGTACCATTTTTGATGCTTGGACGTGTCTTGTTGGGTTAAGGGAGATCCGAAAAAAATAAATATCCAGCCGTATGTCTGAACCCAAGACTTCGCGACTACCGCCAGAGATCTAGAATGAACTGCTGGATATTTATTGACTGGTAAGTGCCTAACCGACGACTAGGTGCAATGGCTTGATTAACGCAGGTTTTAAGCGCGGCTCGGTGGTAAAAACCTGAAATTCGGATTCTGTGATGTAGGTGGTTGGCTTAAATGAATCCGGAACTAGAGACGTTCTACAGAACGTCTCTAGTTCCATGTTTAGCACTATAGCCGTTCTCAGTCAAATCCCATACACTCTCGCCCTCTCTTTGAATGCCCCTCTCCCAAGCGCGTGTGTGAGGGGTGCCCGTCAGGGCTCTCTTGAGGGCGTATGGGATGTGACTAAAACAAGGAACCGCTATAACTGAACTGTATTGGGCTATAGATCGAGTTTTGTCACCTATATCTAAAGAATTCTTTTCGTAACTGAACGAAATATTTTTTGGAAACGCAAGTCTTCTTTTCAGGTAGAAAATGCAGTTGAAAGACTAAGCGATCGCATCTTAGTCCAAGTGTGATGTCGTAGCCTTTCTCAAGGCAGGCAATTCATAGCATCGATTTGGGCAACACATCAACTATTACATTTACTTGATACAGTGAAACGAATGGAAAAATTATCTATTTTAATCGAGATGATCGTGGTGCGTAGTAATTGGTAATTGCTCATTGGGCATGAGGAAAGAGATGGTTCTCTTCCCATTACCTATTACCATCGCTTATAAATAGCAACTTATGTTACTATTTGCTTTTTGTTCAAGTGTTAATTGTTAACAGCGAGCGCAGAGCTGCTATATTGATTTTGAATACAATTTAAAAAGTATTTGGAAGAATCTTCTGAATTTTAGAAGCCTGTTAGCAGGTTATGGGAAACGCTGAAGTCTGTCGGGTAACTCTTGAGCCTATACTGCTGGATCTGTAAATTCTAAATTCTTAGCTAATTTTTATTCTAATTGCTTATGCTTGCTAACTTGAAAAATTTATTGACAAAGCCTGTAGTTGTTGCGAGCGCAATTGCAGGTATGTTAATAGTTGGGGTTCAACAGTTGGGAGTGCTAGAGTCAATCGAATTGAAGGCTTACGACCAAATGATGCAAAGGCGTGGCGACTTGAGTCCAGATCCACGTCTATTGATTGTTGGATTTACTGAAGCAGACATTCAAAAATTACAACAAGGCACACCAAATGGTATAGTCTTAGACAAAATATTGAACAAATTAGAGCGCCATCAACCAAAAGTTATCGGTTTAGACTTTTTTCGCGATGTGCCAGTGCACCCAGGACACGAGCAATTATTAGCACACCTAAAGCAGAGTTCGCTGATTGTCCCTATCTGTAGAATAGGTGGGGGTAATATGCCTGCCGTACCACCACCTCCGGGTGTAAAATCAGAGAGTGCAGGGTTCGCTGACATTCCGGAAGGCAAAGATGGGATAATTAGGCGAAATTTGCTCGTCGTCACCCCCAACCCCAAGTCAAGTTGTGCAACCCCAGCTTCCTTAGGATTGCAACTGGCGGTTGAGTACCTAAAAGTTCAACCAGAATTTACAAAAGAGAGGAATCTAAAGTTAGGTAAAAAGATATTAAAACGCTTGAAAGTAGACTCAGGTGGTTATCAGCATATGGATGTTGGCGGCTTCCAAATACTGCTGAACTACCGTGGTGCAAAAAACATTGCTCAACAGGTGAGTTTCACAGACATGCTTAATGATCGCTTCAAGTCAAGTTGGGTGAAAAATCGCATTGTCTTGATTGGTTCAACCGCACCAAGTTCCCAAGATATTCGGAATACACCCTATAGCGATGGCAAGGTGGATGATTCTGGCAAAATGCCTGGAGTGATAATTCATGCCCACATGGTAAGCCAAATTCTGGATGCAGTTTCCGATAAACGACCACTTTTCTGGTTTTTGCCTGCTTGGGGAAAAATTCTTTGGATCTGGGGTTGGACTGCAGTAGGTGGAGTTTTGGCATGGCGCATTCAGCACCCGCTTCGTTTAGGAGTAGCAAGCTGCTTCACAGTAATATTGTTGTTCTTCAGCGGCTATGCCATCTTTCTTCAAGCAGGATGGGTACCACTAATATCTCCGGCATTAGGGTTGCTGGCAGCAGCAGTAAGTGTTGTTAGCTACACAGCATTTCAAGACAAGCAATATAAGGAAAAAATCTCACTTCAGATTAAAGAGCAAAATGAAAACATTCTGCTCTTACAAGCGCTGTTAAGGGAAGGTAGGAATTATCCCACACAGACACCTACGGCAATTTCCGAATGTTCCCCGGACGTAAGAGTATTTAACAACCGCTACAAGACGACCGATGTACTTGGTTGTGGGGGATTTAGTTATACTTATCTAGCTGAAGATACTCATCGTCCTGGCAAACAAATGTGTGTAGTTAAGCACTTGCTACCTGCTCGTACTGATGAAGGATTTTTAGAGATTGCTAGGCGTCTCTTTAAAACTGAAGCCGAAATTTTAGAGCTTTTAGGTCATCACAACCAGATTCCACAGTTAATGGCTTATTTTGAAGAGAGTAAACAATTTTACTTAGTTCAGGAGTATATTAAAGGACGTCCACTCAATGAAGAACTGACTTCCGGACAGCGATTTTCAGAGGCAGAAGTCATAGATTTTCTCAAAGATATTTTGTCTGTACTCGTGTTTGTTCACAGTCATGGTGTGATCCATCGAGATATAAAACCCAGCAACTTGATGCGGCGGCAAAAAGATAACCGTATTGTCCTCATTGACTTTGGTGCTGTCAAACAAATAGAGCCTCAACAGTTATACGAAAATCCGACAGTAGCAGTAGGTACTGCGGGTTATGCACCTCCTGAGCAATTTATGGGACAGCCAAGATTAAACAGCGATATTTATGCTCTAGGAATGGTTGCCATCCAAGCCTTAACTGGAGCATCTCCTCGAAGCCTTGAACGAAATGAAACAATGGCACTCGTTTGGCGAAGTCCAACAACTAGCGAACCATTTGCTGTAATCTTAGATAAAATGGTGTCCTATGACTTTCACCACCGATACCAATCGGCAGAAGAAGTTTTGCAAAGTTTGGAGAAACTGTGAGTAGAGAGTGGGGAATTCAATTAAAAATATTTTTAATTTTCAATTCTTCATAACCAATTACCCAACAGAACATAGGGGGACCAATAGTACGGATGTTTGAAGAGAGGATTTTGTAACATCTTAACTTGGGCACGCTTAAAGGCTTCTGTTTTCGAGATGTTGGGTTCGTTTAACTGTTTGTAGAACTCACCCATGATTTGAGAAGTTGCTTCGTCGTCTACTGTCCAAAGTGATGCCAAGGTACTGCGTGCGCCAGATCGAACAGCGACTCCAGCAATTCCTAATGCAGCTCGTTGATCTCCTGCAGCAGTTGAGCAAGCACTCAGAACAAGTAGCTCGATCGCACCTCGTTGATTAGTTTCTCTGGTTTTAAGTAAGCCGTTTAACTCGTTGACATTGACGTTGCCATCATAAGTCACAATGTATGTTCCTTCTGCCTTGGAGCTAAATGTACCGTGAGTTGCGAGGTGAACCACAGGCGCACTCAACGACTTCACAGTGTTTTCAATTGCTTCTTTAGTAAATTGCTTATTAAGTAGCACACGAGTATTTGAACGTTCTGACTTGATTGCATCCAGTTCGTTTTTCACATTAGGCAATGGCGGAAAATTGTTACTGCCTTCGCTTAGGCCACCAGCTATAATTCGCAGTTGAGTGCGGGCTAAGGGTTGAGGGTTTAATAGCTCTAAACCGGGTGTTAGAGAAACGTTATATTTCTGGATCAAATACTGCTTCCCGTCATGCAATGCTTCCATAGGAATATTTCCCAGTGGATTGTCTAAGACAAATACCAGGTTTTTGACTTGGTGCTTTGTCAATTCAGATTCTATCGGTCGGATAATCCAGTCATATACTTTTTGGGATGATGGCATAAAATCATAAGTAGATCGAGTTTCCAACGTTTGCCGCATCTCCGTGGTTGTTTCTTTAACCTCCTTTTGGCTGACAGGTATGGAGTGATGAACTAAAATCTGCTCTGATTTTCGATCTGATGATGAAGAAGGTAATGAAACGATGACTTCTAGGCGATTAGACAAAACTACCGGATAAATCACTGCTGCTGTGGGATCAACTTTGTCAATATTGACGGGTTTAGCATTGATACAGGCTCTGCGGAAGAAATTGTCCAGTTCAGCTAATCGTAGTGATTCTATGACTTTTCTCGCTACAGCGATAGAGTCTTTAGTGGTTTGACGATTTAAGAGCAAACTCACCAGTTCGCGATAGACTGGCTCCACTCCTTCTCGAAAAGAATATTGCACATCAGGATTGATGTTGACTAAATCGTTACGCAAAGTTTTGAGATTATCAACAGCTTTGGTATATGCAGCGATCGCTCCGGGCTGATTTCCTCTTTTCTTCAGTATACGACCCAATTGCCATTGCCACCGATAGCCAATGTCTGGTGCTGAGATACTTTCAGCAAGTACTAAAGCCTTTTGAGTCAGTGTTTGTGCTGAGGGTAAATCCTGCCTCTGTTCATACAATCCTCCCAGAGTGCCTAAGGCATAAGCTTCGGCACGCTTGTCTCCCAAAGTTTTCGCTTGTTCAACAGCTTTTGCTCCGCTCTTCGCGATCTCAGTCCATTCTGGAGTTGCGGCGGTTTGAGCAGTGAGTACAGGTTGCAAGCTTTTCGTATTTTTTGTGTCTTCTTCCTCTGTTTCTTGCTGGGGGCAATTCGGATTTGTTGCCACTAGATTCGCCTCAGTTCTTTGTTTGAGACAAGCTAAAGTTTGAGTGACGTTAATAAGAGCATAAATAGTCTTGTGATTGGGAGGCAAGGTTGCTAGCTGAGATTGAATTTGCGGCAATAAAATTTGAGCATCAGTCCATCGATTTATCTGTACAAGTAAGCGCAGTTGATTCAGTTGTGCTTGTAGTCGCGTTATTGGTACACCAGATGCTGCTGCTTGTTCGTAATGCTGTAATGCTTTATTAGTGGATTCTTCTTTGTGATCGCTGGTGCTTCGTAGCGCTTGAGCCGTGTTTCCCAAACTCAACTGAATTTGGGCCACCAATTCTCTTGAGTTTAGTTTAGATGCGACTTTTAAACTTTGCTCCAAAGCTTGCAAGGAACCAATACTCTCAAATCCCAAATTTGGTTTCCTCTTTACAACTTCTCGCAACTTTTGTTGTAAAGCTTGTTGAGAATTAAACACGTTGCTAGGCGTTGCTTCTGTATTGTCCAAATTGCCCACGACTCGTAGAGCATTTCCCAAACTCAACAATCCCGTCGCTTTCATCTCAGAATCGGGTTGCTGTTGCAACTGTTGATTGACTTGATTTAGAGTCAACAGAGCGCGACGATAAAGCCCTAATGCTTGCAGTGCTTGAGCCTGATTGATTTTACTCCCGATAACGCCAGCATTATCCTGGTTTTTGGTGTAGAGAGTTGTCGCCTCCATCCAACTGGCAACAGCTTTATCAGCTTGCCCTTGCGCTAATTGTATCTGACCTTGAGTATTCAATGCCTGAGCGAGAACTGATCGGAATTCTTTAGAATTAGAATGATTGTTTTGTAGTATTGCTACACTCTCTAAGATCGCTTTACTTGCTTGCGGTAAATGTCCCACTTGCCGAGATGTTAAGGCAACATAGTTCAATGCTAAAGCTTGGTTCAGCACATCGCCTTGAGTTTTAAATGCCGCCACCGCTTGTTGGAAAACAGACTCAGCTCGGGAGAACTGTTCTGTTTGATAGAGTGTCAAGCCTTGCTGTAAGAGTTGTCTAGCATCACTTGGTTGTGCAACCACCTGTAGAGCCGCGATATATTGCGTCAAGAGACTCTGAGGATGGTTTGCTGTATCAGCGAAGAACGCCATTGGACTTGTAGCTGTGGCAAATTGTGTCAGTGCAACGAGAAAGGCGAGTTTATACATAGCTGATATTGACGATACAGGGATAGGGAGAGAAAGAGAAGGTGGAGAACAGAGAATCTTTCCGTATTACCAATTCTCAAAACTACAATGGTTGAGTGTAAACCAGAGAAAAATACAAACCTTGTTCTTGTTGAGTGTTCCCTCTCCTAACATCAACTAAAGGAATACCCCAGTCAAATCTGGCACTCAGTCTATCGCTTTGCCACTGTAATCCTAGTCCTACCGACGTTAGACTATTGTTTGGTAGATTCCTCCTGCCAGAACTACTCCAGCCAATGCCATAGTCCACAAATGGCGTAATTTGGAGAACTCCATTGACATCAGGTATACGTAAAATCGGATACCTAAATTCTATAGAAGTTAAAAAGGCATTATCTGTTAACAAAAAGTCTTGACGATAGCCTCTGACTGTACGTACACCTCCCACTCCAAACTGTTCTAAAGGCACCAACGCTCTGTCAGCTAATTGAGCATCTGCACGAATTAACAGTAAAGTATCTGGAGCCAGTAAGCGCACCCACTGAGCTTGTCCTTGCCAGGAATAAAAGTTACCATCTGGAGGTCTTGGGTTACTGGTAGCATTAAAGGCGTCTATACCAAAGCTAAATTGCGATCGCGCTGCAAGGACTTCTTTGCTATTGCGTTTAGTCCATTCTTGAAAAAATCGCAGTATTGATAGGCGAGTATTTCCATTTCTATCAGAGCCAGGTTCGTCAGTGAAGGGGAATCGTGTGCCGAGCAGTGATTCCAAAAAGCCAACGTCACTTTCCCGGCGATTTGCGGTGAGCCCAACCGCAAATTCCTCTGTAGGAGTTTGCACAATTGGTTGACGTAGGGTTATAGAGAAGTCTTGTAAAATGCCTCTGATATCTAAAATGTCGAACGGTTTTTCAATGACTACGCTGTCTGTATAGTTATAGCCAAATGCTATAGTTCCATTGTGCGCGTTAATTGGCAAGGTATAGTTGAAATCAACGTTGTTGCTACCATCGGTGTTGGCGTAGGCAATACTTAAAGCATCTCCCAATCCCGTGAGGTTAGCTTGGTTGATTTGGATTTGGCGATCAAAGCTACCGATACTTGGGATGCGATTGTTGTCTAAGCTCAGTTGAAAATTAAATGTCTTTGCCTCTGCCACCCTGACATCAAGCACACTGGTACCGGGGGAGGTTCCTGCGGCAAGTTCCGCAGAGATATTCTTAATCAACGGGTTCAACTGGAGTAGTTGCAGTGCTTTGAGCAACTTGTTCACGTTCAGGGGTTTGTGAGTGGCGATCGCCAAACGGCTGCGGATATAGCCTGTGTTCAGCCTTTTCAAACCTCTCACTTGAATACCTTCCAAGCCACCTTCTACGACTTGGATTTTGACAGTACTGCCTGCCGATTTCAATTTTTGGTTAGCTGGAATGAAAGCCCCGGAGGTAATGTAACCGCGATCGCGGTAGAGTTGAGTCACTGCTTCCGAAGCTTGTAGAAGTTCAGCAAAGGTAATCTGTCTACGAGCAAATTTATCGGTGACTTTCTCGAAATCTTTCCGACTAAAAACAGAACTGCCAACCACATCAAAGCCAGAAACAAAAATCGTTCCGGAAAACCCATTTGGAACTGCCTCAGGAGTGGGAGAAGGTGGGGGTATGGGGAATAACTTTTCTGGTGGTGGAAGCTCTTGAGGTTTTTCCGGTGCAATGGGAGGACTTTGTACGGGTGGGCGGAAGATATCTAGTGGTGCTTGTGGTTGGGTTTGTGCCGTTTCAGTTTCTCTTGGTGCTGCTGGTAGAGGAGGATTTTGTTCGGATATCCGGAAAATATCTGATGCTCGTTGGGTTTGTCCGATTTCAATTGGCTGGAATTGATGAGGAGTTGTGTCCAAAGATGTCTGTAGGGAAGCAGGAGTTGTGTGTAACAAAGGAGACTTTTCCCTCCCACCGACTACTACTTCTTTTTGCAACCCAGTATCAGCCGTCACTGTTTGTGCTGACAACGGTTGCTGGATGATGAACATTAGGGCGAGTGTGAGTAAGCTTGGTGATCGCCAGCAGTCATAGATATTCAGTAACCTGTTATTGAGCATAGCAACTAGATCCACGAGAGGAAGATGGATAAACAGTGTGAGCAGACTGGGTGATCGGGACAACTTCACCTTTGTTGTTGAGTAACCAGCCCTCTTCAGGTACAATTTCCAAAGCCTTTGACTGAGAGTGCATTGGGACTGATGTTTTGCTAAGGCGATGTTCTGTCACCCCTTCAGGATTCTCCCTACTCCCCATACTTGGTAGTCGAGTATATGACCACACAACATCACTACTGAGGGGTTCATGCGGGCTGGGAGGTAAGCCGCCTCGCCCAGTGACAGTAACTTTGTTGAAAAAAGCCTCACCATTTGTAGAGACAGAAAAGTGACGCAAACTGTGGAAGAGATTTCCTCCTAAGAGCGTTCCACCAGTAATCGTGAAGTTATTCCCATTGCTCCTCACCACAGAGTTCAGCTGTAGAGTGACATCTGGTGCAACTTGGGCAAAGACGCAATTTCTCATGGATGCGATCGCTCCTTGCAACCCCAAAACTACCAACCAACCTAAATAATCGCATCCCTCTTTCCTGCCTAAAGCCATACAGTTATGTCCTCCCGCAGAACTTCAGTAATTGCACTTATTACTGAAATGCTGGGCGAATTTTTTATGAAAACAGTGTAGAAATAACACTTACAGTATTTTTCCTGTTATTTGTCCTTTTTAGAGGAATTTGATAGAAAAGTTTTTATAATCTGCCTTTAGAAGGATGAGTTGCTCTCAAATATTTAATACCTATTTCTTTCATACCCGTACAATTTTCTCTCAAGACTAGTCCATGTTGTCGGGTAACATAGTTTTATTTTTTCAAAATAAAAAGTCTGTTTAAACTTGTGCAAGAGTGTCACCAAAACTGTGCGCTCGTGTGCGCGTAAAAAGTAAGTAAAAAGTAAAATTAATTGCAGGAGCGCACACTCATGTCTGACGCCGAAGCTTCAGGTATGGAAAAAAAAGATTTATTTCGCTCTGACGTAGCGCGCAAAGTCTGCCCTTGGGAAGTTTCCCAAGGGCTGTAGCTTTGCAAGAAATAATGCGTCCTTACTTCAATCCCCCCGTTTCGCGCTTGGGGTTACGGGTGCACTCCTAAACTCCGTGATCTCTTGAAACACTCTTTCCACTATGTTATGGAGATTTTTTAGATAAAGCGATCGCACAAGAAAAAGGGTGCGTTAACAGAATGTAACTCACCTTAATATACGTAAGCGTAGTATTTTAGCAAAACTACTTATATCAGAAGGAGACAATTTGCTAAATATTACTTAGGTTTGATTGCCCGATTTTGGCTCAGCGTCTTCCTGCATTGGCGTTGGTTGGAAAAAAGTGATACATTGTATCTTCCGGAGCAAGACGAATAGCTGTGTTGTGATCTGTCATTGCTTTTGACTTATCCCCTATTTCATAGTAAAGCTGACTGCGCCAAACATATAAAAGAGGGTTTTGTGGATGAATGCTAATAGCTTGGGTATAGTCTTCGAGTGCGCCCAACCTATCTTCTAACTTATTGCGGCGAAAGTTAGCGCGTTCAGTATAGACGTACGCATCTTGGGGATTAACTAAAATTGCATGGTCAAATTCAGCGATCGCTCTTTGAGTGTCTCCAAGCTTGTACGAAGTATAAGCTTGTTCAATAAATTTTGCCGGAATATTCTGTTTGACATCAGAGGTGGTATACTTTTCAGCCGCCTGAGACTGCTCATTTGTTCTTGTGTGCTGGAAGTCTGAGGCTTTTGAGGAAGGATGGTGCAGGTTTAAAGCTTTAGAGAGGACATTTACACTTGAAACCAAGGCTAAAATACAGCCAACGGCAATCATTACGCTTGCAAAGCCCTGTTCACCACTGCTGGAAACATATTGAAGTGCGTCTACACTTTTGGTTGAATGGTTTTCTACAACCTGATGGGCTTGCGCGGGTTCGACAAGCTCTACGCTGGTTACCCCAGTAAGAGTTGACGGTAGTGCGACAAAGAGGAATTTTCTTTTGCTCATTTTATAACTCCACTACAGCGTCCAGTTTTATTAAGCTGCAAGTTCAAGGTAAACATCATAAAAAGTTAACTCTCTGTTCTACAAAGTTATCTTACTTGATCTAAGTAAAACCACATTTCTTACGAAACTTTCCGAAAAAAATATTTTACTACTCTTCTATTGTGTCAAAATAGCTGATTCTTGACCTCTGTACATCGACTTAAGTCAAAAGGAAAAATAGTTAGCTTAACCTTAAAATATAGTCTAGCACCTAAGGGTAGACTATAGTCAGGCTCTTAGTCAACCTTAGGCTTACACTCAGTAGCTTTTAGCGCCCGATATCAAGCTCATACAGTGATGGTAAATTATTTGTGAAATTATCGCTACTTCTATTGGGGCTCTTGAGTTTTCGCTTATTCGCGCACGAAACGTCGCCGCTCTTTGAGTAGCGCTTTTCTGAGGTTCAAGGATGTATGAACGTACTGTTTGTCCCGAAACAGGAGAGCTTTGCTCCCCAAGCTCCATTTTTATGACTACTTTCTCAGTAATTAAGCGGGCAAGTACCACGAGCCGATTTACACTATCTTTTTACATCTTTGATTGAATTCGATCCTTCCGAAATCCGAAAAATTTTGGAAAATAAATGTAAGTCGTACATTTTACGACCGATCCAATCCTGAATATAGGCTAAAGATGAAACATTCATTTCTAGAACGCCTGCACAGTCCTGATCGCCCTGTAATCGTCTTTGACGGTGCGATGGGAACCAACTTGCAAAAGCAAAACCTGACGGCAGAGGACTTTGGTGGCCCTCAATACGAAGGTTGTAATGAGTACCTCGTTTACACCAAGCCAGAAGCAGTGGAGAAAGTTCACCGGGACTTTTTAGCTGCGGGTGCGGATGTGATTGAGACTGACACTTTTGGTGGGATGTCGATAGTCCTAGCAGAATATGACTTAGCAGACAAAGCATACGACTTGAATAAAACAGCAGCAGAACTTGCAAAACGGGTGGCTGCGGAATTTTCGACTCCGGAAAAACCTCGGTTTGTGGCTGGTTCGATCGGTCCCACTACCAAATTACCAACTTTGGGACATATCGACTTTGACACCATGAAAGCTACTTTTGCCGAACAAGCAGAAGCGTTGTTTGATGGTGGAGTGGATTTATTCATTGTCGAGACTTGCCAGGATGTGCTGCAAATCAAAGCGGCGTTGAATGGGATTGAAGAGGTGTTTGCCTTGAAAGGCGAACGGCGTCCTCTAATGGTGTCTGTGACAATGGAAACTATGGGAACAATGCTGGTAGGGACAGAAATCAGCGCAGTTCTGACCATTTTAGAACATTTCCCCATAGACATTCTCGGTTTGAACTGTGCCACCGGTCCAGACTTGATGAAACCACATATTAAGTATCTTTCAGAACATTCGCCTTTTGTCGTTTCCTGTATTCCCAATGCGGGGTTACCAGAAAACGTTGGTGGTCAAGCTTTTTATAAGCTGACACCAGTAGAATTGCGGATGTCTTTAATGCATTTTGTTGAAGATCTAGGTGTCCAAGTGATTGGGGGTTGCTGTGGGACATCTCCGGAACACATTCAACAATTAGCAGAAATTGCCAAAGAGTTGAAGCCAAAAGTCAGACATCCGGAAATAGAACCAGCAGCCGCATCGATTTACAGTACTCAACTTTATGATCAAGACAACTCATTCTTAATTGTCGGGGAACGGTTGAACGCCAGTGGTTCTAAGAAGTGTCGCGAACTGCTGAACGCAGAAGACTGGAATGGATTGGTGTCGATGGCTAGAAGCCAGGTAAAGGAAGGCGCACACATCCTCGATGTCAACGTGGATTACGTGGGACGAGACGGCGAACGGGATATGCACGAAGTCGTATCCCGCTTGGTAAACAACGTGACACTACCTTTGATGCTGGACTCCACGGAATGGGAGAAGATGGAGGCGGGGTTAAAAGTGGCAGGAGGTAAATGTTTACTCAATTCCACGAACTATGAAGATGGTGAACCGCGTTTCTTAAAAGTTTTGGAATTGGCGAAGAAGTACGGAGCAGGCATTGTTATTGGTACAATTGATGAAGATGGGATGGCGCGGACTGCTGAGAAGAAGTTTGCGATCGCCCAACGTGCTTATCGTCAAGCTGTCGAGTACGGCATATCACCTCAAGAGATATTTTTTGATACTCTGGCTCTCCCTATTTCCACGGGGATTGAAGAAGATAGAGAAAACGGCAAAGCAACAGTTGAAGCCATCCGTCGCATCCGCCAAGAATTGCCTGGTTCTCACGTTATTTTAGGTGTCTCCAACATTTCCTTTGGTTTGAACCCCGCAGCGCGAGTTGTCTTGAACTCCATGTTTTTACACGAAGCGATGGCAGCAGGTATGGATGCGGCAATTGTCAGTGCCAGCAAAATTTTACCACTGTCGCGGATTGAAGAACGACATCAAGAAGTCTGTCGCCAGTTAATTTACGATCAACGCAAATTTGAGGGCAAGATCTCTACTTACGATCCCCTGACAGAACTGACAACACTGTTTGAAGGGGTAACCACAAAACGCGACAAAGGTGTCGATCAAAACTTACCCATAGAAGAACGCCTGAAGCTTCATATCATCGACGGCGAACGCATTGGTTTGGAAGAACAACTGACAGCCGCGCTACAAACATATCCTCCCCTGCATATTATCAATACTTTTCTGCTGGATGGGATGAAAGTCGTGGGTGAGTTGTTTGGTTCGGGGCAAATGCAGTTACCCTTTGTATTACAATCAGCCGAAACTATGAAAGCAGCGGTTGCTTACCTAGAACCGTTCATGGAAAAGTCAGAATCAGGTAACAATGCCAAAGGAACCTTTATTATTGCCACAGTCAAAGGCGACGTTCACGACATTGGCAAAAATCTGGTGGATATCATCTTGTCGAATAACGGTTACAAGGTGATTAACTTGGGAATTAAGCAGCCAGTGGAAAACATCATTAAAGCTTACGAACAGCACAAAGCTGATTGTATAGCTATGAGTGGTTTGCTGGTGAAGTCCACCGCTTTCATGAAAGAGAACTTGGAGACATTCAACGAAAAGGGTATCACTGTCCCCGTAATTTTGGGCGGTGCGGCGTTAACTCCCAAGTTTGTCCATCAAGATTGCCAAAAAACCTACAAAGGTAAGGTGGTTTATGGTAAAGATGCGTTTTCTGACTTGCACTTCATGGATAAATTGATGCCAGCGAAGGTTGCCGATCAATGGAACGATCTTCAGGGTTTTCTGGGAGATGGAATAGATGAGTTATCTGTAGAACAAACAGAATTGCCACTCCCAACTCCTGTAGAGCCGTTTGATGGCGCGTCAACACAACTCCCGGTAGAAATTAATACCCGTCGTTCGGAAGCTGTGGCTGTGGATATCGAACGTCCAACTCCGCCTTTTTGGGGAACGAAGTTATTGCAGCCTGCGGATATTCCTTTGGAGGAGGTATTCTGGTATCTTGATCTACAAGCTTTGATCGCAGGGCAGTGGCAGTTCCGTAAACCGAAGGAACAATCTAAGGAAGAGTATCAAGCTTTCTTGGATGAGAAGGTGTATCCTATTTTGGCGGAGTGGAAGCAACGGATTATTGAGGAGAATTTGCTGCATCCTCAGGTGGTTTATGGGTACTTTCCTTGTCAGGCTGAGGGGAATACGTTGTATATATATGATATGAACCGCCAAGACGCCAAGGACGCCAAGGAAATTACGAGGTTTGAGTTTCCGAGGCAGAAGTCGTTGCGGAAGTTGTGTATTGCTGATTTCTTTGCACCAAAGGAGTCGGGGATAATTGATGTGTTCCCGATGCAGGCGGTGACGATGGGAGAAATTGCTACGGAGTTTGCTCAAAAGCTGTTTGCAAATAATCAATACAAAGACTATCTGTATTTCCACGGTATGGCAGTGCAGGTGGCAGAGGCACTGGCTGAGTGGACTCATGCCCGTATTCGTCGGGAGTTGGGCTTTGTGGCTGATGAACCAGATAATATTCGGGATATTTTGGCACAGCGCTACCATGGTTCGCGGTATAGTTTTGGCTATCCGGCTTGTCCGAATATTCAGGAGCAGTACAAGCAATTGGATTTGTTGGGAAGCGATCGCATTAATTTACATATGGATGAAAGCGAACAAATTTATCCAGAACAATCAACAACGGCGATTATTGCCTATCACCCACTAGCTAAGTACTTTAGCGCGTAATCTAAGATTCCCGACTTCTTAAAGAAGTCGGGAATCTTAGCCTTAAAAGCAAAGCTGATATTTTGAGCGAGCCAAGGATTGTTGGTAAAAATTGCGGACGTGTAGGGACGTTCTCGATCCTAGTAGATTGGTGTTTCTTCAAAGTTCATTCTACCCGTTCTGTTGTGCAGCATGCTGGACAGCTTCGACATCAACATTAAGCTGTTGAGCAATCTGCTCCACACTCATCCCTGTTTTGAGTAACAGAGGCACAGTTGCTCTCAACATTTCCGCTTCCCGTTCTTCTCGGCCTTCTTCTCGGCCTTCTTCTCGGCCTTCTTCTCGGCCTTCTTCTCGGCCTTCAGCTTTCGCTTCCTGATAAATCCTGGTTTGCTCTAAACTCAGTCCTAACATAGCTTCCACTTCCTCTCTACTCAACTGGGAAAATTTGTAAACGGCAATGGTCGTGATGACTTCGATGATTTCGTTTTTTGCGAGTGTGCCTGTTTGTTCTAATTCTACCCGCTCAATTAACAGACGAGCTTGCTCTGCCATCACTTCCGTTGATGCTATAGTCAACTGCATCAAGTTAATGCCTATTGGCTGCTGATTGGCAGCCCCCAACTCATCTAAATAAATTCGTTGCACTTGGTCGCTGTTAAGAAATATTCGATGAGTTTTTTGATCGCTGGGTTCTAAACTACGTGATGGAAAAATTACCACACAGAACCAGTCATCATACTCACAACGATTTCGGTTCAAGTACATCATCGACTCTGTAAAAAATCGATGGTAGAGGGCTTCGTCTTTCTGGAATTGAACCTCCGCGAAAAAGATAATTCTTGTCGTTGCATCCACCGGCGGTAAAAACACACCATCAATGCGAAAAGCCGTTTCCTTCACTTCCACTGATTCAAATCTGTAATTCTGCCCTGGCACAGGAGGGTGATCAACTAGTTCAAAGAGCAACCCAGGAAAGCGCTTAAAAATCTGGTAATAAATGGAATCGCGTTTCACTACTTCATCCTTTGATTCGCAAGTTATTCACTGTGTAGCTCACTCCTATTTCTTCTTTTTTCCCAACGCTTTCTTAATTCACTAAGACTATCTAGCGTAACATCGCCAGCTGCATTAACTACCACATCTCCTGCTGCAACTCCTGGTGTTCCTTCCCTAGCTGCAAGAACTCCAGTGATAAAACTATTCCTAGAAAGGCTCAAGTTCCCAGCATTGACTGATATTGCACCCCCTCCACTTGTCAAAGCAAAAGCGTTGTTTTGCAGGACAATATCCGCTTTCGTTAAACCTTCTGGGAAGGCTAACTGCATTTGATTACCGTTACCAATCAACTCAACAGTTCCTGTTTCTGCGACTGCACCCAATTCCAAACGATTTCCCTGCGAACCTGCAACACCACCATCATGAGAATAATTAATTTTATTGTTGTAGTTAATTACATTGCTCAAAGGAGAGTAAGGGATATATAGGAAAAATTATAAGGCTTTGTAGCGCATATTTGTCTTTCACTTTATTTCACCCTGCCAGTTGTACTGGTTGAGAACTATAAACAGCCTTTCCAGAGGTAGTCCTGTTTTTTCCAAATTTGCTATTGCCTTAACTATGCCTGTGTAACTCATGCCTTTTGTGGGATCGGCATTTTGGTATATGGTTAGAATTCCTGAATGTTTTGGGTTCGCCTTGTGCAATTCCAAAAAGTCATCACAGTTACGAGTAAGCAATACAAGCTGTTGATTCCGGGCAAATTCCATGACTATTGTGTCCGGTACACCAGTCATGTTAGCCTCACTTATCGTCAGCACATCATGACTTTCTGCTCGCAGCATCTCAACTAAACGACGTGCCTGAGTATCTTCATCAACGAGCAGTCTGAGGCTCAATACTCACTCCTCGGTGTTCCAGACGATAACGTTCTTCATCCGCTTCCATCTTTATCAGTTCTCGGTTCGCTTCGCAGTAGCGGATGATTTCATCAATAGCAGCGATCGGTAAAGCAAAATTCTCTGCGGCTTCTTCAAGGGAAAGGTTATTCAGTTCCATATCCAGCCAAACTGTGGAAGCTAACAGACGTTGCCCTTTTATGTATAATTGCCGCCGCCAAGGATGTGGACGCGATACTAAATACTGCCAAGTTGACTGTGGTGCTGATTCTAATTCAGGAACTACCAAATGAATTTGTTCTGTTGGTGTAATTAGTCGGATTTGATAGCCTTGTTGCAGATAATTATGCAAAACCGTCATCACAGAAATTGAGCGCAGAATGGTTTCTTTGGTCGTTGTTACTCCCATTGCTACTCGCAGCCATTCAATCTGTGCTTCTTGTTCCGGTGAAACATTAAAGTTTTGCCGCTTTGTTTCTCCAGCTTGATTCATAGATGTTGCTCATCTACATGAGTATTATATAAGTATAACTTACTCATCTAAGTTTCATATTCTCTACGATCCAATCATGGAGGTGATTGTCCGATAGCAATGTGTCCAAAGTATTCTGACTCAACACCGCAGGTACAAGCCCAAGTGTGGAGAGGTTGAGACGGAATTGATTTTTAATACAGCACGCGATCACATTAACGAATCAGAGTTATGGACACACCAATATTCAAGTTTGCCCAAATGCGATCACATGTGAGGGCAGGCAAATTTAGGATAAGAGCTAGGGCAAGGCAAGCACGATCCCCCAGTGACAAACCCCACGGTTGAGTTGGAACACGCAGCTTGGCAATAGAACGTGCCTGCAGTTCATCGATTGGGTGAATTTGCAGAGCGTAGTGTAGCAATCCTTGGTTGATTAATTGAGTAGTGACAGCATCAGGATCTTGCCCTCGTTCTGCGAGTTTGGAAAGGGTTTCTGCCCAATTAATAGCGCTGATTACAGAGCCTTGGGTTAAAACTGTAGCAACGATTGTGGCTCCGGTTTCTCCTTGAAGATAGGCAAGTAGAGCTGAAGCATCTAGAACCGTAGTGGCTTGCAGACTCATGGTTGAGTTTCTCTGCGCCGCTCTTGAATCAGTTCGTCAGCAAGGCTGATACCAGGAGCAACATCTTTATAAATCCCCTGAAGTTTTTGGATTTGGTGGCGGAGACTGGTTAAGCGTAGGCTGCCATCCGATTCGAGGGTTAGAATTAGTTTCTCACCTGGTTGTAGGTTGAGGTGATGGCGAATGGATTCGGGGAGAACCAGGTTGCCATGTTCTTCGAGTTCGATGGTATGTTGCTCAGGCTGTTGAGGAGTTGGGGTTAGAGGCATGGTTGGTACTCATCCTTTAGCTATCTCAAGCATAGCCGACCTGCAGAAAGACTTTAAGTCTGAAGGAACTGTCTTACTGGAGGAACCGTTGAATTCCGATAGGACACGCAGTAGCATTCCCCGATGTGGAAGTTAGGGGTCGTTTACCCTTAGATGCTACCAACGAAATTATACTAGATTGCACTGACCAATTCTCCATAATTCACGAAATGTATTGACTTTTAGTCATTTTAGTGATGTGGGTTTGACAACAGCAGGTAGGTGTGCGAATTATTAGTAGACGACTTTTTCTGAGTCAAATCGCTGTATTTGGGTTAACAGGATTTGCTGATAATGGTAGTACCGCAGCCACTTCCGCTCTTACTCCCGTTATTGAGTGTAAGATTACTCCTCCTTCTTCTTGACTGACAAAAGCTTTCACAGCGAGGGAGCGGTTTTGTACATCGGTATTCTTCTGGCTGCTTTGAAAGTAGCAATCAATCTAAAAGCAAGGTGACAACTATGAAGTTAGAAAGCAGTGCTTTTACAGCTAACGGACTAATTCGTGCTAAGTACACTTGTGACGGCGAAAATATCTCCTTACCTTTAACTTGGGATGAACCTTCGACTCTCCACCCGACTTGTGTGTACACCCAAGCTTATAAAAGGGGGTTGGGAGGATCTTCAGGGAGTGACGCTTCTAACTGAACCGTATTGCTTTTTGATCCCCAGCTAAGGAAACGCTCTTTTGTTTCGGCAACAAATTGCACTCTTAAAGTGATAATTGGTATTACAGCAACTCAATCTCTATACTGTTAGTTCACAAAACGTTATGGGTTTTGCAGATCTATCGATTGCGGATATAGCAGCAGACTACGGTGTTCCTGTTGAAAAGGTGCTGTCTGTGTGCGACAAACTCTTAATTGTCTATAAAAATCAAAAAACCCGTTTGGCGTTAGAGGATGCAAAGGCAATTATTTCCCAAATTTTGGCTGAAAAAGATTTGAGAGGTATTGACTGAACTTGTTTGGTGAAATTGAAGCCACTTAAGTGGCTTACTGCTTATTGCTCGTGGAGCTGCAAGCAGTTAACACAATTGAGATTGAGCAGCGCAGTCGTAGCTGTGTTACGAATCGAAAATTATTAAGGGGAAACATGTTAACAAGATTACTTAGCATTGTGGCTGCTGTTTTACTGATGTTTCAGTTTTTTGTCGGTAGCGCGACAGCAGTGGAACTAGACAAATCCACCCGTACAGTAGCATTAGATGACAAAGGTGAGACCATCGAACTTAGTCTGAAACAAGTTAAAGAAGGCAAACGGCTGTTTAATTACGCTTGTGCCCAGTGTCATGCCGGAGGTATTACCAAGACAAACCAGAATGTCGGACTCGATCCCGAAACTTTGGATTTGGCAACTCCACCTCGGAATAACATTGGAAGTTTGGTGGACTATCTGAAGAATCCTACGACTTACGATGGTGAAGAGGAAATTTCTGAATTGCATCCCAGCATTAAGAGTGCAGATATTTTCACCAAAATGAGAAATCTCAAGGAAGCCGACTTGGAAGCGATCGCCGGTCATATTCTTCTCCAGCCTAAGGTTGTGGGCGAAAAGTGGGGCGGCGGTAAAATTTTCTTCTAAAGTTACTCTGTACTCATTCAGCCGTTAGCCTTGACTCTCTCGAGTGCCTAATAGCTGAATGCAAAGCATCACTTTGATCAAGTCATTGACTCGTTTATGCTTTCTCACGCTCGCTTTGCGAGTCAATGACTCAGGAAAAAGGACCAAAAGGTAAACGGTAGATGGAATGTAGTCGGTAGGGTTTTCAATCCAAAGGGATACGAGCACTCAGAATTACGGAAATATAAGTGAAAGTGTTTTTGCTCAATATTTAAAAAAAAACTTGTATCTACGACATATTGTCATATTTGGGCTTGATTTTATTTAAAATGAATAAGTGAAAATAAAATCTGTTGTTAGGAGAATGGCATGAAATTGATTGCGTCAAGCTGGCAGCGCTTGGGCTTAGCTCTATTGACACTCTTTTTAGTTGTGAGTAGTTTTACTGTTTTCGCTGAGAGTGCAGCAGCTGAGACATATACGGTGAAATTGGGCAGTGATAAAGGAATGCTGGCTTTTCAACCCAATAAAGTGACAATTCATCCAGGAGACACTATTAAGTGGGTAAACAACAAAGTTCCTCCCCATAACGTTGTTTTTGATCCTGCCAAAAATCCTGCTAAGAGTTCTGATCTAGCTAAAGCACTCTCTAACAAAAAGCTGATGATGAATCCTGGGCAATCTTCAGAGACAATCTTCCCAGCAGATGCAGCACCTGGCGAGTACTCCTTTTACTGCGAACCTCATCGTGGTGCTGGCATGGTTGGTAAGGTGATTGTTGAGTCTGCTAGCTAAAAAGCCGTTGGCAATAAAAATTATTGTTAACAGCTACCAGATTCGTAATGTGAGTCAATACTAGGATAATTTTTCACATCCCCTTGATTGGTTTCCAGATGTAGGTAATTAGAGTGCGAGATTTTATCCAGATCTCCAGCTACTCATTTATGTGTGGAGTCACAATTACGAATAGGATCACGACGTGACGAGTTTGATCCCCTTATAGGATGGTAACAATTGCCAATCCATACTGGAGATTAACTCGTCACAAACTTTTTAATTTTATAAGTAGAAAAATAGATTTTAATTTATTATGATTTCAGCGCTCCTAGCAGCCAGACAATGATTTGCGCTCAGCTTGTGGCAAGGTGAATCCTATGAAAATATATTTATCGATTGTGCTATTTGTGATCGCCCTGTGGCATTTTGCTTTTATTGCGCCAGCACTTGCAGGCGAAACATTATCTGCGGCCAAAATCTTTAGTCATAACTGTGCTTCTTGTCACATAGGTGGTAGTAACGTCTTAATTGGCGAGAAAACTTTGAAAAAGGAAGCATTGTCAAAGTACCTGGCAAATTACGATACCAATTCAATTCAAGCGATTATTAACCAGCTACAAAACGGAAAAAATGCTATGCCCGCTTTTAAAGATAAGTTAAGCGAGCAAGAACTCATAGACGTAGCCGTTTACGTTCTTCAAAAAGCAGAACAAGGCTGGTAACAATCATAACCTCTATTTTAGATTTAATCGTATTTCTTTAGCTGTTTACAATGAGTGGCGGATTTGAATCCGCCACTCATTGTATCTTTTTTTCTAATTTGATGATTTGTCCTGATTGGGGCTTTGTCTTTGTTCCCTCAATTCTCGCAACTGTCGCAATAATTTTTTACTGTTTTCAGCAAAGGATGAAGGCTGATTGCTACCTATTAATACTGGCTTAGATGAGGATGTCGTTGCCGTTGCCTGTGGAGTTGGTTGTTTGCTTCTAGCTCGCAAATCGCTGATTGGTTTGCTAGGAGTTGCTTGTGGTGTGGGCACAGGCTGAGATCTGAGTGGCGATGCGGTTACTGGTTTAAGAGCGATCGCTTGTGGTATTGAAGAAGGCTGAGTTCTGGATTGTGTGGTTGGTTGGGTAGTATTTGCTTGTGGTATTGAAGAAGGCTGAGTTCTGGATTGTGTGGTTGGTTGGGTAGTATTTGCTTGTGGTATTGAAGAAGGCTGGGTTCTGGTTGGCAAATTAGTAAATGGTTTGAGAGATTGTGATGAGCTAGGAATGAGTTGCTGCTGAGGTGCTTGTGGTATTAATTGAGGCAAGCGCGAAGTTTGATTAGATGTCGTAGATGTAGGTAATGATTGTGTATTCAGTTTAGGTGAGCGCAAGCGTTGAACAAGACTTTGTTGTGAAGATGGTAATATTGGCTGTTTTGCCGCTTCATGCTCAATGCTGTTAGATCTGAAAGACAGGCTAAATGGATAATATTTGGGTTTGCCGTTGGCTGGTGGGACTTGATTATTTCGGAGATAATCTCTGAAGTACTCTCTAGCAGATGCTTTCAGATCCGGTGACACGGAATTGTCCAAAAACTTGATAGATTCAACCTCACCTTCACCATTTACTATTAAACCACCATCAACTTGACCTTCTTGCCCCACACGAGCTGTGAGCGTTTTGGAAATGGGTAGCTGCGTTTGTATATTGCGGTATTGCTGCTTGACTTCGCTAAACTGTTCCCCAAAGCTACTAGGCTTTGATGAAATCAGCTGCTGTCCACTTGATGCCACTGTTCTAGGCATGAACTGCGGTAGTGATGGTGCTGATGACGATGGGATTGTCCCTCCTGCCAATGCTAAATTATCGCCAACTTGTGGAGTTCCCCCAATAGGAGCTACTAACTGCCTGTTTTGAGCTGTTGATTGCTCTCCAGAGGAAGCGGTTTGTGAATATGGACTTCCTACTGCTGTTGTTGCCGTCTGTGTTCCCACGGCAAGAGGCGGTAGATGTCTAGGGAGATTTGCTGGTATCTGAGCCGCCTCTAATTCCGGCAGACGCGAGTTTGAGACTACAGGGACTCTAGAAGTTGGTAATTGAGCTAAGTTGGAAGGTGGTAGTGGTTGTGATTGTCCCAATTTCACCCTGTCTTGAAAACGAGGAAATGATTGGGCAGTTGCTTGTGTATTGAAGGATCTGTTAACTGAAAAGTCGTTTTTTGTTGGCAGCGTCTGCAAAGATTGAGATTTGGGTAAGGAGGCGATTGATAAATTGGTGGGTGATTTGGGTAGTGGGGGTAGTACTAACTGGCTAGAAGCTACGGGTGGTAAAGGAGGTAATGCAGTGGACTGTGTTGCAAAGTTTGGCAGTGGCGGAACTTGTGGAATTAAACTAACTTGAGATTGTAGGGGAATTTGAGATGTACCTACTTGTGGCAGTCGGTTTTGCTCAGCTTGGTTTAACTCAACAAGTCCCACAGTTTTTGGTATGGCTTTATGCTCTGCGACTTTGGAGTCAACAGGCATTAAAGGCAAAATGAAAGCAATAGCACCATGAATGCCTAAAGAGGCTATCGCTGCTATTCCAGTAGGCTGACTTAAGAAATCTGGTATATTTTTCAGTACGGAGACGTAAGACATGGCTGTTGTCGTTCACTCAACTCAATTTCACTTAACTAGCAATTTTATCTCTTCACAAATCCGACGGGGTATGTCCCTCTACAAATAGTAACTTCCCATGTAGTAAATAACTACAGGAAATTTTCTATTTTTTCAAGTCTATAATCCGTATGCATTTCAGCGATTAACAGTTATCAACTATGGTAGGTCGTCGTTCACCACATCGATAAATAAATTCAGGAGTTTTAAATAAGGACGCCTTATACCTATTTTAAGAGCCATTATTTGGTTATAAATCTTTTATTGAAACTTCATTTTTAAAGCATACTGTAAGCGAAAATACAGCGAGATCGCTGTCTTGAATGTAGGAGACACCGCCAGATTTTTCACTTTCCATGAGACTTCATGATTGTGTGGCTAAAGGGAAAAAGTCATGAATTTAGCAGTAGGTAGGTACATATAATTGTTATTCAACCTTACCAAATCTACGTCTTTTGAGCTAAACCGTCATCATACTATTTTAGCTAAAGTTGTAATAAAAGTACATAACCAATATCTAAATAAGGAGAGGTCACTGATGTTAAATACTCAGTACGATCTAGTTTTGCGGCGAATAACGACAATATTAGCGACGGCAATTATTACCCTGACAGTGATGGGAGCTACAACAGGAATTTTACTATCTTTTTACTATGAGCCAGCAGCAGGAGCGGCTTATAACTCTTTAAAGGTAATTAATACACAATTACCATACGGTTGGTTATTCCGCAAGACTCATGAAATTGTCGGTCACAGCGTGATTGCGATCGCCCTAATTCAAATAGTCGTGATGTTTTTAAGCAGGCAATTTCAAAAAAGTTGGTTGACTGCTTGGATCGGTGTAATTTTGTTTACCCTAAGTGCTATTGGGCTAGCTTGGACGGCGATGATTTTAGACTGGGATCAGGAAGGATATTGGCGTTTCAGCATCGAATTAGGAACTGTTGGAGCGATTCCTTTGATTGGTTCCCAATTACGAGATATTCTCACTGGCGGTGCAGGTATTAGCACCGTAACCATTCAACACCTCTACACCATACACAGTTACATTGTCTCGATCTCTGCCTTGATTCTCGCCTTAGTACATTTAATTGGTGTACTTTGGCAAGAGAAACAAATGCATCTTGAAGGGGCAAAAACCCAAGTTGCTGAATTACAAGAGCAACCCGCTCATTCGTAATCATTAGGGAAACAAGATGGGGAATAGGTTATGGTTCGCAAGATTGAACAACGCTCGCACAATTACAGTCCCAAGAACCATGCACCATGTACCACATATCTCAGTTCCAACGACTTGGGTTTCTCAGTCATTAGCAGAGAGGTGAGACAATTTTGTTAAGGGTATTTCTTCCACCTCCGGTAATTTTTCTACAGATAAAGGAGTTACTTGGCTAGCGCCGGATAGACGTTTTAAAAGGCTTGGTCTAGAATCGTGCAATAGGTAGATAATGCGATCGCCAACTTGCCATTCTAGAGTTGCCGACATGACTTGAAGATATTGTTCTCGTTCTACAAGTAGTGGGACTAGTTCGCCAGCGCGAACTAAGGCTTGCATATGCTCCTGCTGGTGTACAAATTCCAACTCAGCAAGCGTGGTTGTCCCCAACTTCACTCGTCCGTCACTTAAGTACTCATTCCAAGTCTTAATTGGTAAATCTGGTAGGAAGGCTTGCTCTACTTTATTTTCACTCTTCGAGGTTGTCGTTTGTGAATCGCGAGGGAAAACTGCTAAGACACGTGGTGGATGAAATTCTTCAGCTGCTCGTTGAGCTAAAACAAAATTGACTTCTCCATTACTTGTCATTGCTAGAAAAGTTCCCACTGATGCCAGTTTCGCTTCTTCCAATACACCGTTATCCAACGCACTGCTAGCAATCACCCGAATATTTTGTGCTTCCGCAAGTGCGCGGCTTTGCGGATCAGTATCAATCATAACAACTGCTTCTCCCCGTTGTTGAAACAATTGAGCAATCAACAGACTTAGAGGATTACAGCCAACAATCACTGCACCAGTCGCGTCAAGTGAGGTAATCTGCAGCCATTTAGCAATCAAGCCAGCAGTTAATCCTTGGCAAACGACTGTCATAATAATTGTCAGAAAAACCAAGGCTTTAATAGAATCGCCACCATTAATACCCCTTTGTGTCAGCAGGATTGCGAATAGAGAGGCAACAGAGGCAGCAACAATGCCTCTAGGCGCAACCCAACTTAAAAACAGTTTTTGTCGCCAGTTAAGATCGCTGTTCCAAGTACAAAAGAGGATATTAATTGGGCGAACGACAAACATCAGTACTAAAACAGTAAACAAACTGCCCCAACCTAAGGCAAACACACTCTTCATAGATAAATCGGCTGCTAGCAAAACGAATAGTACTGAAACGCTGAGAATTGTTAACTGACCTTTAAAACGCCGCAGTAAACGTTCTTCCGGCACTGAGGAGTTGGCAAACACAACACCTGCAACAACTGTAGTCATCACCCCCGACTCGCTACGGATCATCTGCGATAAAGCAAAAAGACTCCACAGCACCGCCAGTACGACTAAGTTTTTAAGTTCCAAAGAGAGAAAATTAGCGCGTTTGAAAATTAAACTCATTAGGGAACCACCTGCTGCACCAATCGATGCACCAACACCAAGACGCAGCAACAAACCGATGATGGCATTCATCGGATCAGTATCGCCGTTCAAGATTGTGTCCAGAACAACGAAAGCAAGGATAGCCCCCACTGGGTCGATTAAAACGCCTTCTCCTTCCAAAATTGTTGCAACTTGTCGATCTACGTTGACTTGTTTGAGCAAAGGACTAACAACTGTTGGACCTGTTACCACAACTAAGGAAGCGTAGAGAAAAGCTATGTGCCAGGGAAATTCACCCAGCCAGTGAGCTGCCATACTACCACCTAAAAGTGTGATCAGCGTTCCTAAGGTAACAAGTAGTTGCAGGCTAAGTGAAACCTTTCCCAACTCTTGCAAATCCAAGTTAAGTCCGCCTTCAAACAAAATTATCGCCGTTGCTAGTGCGACAATAACCTCTAATCCGGAGCCAAGCATTTGAGGGTGTAACAGCCCAACAACATCAGAACCCAGCCCGATGCCAAACAGTAGTAAAAACACGATGCTAGGTACCCGGAGGTATGCAGCCAGCACCTGGGCAATAATGCCTGCAGACACAGTGATCACGATCTGCAAGGTGATTTCAAAAGACGCTTCCATATTATGGATTTTGAGCGATATATTTGAAAATCTTTTGTAAAAAATTGTAAAGATTTATTTGACAGCCTGCAACATCACATATTCCATTTTTTGCTAAATTAAGATTAAGATGCTGCTTTTTACTTAGTTTTTTATAATACGCCATTGTTTATGTTTTTAGTGAAATAGCAAGAAAATTGACATTCTTATAGAGGTCAGACGCAATATGAGTGCTTTCACCCAGTGTAACCGCCACAACTCCGAATCTGGTAATAAATAATTTTTTTGCGAAAACCTGTTGACACTTGCCGTGAAAATCGTTATAGTTTTAAAGGTGTAGATACAGCGCCCCCATCGTCTAGAGGCCTAGGACACCTCCCTTTCACGGAGGTAACGGGGATTCGAATTCCCCTGGGGGTATTATAGAGGCGCTAAAAAAGAGATTGGTAAGAGGATTGAGTTTCGTGCCGACAGTAAATTTTATACTATATTAGTCCTAAATGTTCTTTGAACATTTAGGAAAGCTTGTCGATAATGTAGATTAATTTTAATAAAGTTTCAGTCCAGTGCAAATGCGAATTTTAGAAGAGCGTTTTTTGAAGTTTTGTTTAATCATCTAAGTTGTTAATTATATGGTTAAAGCTGGTAGCAGTACTAGATATAAACCTGAGTTAGAAAGTATCCTGCTTTGTTCGCTCCTTGAGTTTAGAGTACGCTCTGACTCATTGCCCAACCTACAAAATAGATGATTGTTCACGATCTATTTAGGATCGCTAATTGCTAGCAAGCTGTAGGACACGAGCGCGAATTGCTACGAGGTTTAACTGTAAATCTTTGCTGAGGCGATTCTCAATGATTCCCACAGGCATAGTCAGTTTGGGCCAGACTTTGAGTGTGTAATAGAGATTTGTTCCCATTTGTTCACCAAGGGAACAAGATTCCAAGCTCCAGCTGCCTGAAAAGTCTTTGAAATCTCCTTCTACCAAACAGAAGCTGATTTCTTTAGGAAAATACTCTTTTAAATCAAGTACGACACGAGCACAAAAATTGAATCGTAGTAAACGCTGCGAACCAATTTGTTCAAGGCGAATACCTCCAGTGGGATGTTTGACTAAACGACTTTTGGCAAGATTGGGAATGAACTTAACTAAAGCTTCATAATCTGTCAGTACTTTCCACACTTGTTCAATCGGTTGGGGAATTTGAATTTGCGCAGTAATTTGTCGCTGTCGTTCTGCTATTTTTTCGACTTGGACTTGCACGGATTGCAAAGCAACTGCATCCTCCGAATTTGGTTCTAAATCGGTGGAGTTATGAGGGGCAGTTAGTAGTAGGTCAAGTTCTTCTTGGGTGCTATGTTCTTCAATCACTTTCGCTCATTATGCTTTGCTTTGATCAGAAAATTGAGGCAAAGTTAAACAGAAGCAAATTTTGCTGAGGTTAGAGTCCTCTATGGGAGTACTTTCCACAGCAATCGTTCCATTTAAATGCTGTACTAGGGATTTGACTAACGCCAGTCCCAAGCCAGCACCAGGAGTCCATCTCCCTTTGCCCCGGCGGAACTTATCAAATATGTACGTGGCTTCTTCTTCAGATATACCACGTCCAACATTAATTACCTTAATTATAATTTGGTCGATTTGTTGATTAACTTGGTGAGTGACTTCCAGTTTGACGATGCTATCATGTTCCGAGTATTTACTGGCATTCGTGAACAATTCTTGCAATATACGGTCAAAACTCTCAACTTCAGTTTGCAAAATGTATGATTGCTCCGGTAAATCTACGGAAAGACTTATTTCTTGATTGACAAATTTTTCCCCGAAAGATGCAGCTACATCTTGAATCTTAGAATTTAAATCAATATTTTCTAATAAGAGTGGTTCTTGATCAGACTCTAGTCTCTGAAGTGTAAGTAAATCATTGATTAAGTTAATTTCCTTAGTACATTCCTGTTCTAAGATATCCAGGTACTTCATCTGACGTTCGGGAGCTATTCCTGGTTGACGCAGGTTGTGAAGCGCCATACGCATATTCGTTAAAGGATAGCGCAGGCGATCGCTCATATTGCTCAGAAATTCATCTTTGAGTTCGTTCAGTTCCCGCAATTGCTTAACATACTGCCGCGTTTTTTCATGCAATTTTGCTTGTAGTTCCAGACTACTTTGTAGTTTCGCCGTCCGCTCATCTACCAACATCTGTACTTGCCGCAGCGTCTGTGTTTGAATTATGGTGTTGCTCATTTGGGCACATACCATTTCCACCATGTTTAATTCCGATCCTAACCAACTACGAGCAACTGTTTGCTGTAAAACTATAAATCCTAAAATATTGCCTTGACTTTCCAGTGGCATTAGTAGGATAGAAGGCAGTATTTCTAGAGAAAACACTGGCGCAACTGTTGAAATACCTTTTTGGGTTATGTTCCCATTGAAAAAGACTGGTTTTCCAAACTCTTTAAAAGCATTTTGGCATAAACTGCATTCTTGAAGCATGAAGGACTTATCCAAACTGTCTGGTTGATTCTGATTGAAACTTTCTGTTTCCCTAATCCATTCACCAACAACAGTCGCTTTTGCTTTAGGTATTTCTTTCCTCGGTCTAGTCCTGAATAGTGGATCGGTATATTTGAGTAATATGAGCAAACCACGATCTGCCTGTAGCGCTTCGGCTGTAGAGGCGATCGCTAACTGGAGCATTTGATTTAACTCCAAGTTGCTGCGACTTAATATTGTTAATTGCTTGATCAAGCTTTGATGGTTGGTACAGGTTTGTAAGTCCTGCTGTTGAGTGGTTATCAACTGTGCTTGTATCACTTGCGAAAAAGCGATCGCGCAAGACGATTCGACAGCTTTTAAGAGATGTTTTTCTGACTCACTCCAATCATACTGCTGTGATTTTATGAGACTAATCACGCCGTTATTCTTACCACCAAACCGAGTCGGGATTGCCAAAACAGCTTTTATCGGTAGTGGCAGATCTTGACATCCTATACCCAGACTATTTTGTATAGTCGAAATATCTTCAATAGTCAAGGTTTCTGACGCGCATTGCACCACTCGTAAATCCAACTGTTCCTCACGAAACATCTCGTTGGAGTGCTTGGAAGCTAAATATTCTTGGGCGTACCAATTAGCGTTAATTACCTCACCAGAGATCTCACCCATAACTGTCACCAAGCAGCAGCAATCTACTTTGAGGGCAACTCCTAGCACAGAGGCAATTTCTTGCAGCATCTGGGAAGGAGCCAAACTCTTGGCAATAATTTGGTTAATTTTTTGTACCAACTGGGCGGGTTCTTCCTGATGCTGCATCAGCTTAACCGGGTATTGTTTTGATCGATCTGCTTTTTCATCTAGGCGCTGTGGCGGCGATGATAAACGCTTTTTCATTTCTGGCACGCTTCCGAATAATGACCCCATTCTGTTTGTAACCAACCTCGTGGTTTTTGGTTTACCCTTAGTCCTGTTGCTACACCCTGAAGATTCGTAAATCTTTTATTCATTATTTCTCTCACCTGTTATAGCCCCTTTCTATTTCAGATGACCAAATCTTTGGTATATTAAACAATTCTCTATCTATATAAAAAATATTAACAGTATATTAAAATACTTTGACAGTATAGGGTTTGGTTTTTCTGCTCTGAATTAATTTACCAACTCTGACCTAGAATAGCCTGTCATTAACTATACATAAACCGTAATTTCTCTATAATTGAGTCAAAAGTGCCAAAAAATGTTTACGTATTAACACTGAAGTATATTTTTTATAAATGTAATATTTTTTTAATTCAGGCAAATCATGCATCTATTGGTCACCAGGTCAGGAGATTCTGAAATATTCGGTCAGCCAAACTCAGCAATCAAAGAAGATTTTCAGAAAGTCGGAAATTCTTCTGAACTTTTTTAGCTTCAAGCTGCTAACTTCCTTTCCTCTTAGTCACAGGATTTTTATAGGCGATTTATGGAGATCAAAGGTTTTTCAGGCACTGTTGCCTAAATGAGAGTTGATGATAATCATTTACTTAATAGGCGCAAGATTGACATCTGTCAAGTGTAGTTCAACCCCTCAGTCTGCCCTTATTCGATTCATTCTGTGCAATGCATCTAGTGGAAAGCAGCCTTTTTCAGGAAATTTTAAATGTGGATTAAAATTTATTGAGTTCATCAATATATAGCTATTAAAAGTTATATGAAATATAATTATATAAAAAAAATAGCGAATGAGTGATTCATAAAAACAAATGGCGCTACATTTTTCAAGAGCCAAAAACGGACAACCGTCTTCGCACTCGCTCGCTCTTGGGAAGATCCCCCGGCAGACGAGCGCCTCCGATAAAGGCGGTTTCACTGTTTTGTTGTTGAGAATATCGCACTCGTCTGCCGGACCGAATATAGCTGTCCGGCAGACTTTGCCTCAAAATTCTCCAGTGAGAGTCGTTTGAGCGTGAGGATTTTGTAGCTATGTTGTCTAAGAAGTGCAACTGTGTTCATCCCAACCCAGCCGTATTGGGTTTAGACATACGGCTGGATATTTACGGATGGTAGGTGCCTAACTAGCCAAACTCTCGACACTCAAAGGAACCATATCGCCATTCCTCGTGAATCCTAACAGCATCGGTTGTTGCGGTTCAATGAGTTGACCCGTAAGTACACAGCGTTCTTCTTGTTGGGCTGTGGCAGCTATGCTAGCGCGAATATCGGCTCGCGAAAATCGGGGTTTCCACTCTCCTGATTTTTGCTGGACGTAATTCCAAAGAATATCTCTAATTAGGGCTTGATATCCCTGATTTCCAGATAGTTCTTTGAGTTTCTCTTTGAGTTCTCGTTCTAGACGGATGCTGGTGACTTCCATATCAGTGGTTGGGGTGCGAGCGATTGTATGCATCACTTTTTCTCCTTCAAGGTATAGACAAGATAGTAATACAAGTGTAGTATGTTTAAAGGAATGTTCAATAGGTGAAATTTTCTGTGAAATCCATTTACCCCGTGGAAAAAATCGATCCAAAACCGAGTCAGCCTCATTTCAAATTGATTTTAACTGGGTACGAGGATCTAGTTAGAAGGTTGACTCAGTTTTTTATGGATTTATGCGTCCCCATCTCCACTTCCTTTTGTGCCGCCAACAATCAATCTTGTTGGGAATCGGGCCTGTTGGGAGTGGAGTATTTATTTGTGGGCAACGACCGCCGAAATCAACGGCAATTCACAGAGGGTAATCATGATTATAAATATGCCAGCATAGGTGTGCTATACGCAGCACCAAAACTAGAAAACAGAAGCGGGAGGTACAGAAATCAGGATGCTGTACCAACATAAGACCAGAACACATCAAGGTCAAATTTCCACCCCCGCTTCCACCAAATAAGAAGCGGGGGTTTTTTATGAGGAGTCAAGCTGTGACGATCGCAATGCAAGTTTTAGAGCAATCCGTGGTGGTATTTTCCCAAAATTACTTGCCCCTGTGTCGGGTTAATATCAAACGAGCGATTGTACTTTTAGTAACCAATAGGGCAGAACCGCTTGACTTGACGACAGAAAGCGGATGGCAAGTTCACTCGCCCAGCTTAGTACTTTATGTACCAAGACACATTCGCTTGAAAATCACCAGTATTGAGCGGATGTGGAAAGTTCCTCCAGTGAATCGGCGAGAAGTTTTGCGCCGAGATCGTCACAGTTGCCAATATTGCGGTAGCACTAAACATTTGACTCTGGATCATGTGATTCCCCGTTCGAGAGGTGGTCAACATTCTTGGGACAATGTCGTCGCCGCTTGCGAACGTTGTAATTCCTGTAAAAGCGATCGCACCCCTCAAGAGGCTGGGATGCAACTTCGTAACCAGCCCAAAGCGCCACTCCACCCAACTATTTCTTTTGCAGAACAGTTCTGGATAGGTGTGCAAGCAAACCTGGAATAACAGGAGAGCATAAAGGAATGCTGAAATTAACATATACCGAAACTAGCTTTTATTTGGAGTGCCTATCTCAATTACTGGAGGACTGGGTCGCGCAGCGTGTTATTTTAGCATTGCGAGTCTGTCAAAATCTGCACGTTGAACCTACTACCGCTTCCTTTTTGCTTCCTGTTGGTTTACCAGGAGTAGAGGTACTTCACAATCAATTGAAACGTGATGATCGCGAAATTATTGCTTTGTCTGTTTGCGATACCGAATACCTGGAGGTGACACTACAAGGTTTTTGGGTATCAAGTAGTTCGGAGGATGTAAGGGGCGTGTTTGTCACAGCTATGAGCGATCGAACTGAATTGTTCTTACACAAACTCTGGCAGGAAGCACAAAAAAGCGCCTCCATTCTAACCGAGTGAAAGCTCGCGAATAGATAATGAGTCAACCTACCTTAGACACAGAAATATAGCGGTTTTCATTTTAATCACACACATCTTCAAAAAATAAATGTAGAGACGCTTCAATCATGGCGTCTCTACACCGCGTATTGCAAGCAACCGAGAAGCACTATATTTTTAGATAATGATGGTTCAAATACAGCCAGGAGCATCAACGGGATGTGGCGCAATTCCTTTGGGAGGAGAAGTTTACAGGTTCAAATCCTGTCATCCCGACTTTAGCCTCTGTAGCCTAATTGGAACGAGGCGTCTCGCTTAGAACCAGGAGGGTCTGTATCAGTTAGTTTCCGCAAGTTGTACATGTTAATTGCATAGAGCACGGATATTTAACATACTGAAATAATAATTAATAGTTGACATAATTATTAATTAGTTATAAAGCAATCCAAGCAACTAGTACAACAAGGCAAAAGTAAAAAGTAAAAAGTAAAAAGAAAGAACACTTATTTTATAAGCTTTTTACCTATTTCAGATGGGTGGGTTATTTGCGCCGCTCTGTACTAGTCATTAACATTAAAACACTTAAATTAATAGATGAAGTCGCTCTACCTGTAGAATGATGTCACAACAAGTTTACATAGCTGTAAATTCTGTCTACAGGTTGATTCCTTCATTATGGTCCTCAAAGTAAAAAATGTATAGATAGAGCTTAAATTGACAAATCTCAATGTGAGCATAGTTCCAATCAGTAGGGGCAAAAGCACTGCTGAGAAATTTGTTGGCTTAGATCTCTAAGTTCAAATCTTAGGTAGCGGCACTAACACTCTCATGAGATTAAACTTTTTTAAAATACAAATTTTAATAAGCTGTCAGACGTTCAAATTTATGACACGTAACACTATTGTGTTAGTCTGAGACTAGGTTAAACGACTAAGTAGTTTTTGTGAATGTCTTGGTGATTGGAGGATTTTAAATGAAGAGTATTGCTTTGACTTTATCTGGGATGCGCCCAGTACGGTTTTTGATTGGGTCTGTTATCTGTGCCTTAATATTTTTCTCTAACGCTTTTCCTGCTGCGGCAATCAGCAGTCCTAAAAGCGCTCCAGAAGACAGTACTACACAGCTTCTAGAAACTCAGAAGAAGACTGACGAAATAACCACAGAACCACCCCCAGGGTTGAAAGAGGTTCAAAAGAAATCGAATGAGGGACTTAACGAAATTCAAGGAGCTGCTGATCTAGACAAGATGAAGCGTCCAGATAATACGCAAAGCTCGTCAACAGTAGAAGAGAATATCCTGAAGGCTTTAGAAAGGCTTTAGAAAAAGTAGCAGGTATTAAGTAAGTAGAGTTAAATAGCTCTCACATCGAAGGGAACTTTTGATTTAAGAGTTTCACAAAAGATGTATTATAGCTCAGACATAGACATCTTGATTACTGCAATCAAGATGTCTATTAATTTTATCTGGCAATCCTCTACAAATTTGTGAGAATAAAGCAACCCTAGAAGCCAGGTTTATTTAAGAAACTGGCCTTGGTGATTTCTACTTTGTTTGATGCAGTACCGAGCTACAGTGCATACAGAAGATTTTTAGGCGTAAGCATCTTTGTCTAAATATTTACACAACTCCCGTTCAGATCTGATGGCTAATTACTAATAAAGAAAAGCTTAAATTTTATCGGCTTTGGGGTTTCAACTTAGTACACAGAAAAATGCTTAGCTATTATCGCTCTCACTCCTTCAGTCTGAAGACCATAATATATATGAATAAAAGATCCACAATCCTTCCTTTGGTTGATGTTGAATCGAGGCTAAATTGGTGAAGTTAGAAAGGAAGATAGCTTAGGATTTGAATACTATGCGTAGAGTAAACATTGGTTTGACAGAAGAGCAACGTAAAGGTGTAAGTCATCTGTTAAATCAGGATTTAGCGGATGCTTATCTGTTATTGGTAAAAACGAAAAAGTATCACTGGGACGTCGTCGGACCTCAGTTCCGCTCTCTACACCTCCTTTGGGAAGAGCATTATACAGCTTTAACTCTGAGTATAGATTCTGTTGCTGAGCGGGTTCGCGCCCTTGGCGGTTATCCAGTTGGTAGTATGGAAGGATTTTTGCAAATGGCTTCTCTCAAGGAACATGCTGGTGATGTTCCTAGCGCTACTAAAATGGTGTCTAACTTGATGGAAGACCACGAGCAAGTCATTCGGAATCTGCGGGAGCATATAGATCAGTGTAGTGATAAGTTCCATGATGAAGGAACTGCAGACTTTTTAACTGGATTGATGGAAGGACATGAGGAGATGGCTTGGATGCTCCGCTCCTTCATCGAAGGAGAGTCTATCGAGTCAGACAATACTAACCCATCCTCAGAAAAGAAAACCCCTGTAGGTGTGTAATTTTTGCTCTTGTAGTGATAATTGTGCGAACGTTGCGTAAATCATAAGTAAGATGAGGGGGGTTTCAACATGGCAGAAGCATACAAGGCAGAACGCACCATATCTGCTGTCTTTAAAGAGCAAAAGCAAGTTGATGATGTTATTAGACGGTTACTAGACAGAGGTGTGTCTAGAGACCATCTATCAGCAATGGGTAGAAACTTCCAATCAGAAACTCGCATCGCCGGCTTCATTACAAAAAGGGATGTGATTCTGGGAGGTTTAAGAACAGGAGCTATTTTTGGTTCTTTGTTTGGTTCATTACTCAGCTTGCTTACGGGAGTAGGCGTACTGTTTATTCCTTTTGTTGGTCCGATTGTGGCAGCAGGGCCGATTGGTGCAGTTTTGCTTGGAGCTGCTAGTGGAGCGATCGCTGGTAGTGCGGGTGCTGGTTTAGTATCAGTTCTCACGGCTTTGGGAATGCCAGAAGACAAAGCCGCTATTTATCAGACTCGGCTACAGGCTGGGGAATTTTTGGTAATGGCAGAAGTTCCAGCAGATCGTATTGGAGAATACCAATTGTTGATCGAAAGTGCTGGTGGTGAAGAAGTTCATACTATTGAAAAAATTCTGCCCCGTGCTTGTGCTGGTGCCTGTAACAATCCAGAAGATCTGTCTCCTGAAATCCGCTCTCATCTTTCAGACGAAGCTCAACGCACTTTTATTGAAAGTTATAACAGCGCCATCAAACAGACAAGCGACGAAGCAAAAGCCGAACAAGCTGCCTGGGAAGCTGTTCATCAGCAATATGACGAAGACGAGAATGGAGTTTATTCAAAAGTAAAAGCTAATGTTTAACGGACTGATGGCATAAAACTTCACAATTCCTACGGCTGTTGCTGGTGGTAGGTAAAAGTTATCTGTTTGTTGTTGGGTGGACCTAGCGATCCACCCATTTTATATTTTGAATTTGTCAACGTGAGCGCCCGAAGTTCTATCAACTAGTACAGAGCGGCGGAAATAACCCACCCATCTGAAATAGGTAAAAAGCTTA
>CALMVQ010000090.1 GCA_937873135.1 uncultured Scytonema sp. | reverse complement strand
GCGAGATAGCCTCGCGAATAATGTGTTTTCTCCAAATTGGGATGCTCCCTTTTATCCAAACTTGTACCTATCAAATCTTCTTCTGAATCTGCTTCTTTACCCTTGAAAAAGTTTTTAAGACATCCTCCTATATTAATGCCCCTAACGTTTTTCATTTGTTTTCCCAGTTCTAATAGCCATTCTCCATCTTCATCTATTAGATCCTGTGGTTTACATTGATATTTAGCTATTTCTGGAATTGCGAGTTCAATTTCATTTGCTGGCACTGCTTGTATATTAACCATTGGGAAATATTCCAGCTTCATATATTTTGCCCACAGCCGACACCAAGTTTCGTGTCTAATATAATCTCTGCCAAAATATGAACTAGGTACCCAGCAATTCTCATAATGAGAATAGTTATCAATACCATCGATAACTCGGCAAAATTTTCAATTAGGTCTATACATCTGAAAATCGCTCTCCAGTCCGTTATGCGCTATATGCGATCGCTACTCAGAGCGATCTCTCGGAGGTTGATCTGGTCTGTCCATAGGAGGTTGGGGAGGACGCTTTTTTTGATGTGGGCGGGGTCTTCGATGCTTGTTCTGTGGTTTGTCATCAGGTCTCCTCGGTCCATCATCGGGGCTGTTTTGTGAAATCTGTGCGATCTGATTGGATAGATGAGCGGCGTTTGCCTGACTGGGTGCAACAAAACATGTGCCAATCGTAAAAGGAATTCCTGCGATCGCTAATACTCGACGAATATTCATTAAGGTTAACCTTCAAAAGGTAGGGTGTTTACATTTCTGATTCAGCCACCTCAAAATGACAGCTAGCGTGATTCTAAATTACACTTTTGTAATTTGAACCAAAGAGTAATGAATTTAGAATGGATCAATAGATGAAGTAATAAAAGCTTGTGAACGTTCTGTTTGTCGAAGATGAAGCGAAAATTGCTAACTTCGTCCGGTCGGGACTGAAGGAGCAGGGATTTGTCGTAGACTACTGCGACAACGGTGATGAAGGATATCTGCGGGCATTAGACAACGAATACGACGCGATTGTATTAGACATCATGGTGCCAGGAAAAGATGGACTGTCGATTCTCAAACAACTGCGACTCTCAGGTCGGAATGCTCCCGTCATTTTGTTAACGGCTCGGAATGAACTGGACGATCGCCTGGCCGGGTTGAATTTGGGCGCTGATGACTACATTGCTAAACCGTTTTTTGTTGAAGAATTAGCGGCTCGAATTCATGCCGTAGTGCGCCGGAGTGTGGGCGATCGCCAAAATCTACTTTCGGTTGGACCGCTCAAGCTTGATCGCATTACGCGAGAAGTCACCTGCGATCAAAAGGCCATAGAACTCACCAGCCGCGAGTTCAATCTCTTAGAGTATCTTATGCGCTCTCCCGGAAGAGTCTTCACCCGTACCCAAATCCTAGAACACGTATGGGGCTATGACTTTAACCCCAATACAAACGTTGTAGATGTTTGTATCCAGCGAATTCGTAAAAAAATTGACCCTATAAATGAAGCAGACTGGATTGAAAGCATTCGTGGTGTTGGATACCGATTTCGCAAGCCAGATCCTCGCTCATGAAACGATCATCATTTCGATTTCGGATTACCCTGTTGTCTTCGGCGTTGGCTGGAAGCGCATTAGTAGGGTTTGGTGCAATTTCCTGGTTCCAGATTTACAACGCTCACATTGGTCGGCTTGATGCAGAACTTGCAAATCAGTTAATCCGGGCTAACACGAAATTGCCTCGAAGAGGAGAACCCCAACGCTTTGATCCTCCACTGGCATCTCCGTCTTCTCCTAACGGAGACGTTGCCGCGCGAACACGAACACCACTAGCTCCGGATGGCAGTTCTCTGCCTCCACCCGAGCCAATACGATGGCTGTCCTACAAAGAGTCATTATCCCATGCCCTCGGAATAAATACAAAAACCCCCATTGCGTTGCTAGTGCTGGACGCAAACGGCAACACACTTTATCAATCTAACTCTCTACCTGCTGACCTGGAAGTGAATAATCGGTTAGTTCAGCGTCTTCGGTTGACACTTCCCCCACCGCTTCCTCCCGAAAAAGCACCGCCACAACCTGAGAATACAAATCCACCCCAACGACCGCCCTTTATTCGTCGGCCCCAACCACTATTTATCACTGAGAAGACGGCAAAAGAAACTTGGCGGATTGCGTCAACTAAATTTCCTCATGTTCAGGTTGCGATCGCAGTTAGCTTGCAAGCCATCGCTCCAGAGATGGATACAATTCGTAATATCTTCGTGGTTTCAATTCCGGGAACTCTTCTGCTCGTTGCTCTTGGGGCATGGTTGCTTTCTGGTCGTGCTTTGCGTCCTATCAATCAATTAACAGATGTCATTCAACAGGTAACGGTCAAAGGGTTAGATCAGCGAATTCCGATTGCGACAACGGATATTGAATTTGTCGAACTGATTCGAGTGTTTAACCAAATGCTGGAACGCCTGGAACGCAGTTTTACACAAGCCTCCCGCTTCAGTGGTGACGCTGCTCACGAACTGAAAACACCACTGACGATTCTCCAAGGTGAACTGGAACGAACGTTGCAACAAGTTGATCCCGGATCGGAAGTGCAACAGCGTTTAAGCAACCTGTTGGACGAGGTGCGCCGCCTGAGTGAGATTATGCGGAAACTTTTACTGCTGTCTTTAGCAGATGCGGGACAAATGAGTTTGTATCTAGTTAAAGTGGATATGTCTGAGTTACTGATGGAAATGCTAGAGGATGTGGAACTGCTAGCTCCTCACTTGGCTGTACAAACCAACATCGCCGATCAACTCAAGGTACAAGGCGATCACGATCTCCTCATTCAAGTTCTGCATAACCTGTTCAGTAATGCCATCAAATACAATCTTGCCGACGGTTGGATACAGATTCACGCCACACGAACTCAAACTTATCTCCACATCACGATTGCCAATGCATCAAATGACATTCCAGTAGGCGATCGCACACGCATTTTTGACCGCTTCCATCGCGGCGATCCCTCACGTACCCGTAAAGTTGAAGGAATCGGACTGGGACTCAGCCTTGCCCGTGAAATTGCTCGGGCACATGGTGGTGATCTCATCCTTGAGTCAACATCTTCGGGTCAAACAGCGTTCACCCTCACCTTACCGATTACATTAAACTCATGAGCAATTTACTTTGTGAAAATGAAGACACAGATTCCCGACTTCGTAAGAGTTGTCGGGGATCTTGTTTTCTAATTATATCCTTTCAAAGCTGCTACTAAAATTCGCATGACTTGCTCCAAATCTTCAGGAACACGATAGCTATTAATCCCCTGTTCAAAATGCTTAGTGTTACGGTCGAGCCTACCGAATTGCCATATTGTACCTGTAGAAACAACGCCAATTAAAATTGGCTGTTGCTCAACTATAGTTGTCTTCTCCCACTGATCGAGTGCCACCAATTCGGCAACTAATTGCGTAAAACCTCGCGTTAAATCCTCGTATTTTGCTTCTATTACTAATAGTTGATTAACGGAATTTACCCGTAGTAAATAATCTAAGTTTCCTTGAAGCAAATTAGAAACCTTTAAACTATATTCAATTCTTAATTCTGCCTGTGTGTAATGAATTAACTCCGTCACCACCCGCGATATGAGAATTTCTCGTCTTGCGAGTTCGTTAGTTAACGGTACAAATGGTAGGACTTCCTCAATGCGATCGCGTAATTCTCCCAAACGGTCAAGTTCATCAGGAAACTGCGGTAAATTGAGCATTTTTCGAGTTAAACTATAGCCAAATTCTTGAGCGAGTTCGCTAGCTTCAAAGCCAAGCTCAAAGTATCGGCTGAAAGTATAACTTTGATTGGAGTCAAGAATTGACATAGTTAAAGCCGCATATTACATTTTCCTTATATCACGGATATAGGAAGATACTACAAAGCAAGTACGCATAAATTGGCTTGGAGCCTTTATCATAGAACTGTTGTAGAGTTATCCTTTCTGAGTTGAATCGTCCCATTCAGTTAGAATTTAGTGAAGCACCAGATAAACAATTCAAGGAGCGAACAGCAGGATTAGCATTAGTAATTAGCTCACTTCGATTTGGTATCACTTACGCCGATAAAAGCAGCATAGCAGAGAGTTAACCTATGAAACTAGCTGATTTACCCAAACAAGTAATCGACGACCTTTGCCAGGATGAGTTCTGGCGATTGGATATTGACCCAGGATTTGATAGCAAGCATGAATTCTGGATGGTGTGGCAACATTTTATTGCTTTACCAGAAGAGACATCTCCTTTTTATGAAAAGACCGAAGATGATTTAGCCGAGTTTTTAAATTTTAATGGTTTTGACGTGCTGTTGCCAGTAGAACGTACTCATAATCCTGACATTAGATTAATTCGTTTGAACAAGAGTAATGATGAAAAAACCTTAACGCTATTCCTCCATGATTCTTTTCATGAAGATTGGTTTAAAGACCAAAGCGGTGCTAGATATGGTTTTTTAGCAGTGGCAGACAGATATCAAAAATTTGGCTGCGATTTTTACCTAGCCAGTTATTACCATTTTTGCTATTTGATTAATGATGATTATGAAGCAGCAAAGAAAATTATGGTGGACAAAACTAGTAATCGTTAGTTAGCGGTGCTTTGCTCAAAGTAGCGACGCTTGTCTAGTGCTTCACTCCAATCTTTCGTCTGCATTAGAATTTAAACAGACGAGAAAAAGTTCACGTCCTGTAGAATACAGTAGAAATGACTGTGTTCTAAAACTAAGCGAAGAATCAGAGACAGCATAAAATGAGTGAAATTGCGGAAAAACTTAAACTAGAACTCTCTCGCCTCTCGATACAAGAACGTGCCGAGCTTGCTAGCTTCTTAATTAATTCCTTGGATGAAGATATAAACGATGATGTAGAGGTTGCCTGGGATACGGAGTTAAGAAAACGCTTAGAAGATATCCATTTTGGGACAGCCGTTGGCGAACCATCTGAACGAGTATTTTCTGAACTGCGAGAGAAGTATTCGTGAAGTTTATTGTCATCCATACTGAAGCCAGAAAGGAACTTGATGGTGCAATTGCTTATTACGAGGCTCAAAATTTAGGTTTGGGACTTAATTTACTTACAGAAGTAGAGGAAGCCCTGAGAAAAATTCGACAAAATCCAGAGGTAGGAACGCCACACAAAATTGAGGGGGTACGTCGTTTCGTTATTCAACGTTTTCCTTACCTCATTTTTTACGCAGAGCTTGAGGAGCTGATTTGGATTATTGCGATCGCACATGGAAAGCGTAAACCTGATTACTGGAAAACACGACAGATTGAGTGATAAGTCCCAATTCGCTCCTAATCAGGTGATAGAGGAATTACCGAGAGATAAATCTGGAGTTAATTCGCAAAGAGACTCCATCCTCTGATAAATCTAATTTTAGTGGTTGAGGATGATTTTTTAATCGCTCATTGCCATCTATCCATAAAGTCAGCCACAAATATTTATTCATCACTCGGTTAAGTGCATTAATTCTTTGTGGTGTCGGTGGATGGCTGCTATTTTCTGTGTTGTCAGAAGGTAGACGTGAAAGCAGGTTAAAAACTCGCAACCCTCCATTTCGATCATAACCAGCTTTAATCATATAGGTGTAACCGATTTCGTCTGCTTGAAATTCATGCTGGCGACTTAATGCTTGCATGGTTCTATCAAACTCTTGTTTTTTCTGTATAATAATTTGTTGTTTGATGACATCCTTTGTAGCAGGATATATGGGAGTTTTAGATTTTCTCCGTTCTTGTGCAATCCAATTGTTATATTCTGACTGTGCTTGTTTGAGTAATTTTTCTTTTAAACTAGCTTCTGCTTCTTGTTGCTGTGCTAAATGCCGTTGTGTGTGGTGCGCTAATTCATGACTGATAATAAAAGCTAAAGCTGCATCATCACCGTGAATTTGGTCTAGCAAGCCTTTGTAAATAACTATTTTGTTTAATTCATCTGCGTATGCATCGATATCATAATCATCACTGATTTGAAAGCGCCAGGGGTGTTCATCAAGTCCATTGGCACGAATCACTCTTTCCGCTACGCTGTAAACCCATTTTAGGTTATGATTTTTAGCTTGTAATCGTGGTGTGGAAATTGATGAATTTGTAGTTGTTGAAAGTGATGGTAATGTATTTATAGCTTGGGCGAAATCTGATGTGTTGAGGTTGAGTAAAACGCTACTGCTAAGACCTAATGTGGTAAAAAGGAATTTGCGAATGTATGAGGATGCCATAATCGTAAATGCTTATTTGTTTTGTTTGAATGCCTTTGATTAGGTTTACGATTATTCATCAGGACATTTACGCATTTTTTGAAATTTTTATAAATTGTCTGTCAAAAACAAGATCCCCGACAACTTTTACGAAGTCGGGGATCTGTGTCTTCACTTGTCAGCACTTGGGCGATCGCTCAATACGGCTTGGATAATAGTTTCTTCACTCATAACCTCTGCTCCAGAATGCAGTAAGGGGAGCCAGTGCCGTGCAACACCCGCTCGTCGCGGCGGAGGTGACATCAAGGTTATTATTGAGATGCTCTTGTAGATAAAACCCCTAAAAATATGAATTTTCTTAGCGATAATGCTCGCGTTATTTAATTTCTGCTCCTCTGCACCCAAGCGCGGCCTAAACGGGAAGGGAGTAACATCAATTTTTTGAAAATCACGCCACCGCAAATTCTGTATATTGTCTAACATCCTCTGGATGAAAAGCCAAAACAATTTTATCTTTGGGAATTCCTGCGGCTACAAGTTCATTGGCAATGCCATATTCAGTCCCATCACGCTGAATCCAGATTTTACCATCAATAATTTCAATATGAATAATACAACCATGAATCCGTTCTTCCCCTTGCCATCCCAAAGTCATTACTATATAATTAGTAGCTGTGCGATCAATGATGAGTTTTGTTTCTAATTGACCATACGCATAGGGAATTTTGACATATTCAGTCAAAATGTCTTCGATATTTTTTTGATATTTTTCTAAGGTATCCATTGCACAATTCCCTCTTGTTTTTGGTCAAATATTAGTAGACGCAGACGATTCTTTTTCAATAAAATCTTGCCTATGGGTTCGGTAAAAATTTCAGTGTAAGTTCGCTGGGGAATGGCAAGATACAAAATTCGGTCGCTTCCTTGTTCTTCTAAGATATCGTAGTAAAGGATAAACTGTCCTAAAGCGTTCTCTAAATCTGTAACTGGGGATGGGCTGAGAAAACTTTTTATTTCAACTGCTATCTTCTGTTGACCTTTTTCTGCTGCTATAAGTTTTTGTGCGCCTAAGTCTATATATAAATCTTTTGTCCCACATTTTAATTTAAATGGATCATCAGTAATTAGCCAACCATCTTTTTCTAGGGCTGTTCTCACAACATTATGATAAACATCTTTGGCAGGCATGGGTGTTTAATAAAAATACCGGGAAGGTGAGTTATTTTTTTATGCTACGTTATCGCCAGATGCTTTTGGGAGTATCTGGCTATTTCTTTGTTTTCTAGGCTCAACGCTTGATGTCGTCACACAAACGTCTATCTTCTGCGCTGACATCGGGGTTATTTTGCAGGTAGTAGTGTATTAAGCCACAACCTCGCACCAGCAAATTATCTAAATCGAAATTCCACAAAATTATCGTTTTGTCCCTAGATGCAGAAGCAAGGGTTTTGCCATCTGGGCTAAAGCTGACGCTGCGAACAGAGTCTGTATGCCCAATAAGGGTTTTAATTTCTCTACCACTGTTGAGATCCCACAGTTTCACCGTATTGTCAGCAGATGCAGAAGCAAGAGTTTTGCCATCTGGGCTAAAGCTGACGCTGTCAACAGAGTCTGTATGCCCCTTAAGGATTTTAATTTCTCTACCCCTGTTGACTTATATCTTGCACCTACCGAATAAACTCGGAAAAAGTGAATCAAGGGTTCAAA
>CALMVQ010000089.1:25486-106242 GCA_937873135.1 uncultured Scytonema sp. | reverse complement strand
TATCGGTGGAAGAGGAGGAGGAGCAACTACCGAACGGAAAAAGTTTCCTATCGGTAGACATGGCGAAGAGTTTGGCAGAACAGTATAAAGTTAGCGATCGCACAATCAGAAACGATGCCCAGTTTACATCTGCATTGGATACCTTAGCCCAAGCACTTGGCGACGAAGTCAAACATTCCATCCTCACCCGTACCACTGGGATATCAAAAAAAGATGTTCTATCTCTAGCTAGAGTTGTACGCAATGAAGGGAAAGAAACGGCACAAAAACTACTGAATAATAAACTTAGTAAATGTGATATTGTTCAACAGATTAAAAATAAACAGCGAGTTCCAAACCCACATTATGTTGGCGAAGTATGCACAATTACTGCTAAAGGTGATGTAGAGTTAAAACAATTTTCTGGGTGTTGGGGCATAATTTTAGAGGTGAATCCTCATAGTTGTGCCATTCGGACTTGGAAAATGGACTTTCTTACCGTCAAACCGGAAAATTTGGAACCAATAAATGGTGTGTGCAAAGATACAGCTTCCCAAAATTGCACTCGCATTCAACGGTTGGCTTTTAAAGTTCACGAAGATTACGAACCTACCCATATGGCTGTACTAGAAGCACTCTCAAGAATACCTGATCCATCCTATCTAACATCAAAACAGGAACGAATGTTAGCTTTTCTCGAACAGGAATACGAGTTGCAATCACTACATTGAAAAATGTATTAACCTTACCATTCTCGCAGTTTATTAGAAAAAATTATCAACTTAGACTAAAAATGAAGCTTAATTTGCTGATCGAGAGCGAGAATGAAGGCATAAACCAAACTCGAATGCGAGGATTATTCCCCTTGGGCATTCAAAGCATCTTTTGCGTGGATTAAGGCGTCATCACCAATGTACATATCTGCGTTGAATAGTCAGTGCCCATACATCAACTCTTCAATTCTTTGACACAACTCGGCAATATTAAGGTTACAAGTTAAGAATAAGCTAATATGTATTTATCTATATTAAATTTTTTTCTCCCTTTGTGATGTATGACGAGCCTAATACCAATTCTGTATGAAAATGCGCTTTATTAAAATCCCCTGGTTAACGTCGTCCCCCCGATATCTTGGGGGAACTACAGTTTTGTTATATTGGAGCTTCATAAAAAAATGGTATAAGTAGTTATGTTTATTTTTACCGACTTACTTAATTAAATCAATATTACCGTTCAATTTTATTGAAATTATGTCTGAAGTTTCTCCAAATTCCCGCGAATCGACAGAACCAAACTTTTTGATTGAGGGAGTGAAATCTGTTGGTTTAAGTTTAATTCTTGCCTTTGGTATTCGCACATTTGTAGCTGAAGCCCGTTATATACCTTCTGGTTCAATGGAGCCCACACTCCAGATTAATGACCACTTGATTGTTGATAAAATTAGCTACGACTTTAGTTCTCCAAAACGTGGTGATATTGTTGTTTTTAATCCCACAAAGACATTAGAAGCAGAAAACTATCATGATGCTTTTATTAAGCGTGTTATTGGTTTGCCAGGAGAAACAGTCGAGGTAAAAAATGGACGAGTTTACATTAATGGCTCTCCATTAAAAGAAAATTATATTGAAGCCAAACCTGATTATCAATGGGGTCCTCAGACTGTCCCTGCTAATTCTTATTTAGTTTTAGGAGATAATCGGAATGATAGCTACGATAGTCATTATTGGGGGTTTGTTCCCCGCGATAAAATCATTGGTCGGGCCATTATTCGCTTCTGGCCCATGAACCGAATTGGAGAATTCAACAGACCAGTTTATGTTTCAAAATCAGGGGGAAAATGAATTTCAGAAATGCAGAATTAAAAAGTAAAAAGAGAATCCCCATAATTAAAATCAATACCGGTGAATGAAATTCTCAAGCTGCTTTTGGGGGGAGAATTTCGCGCATCTTTTTTCAAGTCTCTAATTTCGGACTTATGGGTGGGGTTTTTTCGTTTAAATTTAGACATTTTGATTTTGACAACACGCAGATTGACACACCCTGATCAATTTGTTCTCAGAATTTCACTTTATGCGCGAACCCACAGGAAATTGGGGGAAACTTTCAGTAAAACTGTTGGAATGGGAGAACGTCACATTAGAAAGTGGGTAAAACGGTTTATAGAACAAAGTATTGAAGGATTGTATGATGGCAAACGACTGTCCATTGTTCGTGGATGAATCAAGAAGGATTTTGTCTTCTCTGCTGGCGAGCCGCTTGACCTATACGACGCTTAGCTCATCGTCCTTGGCTGATGTTTTATCTGGGATCTGCTAGATGTTTATTCTTGAGAGATTGCACCTATTTAGATCCATTTTTGATGCATTTGCCCTGATGCCTTATCTATTTTTTGACTGGTTGACCCATAATCGTGATATATTTGCCGCGAAGATCGTCAGTTTGGACTACATTGTGCAAGATGTGAGGTACTCTAGTTGTATTACTTGAATCTCTTGAGGTACTCTAAAAGAACACGACTATAGCAATCCGAGATAAAAATTGTAACCGTTCACGGGGGGGCAAAAATGTCAGAGGTGAAATCACACCGAATCAGTGCGATAACCAGTCTAGATTTGATTTTTTCCAGCTTACTTTGAGTAGGCAAAAGTGCTACACTGGTCTGGCAATTGTCTTTTAGAGATTTCACGTACTATTCGCGCAGATTATAAATCAGCCAAAACCTCTGCTTAGCAAGGATTTGGGAATTTATGCAAATGAGCTACCTTATCCTTAATGGTTATTAATCAACAGTAACGATTTTGTTAAGACTCAGTAGATTATGGTTAGTGAGTAATATTTGGAATGACTAAGTTTAACCTTGGCGTTATTGAAGGCTTTTTTGGCAAACCGTGGGATTGGGAAATGCGTTGTAAGTATGCTCATTTTCTAAAAGATAATTCCTACGATTACTATATTTATGCCCCCAAAGCTGATCAAAATCTACGCAAAGATTGGCGACAAGATTGGTCAAATGCTAATCTGCAAGAATTGATTCAGCTTGGTTATATCTATCAACAAGAAGGACTAAAATGGGGAATCGGGTTTAGCCCGGTTGAGATTTATCTAAACTATGACGATCAAGCCATTAAAGATTTAGAAAATAAGATTCATTACTTCAATAATCTCAATCTAGATATATTAGCAGTTTTATTTGATGATATGAGAGGAGATTGTAGTGAAATCTCTAAAATTCAAGTTGAGATTGTGCATAGAATTGCAGAGTTGAGTAATGCTAAAACTTTTATCATGTGCCCTACATACTACACAGATGATCCAATTTTGGATAAACTGTTTGGGAAAAAGCCAGATAATTATTTGCAAACATTAGGTAAGGAGTTAGATCCTGCAATTCATGTCTTTTGGACTGGTCCTGAAGTTTGTTCAAAATCCTATCCAGAATCTCACTTAAAACAGGTTGGAGAACAACTTGGTCGTCGGCCCTTCATTTGGGACAACTATCCAGTTAATGATGGAGCGAAGATTAGTCTATATTTGCACCTAAGAGCCTTTGAGAATCGCCCATATCAAATGTTGGAGTGGGTGTCTGGTCATGCTATTAATCCTATGAATCAAGCTCATCTATCACAAATTCCGCTGATGACATTAACTATGAGTTATCAGCGTCAGAACTCTTATTCGTCTTCAGATGCATTTGTGGAAGCGGTCGAGCAACTATGTTCTGCCGAACTAGCTCATGCTTTAATCGAAGATGTATCTCTATTTCAAGACACTGGACTTGATCAACTTGCTACAGATATTAAGCAATGTCTGACCAGAAAGTATGAAGCTTTTGACAGTCCCTATGCTCGCGAAGTTGTCCAATGGCTGAAAGGAGAGTATGCTTTTTCTCCAGAATGTTTGACAGGTTAAGGCTTTAAGAACCTTTTATAGTGAATAATTATTTGGGTTTTTACCCACTTTCGGTGATCCTAATTGGGGTAAGATTGATATGATATAGTTGTTTAATCTTCACGATATTGGAAATAGCTAATTGAGACCCTCGGGAATTTCAGCCAAGGAGATGATGAAGACTTAAATTCGAGAGTATTTGCTTATTGCACATCAACATCTACAGATTGGCTCACTCTCATACTTAGTAGTGAGTGCTATAAAATTGCAACCTCCCGTAACCAAGAAATTGACCGTGAGATTTCTCACCTGGTGGAAAGGCTGTGACTCCAAATAGATAAACACCCGGAATAGTTGGGTTTTGTTCGGGTTTTAAGGCAATTTTGATAGTTCTACCTGGAGACACTGGTGGATCGAATGTGAGGGATATTGTTCGCGTCTGGCGATCGTTTGTCACATCTTTGAGTGCCAACTTGTGTTTTTTGTTAGAACCCCCTCTTTCTGTAGCGGAAGTATCTTTTAGCTGATAGTGTATGCGATCTACCCCCTCATGCTGGTTAATCGTTACTCTTTGCAAAGGTTCTCCAGCATTCTCGGGTAGGTTAATAGTGAAGTAGTAAGTAGCACCCCAAACATAAACATCGTTGTAGGTAGTCTCCGCACCCTCAAGACTTGGTGGTTGGACAAAATAGACTGTACCATCTTGTAACTGAACGGCTTGACTTGAGCCGACACTGTATCCTCCAATTGCTGCCAAGCAAGCAACTGCTGTGCTGAACAAAAATGCCACGCGCATTTGTCTTATCCTTGCCTTCTTATACTAATAGTCTACCTCTAAAGTCACTCAACTTGAGAGCAATGGGATACCCATCCTATCAACTTGCAATGTTTGTAGTATTATTGATGTATACTGAAATATTCTAGCCGACTCAATTGAGTTTATGGGATATTGAGGGCTTGGCTTAGCTCTTAAGAATCTCTGAACTTCTAGTTCAGAGAGTGTCAAGCAAATGCTTTCGTAGCGTGAATCATCTAGGATTGCTATATACACTTTGACATAAGTAAAATTCTCAATGAGTGAAAAGAGTGACGGTTACAAAGTTGTCAGCGATAATCGGCAAGCGCGGTATTTATACGAAATTCTCGAAACCTATGAAGCTGGAATTCAGTTGACGGGAACAGAGGTTAAGTCAATCCGTGCGGGTAAGGTTAATCTCCAAGATGGGTATGCTTTGATTCGTGAAGGAGAAGCATGGCTGATCAATATACATATTTCACCTTATAATGCCAGCGGACAATACTTTAATCACGAACCGCGCCGTACTCGCAAGCTGCTGCTGCATCGTCAGGAAATTCGTAAGCTGATAGGTAAGGTAGAACAGCAGGGTTTAACCTTAGTACCTTTAAAAATGTACATGAAGCGTGGCTTGGTGAAAATCAGTATAGCCCTTGGCAAAGGTAAAAAGCTTCACGACAAACGAGAAACCCTAAAACGACGCCAAGATCAACGCGATATTCAACGGGTGATGAAAAGTTACTCATAATGGTAGTTGGTAGGGGAAAAATAATGATCAGGGAACCGTCAGTCTCAATTCCCCCATGAAGTGGGTTGAGCTAATAAAACTTAAATATGTAAACAAATGTTTATAGATCTGTGAAACGTATTAGCCACTGTAAGGGCTGGTTTGACAACATTGTTCGTTTTGACTTACAAGTGATGAGATTAAACCCGCCCCCACTTTATCCCCAGTGTAAAGTTGTTTTTATTCACGCCAACTTACTTACCTGAATGCCAATTCCTATCTTCACCCACAGGTTAGAAGAAACTTCTGGAAAAATCAGGTAATGTGAGGCTGGTTTTTCAAAAATAGGGAAAAAAGCCTGTGGTTCCCATTAGAGATGATAATCCTGTAACAATTACGCCTTATGTGACTTTTGGGCTGATTGCTGTTAATGTCTTAGCTTTTCTTTATGAAGGCAGCTTACCTCCACAACAATTAGATGGGTTTTTGCACTTAGCGGCGGTTGTACCGCGAGAACTTACTGCCAGCTTTGCGGGTATTTCCGTAAATCAGCCTGTACCAGAATGGCTCACTTTGATTACGTCCCAATTTTTACATGGGGGTATCTTGCATCTTGCAGGTAATATGTTATTTCTATGGATTTTTGGCAATAACGTTGAAGAAAAGTTAGGCCCTGTCAAATATTTGTTTTTCTATTTGACTTGTGGTGTTTTGGCATCCTTGACTCAGTGGTACTTTGCACAATCTTCTGCAATTCCTTCTTTGGGTGCGAGTGGTGCGATCGCAGGCGTCTTGGGAGCATATATACTCCGATTTCCCACTGCAGAAATTCTTGGTGTCATTCCCTTAGGATTGTTCTTTCCAACATTTCGCGTCCCTGCATACTGGTTTCTCGGATTCTGGTTTATAGAGCAATCATTCTACGGACTTGCAAGTCTACAAACACCTACTAATATTGGGATGGAAAATGGTGGAATTGCCTACTGGGCACATGCTGGCGGTTTTGTATTTGGAGCGATTCTTGCTCCGTTGTTAGGGCTATTTAACGATAAACCTAAAGAAGACTATTTTTATAGGTAAAAATAGGGAGTAGAGTTGAAGTGTTGGTTGTTAGTTGTATTGACAACAATCAACAATCAAATGTGTTGCAGTTAACTGATAAATTAGGAAAAACACCTGTGTTTCCTCTCTACGACGAAAACCCGACGCGAATCACTCCTTTTATCAACTACGGGTTGATAGGCATCAACGTTTTAGTTTTTCTTCATGAATTTAGATTATCAGGTAGACAGTTAGAACAGTTTTTACACCTGTATGCAGTCATCCCTAGAGAATTAACTTTTAGTTTTGCAGGTATTCCAGTCAATCAGCCCGTGCCAGAATGGGAAACATTAATTACGTCACAATTTTTACACGGTGGTTGGTGGCATTTGATTTCAAATATGCTGTTTCTCTGGATTTTTGGCAATAATATTGAAGAACGCTTAGGTCATTTTAAGTATCTAATTTTTTATCTAAGCTGCGGTGTTTTCGCCGCGTTGTGTCAGTGGTTTGTGGGCATGAATTCGACGGTTCCTTCTTTGGGGGCAAGCGGTGCGATCGCTGGAGTTTTGGCAGCATACATTCTGCGCTTTCCTCAAGTTAGAATTATTACCTTAGTCTTTTTGGGTTTTTTCATCACCACACTGAGAATTCCAGCATGGATTATGATTGGTTTCTTCATCATCCAAAACGTAATATCTGGTATTGCCAGTCTGCAAACAGCCGCTAACATGAGTGTACAGACAGGCGGAGTTGCCTACTGGGCGCATGTTGGTGGCTTTGGGATCGGATTAATTCTCGCACCCTTGTTTGGGTTGTTTAGGCAAGATTAAGATGAGCATTTAGCTATGCTCCCCACCTGTAGCGCTGACGGACTCACACCACAGTCCCTTTTTTGACTATGGTCTACGCACTTGAAAATAACTGTTATCGAACTGTACTGTGGGAAAATTATTGATGGGTTACGCCCAATCAATAATTTAATGCTGCATTTTAGCTATCCCATGTTCAATCCATTAGCGCCTCGCCCTCATCAGAGTCCGCAAAAAAACGAGGAATTCTGGCTCAATTTCTGCTTATCCTGGTTAAAGAGAAGCCTATTTACACTGCTGATTGTCACACTATTCCTAGGGATAAGTACAGCTGGGTGGACACCCTCCAGTAATGCTGCACTACCAGCAGGAAATGCTATTACTGATGGCAGATCGCTGTTGCGGTTTGCACTTCCCATCCAGAACAAACCTGTCAGACAACTGCAAACTAGTTTAGAAGACATTTCCAGTCAACTGCGGGCAAATCGACGTTGGGGTGCAATTTCCCAAGATCTCAGCAAAGCATCACGGGTGCTGGCAAATCCAGCCAAACTTTTAGCAGATATCCCAGATGAACGCCAACCCCAAGCCAATGCTTTAATTACCGAGTTAAAATCTGGCGTAGAAGCTATGCAAGAAACGGCAAAAACCAAAGATAAGGAAAAAATTTCGCAACAAAGAGGGAATCTACTGGATCTTGTGACTGAATTAGAACAGTCGATGGTACAAAAATTCCCCTTTGAAGTGCCAACGGAATACAGCAATTTGCCACAACTTAAAGGTCGTGCCACTGTAGAAATTAAAACAAACAAAGGTAATATTACCATGATTGTGGACGGCTACAGTGCCCCTGTCACCGCTGGGAACTTTGTTGATTTGGTGCAGCGAGGTTTTTATAACGGCTTAAAATTTACCCGTTCTGAAGAATCCTACGTCTTGCAAACTGGAGATCCAGCAGGCAAAGAAGAGGGTTTCATCGATCCTAAGACAGGCAAATATCGTGCTGTTCCTTTAGAAATCTTAGTTGAAGGTGACAAAGTACCTACCTACGGTATTACTTTAGAAGAAGCTGGTCGTTATACCGATATGCCAGTTTTGCCTTTCTCTGCTTTTGGTGCTTTAGCAATGGCACGTCCCGAACAAAAAGTCAATGGTGGTTCTTCACAATTTTTCTTCTTTCTCTTTGAACCAGAACTGACTCCAGCAGGACGCAATCTGCTTGATGGTCGCTACTCTGTTTTTGGCTATGTTATAGAAGGGAAAAAAGTTTTGGATCAACTCAAAGCTGGTGACAAAATTGAATCGGCAAAAGTTATTCAGGGGGTAGACAATTTGGTAGAACCGCAAGTGGCATAGTTAATTGTGCCAACGCTATGTAGAGATGTTTTAAAGGAACGTCTCTACATGCCTCCAACTATTCTTTCTTTTAAACTGATAAAGGTTTATAAGGAAGGCAAGTGGTAATTTTCACTCCATGTCTATTAAGGAAATCGAAACTTAAAAGACTTAAGAAGATATTTTAAATATGCATCAAACTTCCAATCGCTGGCGTTTAGGGCTAGCATTGTCGTCATTAACTCTTTTTTTATGGGGAATTCTACCTATTGCCCTGACGGTAACGTTACAAGCGCTGGATGTTTACACGGTAGTTTGGTTTCGCTTTTTGATGTCATTTACTATCTTGGCAATTTATTTAGGAGTAAAGGGGAAATTACCAACGCGGCAACAACTGCGTTCTGCTTCTTGGAAGTTGTTGGCGATCGCCACAATATTTTTAGCAAGTAACTATATTCTTTTCTTACAAGGTTTAGCACTCACGACACCCGCTAACGCCGAAGTGATTATTCAGTTAGCACCTTTGCTGATGGGTTTTGGTGGTTTAGTTATTTTTCAAGAACGTTACAAGCTGCATCAGTGGATTGGCGTTAGTCTACTAACTCTCGGGCTTGCCTTATTTTTTAACGAGCAACTCTCTCATTTAATTACAGCACACGGTAAATATCTTCTAGGCAGTGGTTTAACTGTAATAGGAGCAGTCGTATGGGTTATTTATGCTTTAGCACAAAAACAGTTGTTGCAATTTTTATCTTCTACTAGCATCATGCTAATTATTTACGGAGGCTGTACTTTATTATTTACTCCTTTCGCTACACCCAAAGTCATTTTTACACTAGATTTTTTGCATGGGGGAATGTTACTTTTTTGTGGTTTAAATACTCTGATTGCTTATGGTGCTTTTGCTGAATCCCTAGAACATTGGGAAGCATCGCGGGTAAGTGCAGTCTTGGCTGTAGCTCCCATTGTGACTTTAATAGCAGTTTGGGTTGTATCAGTTATCACACCAAGTTTGATCGCTGTAGAACGCCTAACTCTGATAGAAATCGTCGGGGCGGTTCTCGTTGTATCAGGTTCAGTAGCGATCGCCTTGGGAAAAAACAAATAAGTCGTTGTTTGTTTTTTGTCTAAGGACATGATATAATATCAAACTCCTAACTCGTAACTACCGAAGTGCAAGGTTTCCTCAATCTCAACAAACCATTTGACTGGACTTCCCATGACTGTGTGGCGCGGGTACGGAAACTCCTACGCCTCAAGCGCGTAGGGCACGCCGGGACTTTAGATCCAGCAGCGACTGGAGTATTACCAATCGCACTTGGTAAAGCTACAAGATTATTGCAATATCTTCCCGGAAAAAAAGCTTACAAAGCCACAATCCGCTTGGGGATGTGTACGACAACTGATGACTTGCAAGGTGAAATCATTGCGAGTCAACCAAGTTCAGGATTGAGTTTAGCCGCAGTAAAAACAGCACTTCCACAATTTGAGGGCAAAATTGAGCAAATTCCACCAAGTTACAGCGCTATTCAAGTGCAAGGAAAACGCTTGTACGACTTGGCACGGAAAGGGGAAAATGTAGAAGTCCCAATGCGGGTAGTAGAAGTTTTCCACCTGGAAATTTTGGATTGGCGGGATGGGGATTTTCCCGAATTGGATATCGCGATCGCTTGTGGTGCTGGTACGTATATTCGAGCGATCGCCCGCGATTTAGGGATAGTTTTACAAACTTACGGTACTCTTGCCGCATTGACACGCACTGAAAGCAACGGCTTCCATATAGCAGATAGCCTTACCCTTAAGGACTTGGAAACACAACTACAAGCCGGAACATTTCCACCGATTCCCCCGGATGCACCAGTAAAGCATCTGCCGTCTATCATCCTACCAGCAACCCTTGCTGTTAAATGGTGTCAGGGTCAGCATGTTCCGGCAAATCACGACATTTCTGGACTCTTGCGGGTTTACGAGGAAGATGGACGCTTTTTGGGAATTTCTCAATCACAAAACGGTATGTTGATTCCGCAAATGGTGTTGGAAGCGATTTCATGATTCTCCAACATTAGTTGTATGATTTTATACCTATATCGGCTAAATAAATTAAAATTTACACCCTGTACAAAAAAACATAATGTGAATAATGAAATATCGTTTAAATGCGAGTGAATTAGATCAAAGCTTTATCAATGCATTGAAAGCTACTTTCCAGGACAAAGAAATTGAGATTGTTGTGTATGAAGTTGATGAAACTGCTTATTTAATGGCTTCGGCAGTTAATCGAAAAAGATTAATGCAGGCGATAAAGAAAGTTAAGAGCGGATCTAACTTGATTGAAGTTGATGTAGAAAATATCGAATGAATAGAAGAGTAGTATTTGAACCGAGTGCATGTGAAGATTTTAATGAGTGGTCTAAATTAGATAAGAAGCTTTATAAAGCGACTTTTTGGCGGTAATGACACATACCATGAAACTTAAAGAGCTTGGCTCCAGAGCTAGGGTTGAACTGTTGAGAAAATAGAGGAATCGGCAATTCGTTCAGTACTGATCGAAATTTTGCGGTAAATAGGCGATCGCTCTTTCTAATTTTGGGTAATCCTGGGCAGAAATCGGAGTAGCAAAGCATTGGCTCAGGTCAGGGAAAGTATTGCAATAGATTGGTTGTGAAATAGCAACTGTAGAAAAGCTTTGAAAGGTGACATCATTGGTGGCATTATAATTTCGGATGCCATTGATTCGGATCAGTAACGAATATGTGAATTGCTTTTTTACAACTTAACCGGAGGAAACGACATTGCAATTCGAGATACCCTTGCAGGAACCGTAGCAACTCAGAGCTTGGAAGCAGGTGCATCACGGGAGGAGGCTGTACGAATTCGTCAAAACCTGATTGATGCGATTTACACTAGGACACAAATCAATAACTTTCTGCAAGTCAACAGGTACACTGGTAGCGAGTCTTCTTTTAGAACTAGGGCGATCGCAATATTTCTATTCCCAAGTGGAAACGGATCGCAGCACATCAGGAATTTCTCCTTGAGATATGGGAAACTCCAGCACTGTTTCTCTCAAACCTAAATAACCAGACTCAGTAAATGACAATAGCATCCGCCCCAGTGCTAGCCAGACTTCCGACTCATATTCCCAATCACGATAACGCCCAGCTTGACCAGCAATTGAACGGAGTGCCCAGAAATAGCTATTCCTCACCACCGAACCACCTTTTTTAAATTCTGGTAAGTCTTCATGGTGAAGGAAAAGTAGATTTTCTTCTATTCTTGCCCTCATACTTCTAAAAATTGCAGTCCAGCACTCTAGTCTAGCATTAATGAATAACGTGGTTGGGATGACTTGAACAATTTCAGCGTTTACCCGGCACGCGGTAAAGCGTAACGTAATTCGCTTATCTTTGGCAAGAACGGATAATTTTTATTCCCAGATTATATGCTCATTGTACATACAATGACAACAAAAAGCAGGGACGGAGAAACCTACGTTGTCGTAACTCTGAGTCAAAGAGGTCATTTCAAATGCGAGGGGACAACGAAGCGGCATCCTCTATTCCTTGCGCTATTGCTGATCGTTAATATTCATATTCTATATTAAGTAAAGTTAAGTTTGACATCTTGTCGTTTGACTTAAATAGCTGCATTGTAGATGATAATAATTGCTTTTTTGCAACTGGAAGATGATTGATGTATACAAAGGGAGAGCCTTCACTCAACTGCCAATCGATTGAGATCGGGGGACTTGAAGCAGGTGTGCGTCAACGACTCAACCCCCATTAGGAACACTTGCTATGAGCAATGCCATTCGTAAGCGATTAATCAATGTCAAATGGCGGTGGTAACGCCTCGATTGTGTCTTAGGTTAATAACAGCCAAGGTTTCCCTTGCAAACCAGAAACAGCAGTCGTAACGACTTTTATTTTTAAGAGAACTGTAATTCTCAAGACTCTAGAATCCCCATTGCAGAGAAAGTCAGGGTATTGGATCGCTGTTTTTTCGAGAGCGCGTTAAGAGTGTAAGTTGCTATTTAGTTGTGAGGAAGTAGAGTGAAACAACAGAAATTATCCACTGGGATATGGCTGTTTGCAGCTGTATCAGTCCTAGTGGTTTCTCCAGTGCGTGCTGATGTTATCAAACAGAGTGCGGTACAACTTAAAGAGGCAACAAATAGAAAAGAACCCATTACAGACATTCCTCAACTGAGTGACATTCAGCACCCCTATACCAGTGTTAAGGACTGGGTGGCGCAGGCGACTCAACAGAATCAAGTTATACAAGTGACAGGGGTGCGCCTTTCGCCAACTGCGAATGGTCTGGAAGTGATATTAGAAACTCCTACATCTAATAAGCTACAAACCACAACAAAGAGTGATGGTAACACCTTTACTGCTATAATTTCTAACGCTCAACTGCGTTCCAAAAGTGGTAGTTCCTTCCGTTTCAACAACCCAACGGCTGGAATCACGACGGTAACGGTGACGAATCAGGATGCTAATAGTATCTTGGTGAAAGTTATGGGCGAAGCAGGTTTACCAACGCTCAAGTTGTTTGACAGCAATTCTGGTCTAATTTTCGCCTTTACAAGTGCGGTATCTTCCACTCAGCAACAGCAGCAACCACAAAAGCCTGGGACTAACAAGCCAAGTAGTGGAACACCACCAACAAAACCATCGGCTTCTGGCTCTGAACCGATTGAACTGGTGGTGAGGGGTGAAGCTGAAGGCAGCTACAACCCACCCACTGCAAGCACTGCAACGAAGATAGAAGTTCCCCTAAGCAATATTCCACAGTCGATTCAAGTGATCCCGCGTCAGGTGATTGAGGACCGACAGGTAGTCCGTCTCAGCGAACTCACCGACAATGTTAGTGGTGTTCAGCACACACCAGGTTACGGCGGCATATCCTCAATTAGCAGTTTATTCATTCGTGGGTTTGAGCAAGGACCCGAAAACTTCCGCAATGGATTTCGAGATTACGGTTATCTCAGTCCTCGTGATGTTTCAAATGTCGAGCGAGTCGAGTTTCTCAAAGGTCCTGGCTCAGTCCTTTATGGTGGCGGTGTCTATGGTGTAGGTGGGGTTGTCAATACAGTTACCAAAAAACCTCTAACAGAATCACGTTATGAAGCGAACCTGACCGTTGGCAGTTATGACTTTTATCGTCCAGCAATTGATTTGACCGGACCGCTGACATCTAATCGTTCTCTATTATACCGCCTAAATCTTGCCTACGAAAATGCAGGCGGTTTCCGCGATTTCAATCAAAACGAAAGTGTCTTTGTCACACCAGCACTAACTTGGCAAATCGATCCACGAACCAAGCTCACTACTGAAATTGAGTATGCAAACGACCGACGTGTCCCTGATTTTGGATTCCCGTCTGAGCCAGAATCCTTAAGACTTCCTAGAAATAGATTTTTAGGGGTACCAGGTTTTAGCGATGAAAACACTGACTCAATCTCCGTTACTTATAACTTTGAGCATGAATTCAGTGATAACTGGCGCTTTCGGCAAGGGTTTAACGCGCTCAATGTGAAGCAGGACATCCAGGGAATATTCTACAACTCCCTACAGAGTGACCGCCGAACTCTTGACCGCTATGCAAGTAAGTCCAATGAAGAACAGGAAAACTACACTTTGCAAAATGAAATCTTTGGCAAGTTTAACACGGGCTCCTTACGTCACAATATCTTGCTGGGAGTGGAGCTTGCTCGTTTCACAGACAGCTACACTTTTCTTCAAGCATCAGTAGGTCCAATTGATATCTTTAACCCAGTTTATAATGCAAAGGTTGGAGAATTTGCGCCAAGTGATGCTGGCAAAAACGCCTCAGACAACCTTGGGATTTATCTTCAGGATTTCATCGAAGTCCTGCCCAATCTCAAACTTCTGGCGGGTGGTCGCTTGGACTTAAACGACCTCTTTAGTGAAGCAACGACGCGTGAGGAGCAATCAAACAGCCATTTTTCGCCGCGAGTTGGTGTTGTTTATCAGCCAAGCGAGACGACCTCGCTCTATTTTAGCTGGTCGAACTCTTTCAATCCACCATTTTCTGGTCGAAGTCGAACAGGTGAGCAATTTCAACCGGAAACTGGGGAACAATATGAAGTTGGGGTGAAACAGGAATTTCTCAACAACCAACTCTCAGCAACTCTGGCATTGTACCAGTTGACCCGCCAGAACGTACTCACAGTAGACCCAGTTGATTCAAGATATAGCATTCAGACGGGCGAACAGAGAAGTCGTGGTATTGAACTTGACATTGCCGGTCAAATTTTACCGGGATGGAAAATCATTGCCACCTACGCTTACACAGATGCTTTAGTTACTAAAGACAACAGAATTCCCGTTGGCGATGTATTAAGAGGTGTACCTCTTAATAGTGCCAGTTTATGGACAACTTATGAAATTCAGAAAGGTAATTTGCAGGGGTTGGGGTTTGGAGCAGGATTATATTATGCAGGAGAGCGGGAACAACAACTACCCAATAATATTAAACTTCCCTCCTATGTCAGAACCGATGCTGCTATCTTCTATCGACGTAATAATTACAAATTTGCTCTCAACATCAAAAATCTTTTCAGTGTTAAATATTTTGAAGTCGGCTCTGATGGTCCATACCCTAGAGCGCCATTGACTGTGCTGGGAACGGTATCTGTTGAGTTCTGATTTGAAAGAGTTTAGAGACCACAATATGGAGTTTCAACGAGAGGCTGACAATGAAATTACGAACCCTGGCATTAACCATTCATCGCTCTATCGGTATTCTGCTCGGTCTCGTGCTTTTGGTGATTGGCTTAACAGGTAGCACCTTGGTCTTCTATCGAGAGATTAATAGCTTGCTGAATCCTCAACTGATGCAAGTAGTCCCCCAAAGCGAGCGTCTTCCACTAGAAGCGGTGTTGAACATCGTCCGCTCTAACTTTTCCGACATGGAACTTCATTCCATCGTTTTACCTCGTACTTCTAAAGAAGTCTATACATTGGGGTTGATGTCTCGTAGCGATGAGGCGATTGATGTTTTCCTTAATCCCTACACCGGAGCTATTCTGGGTTCACAGCAATGGGGGCATACTCTGATGACCTTCATTTACCACATCCACATCTATATGCTGATGGGTGAACAAGTGGGTTACAAGTTCGTTGGAGTTTGTGGTTTATTGCTCTTGATACTGGTAGTCAGTGGACTGGTTGTTTGGCCTGGATGGCGAAACCTCATCCGAGGCTTTTGGATTCGCTGGAAAGCTCCTGCTCTCTTACGCACCTACGATTTCCACAAAGTGACAGGTATATTATCTGCATTATTCCTGCTCGTGATTGCTTCAACTGGGGCGGCGATGGTCTTCAGAAGCGAGTTTGAAAGCACAACTTATTGGTTAACTCACACACCTAAACCAACACCGCCTGTCTCAACACTTGTAGCAAAGCCAGCCCCCCTAACGCTGGCTCAGATCCTCCATACAGCAGAGACTGTCTTACCAGAGGGAAAAAACACCGTGATTATATTGCCTCATGAGGCAAATGGGGTGTACGAAGTAGATAAAAAATTACCCCAGGATATTGATTTGTATGGTCATAGTAAAGTTTACATCGATCAGTATAGTGGAAAAGTGTTGCAGGTGGATAACGCTTTGAAACTACCCCTAGCAACACAAATTAATAATCTACTGCTCTATCTGCATAACGGTGCCTATGGAGGATTGGGGATGCGGTATCTGTATGTACTCATCGGTCTTGTCCCTTCCGCATTGTTAATCACTGGCATTTTCATGTGGCGCAATCGTAATGGAGCCAAGTTCGACAGAACTCATAAGATATCTCCGAAATAGAAAAGTTTTGTGGTAAAGCAGCGTAGACGCATGTAAAAATGTATTTTATTATACAGACCTGAAATCGACGTAAAAAAGAGACTCAAAAGTATACACAGTAAACCTTGTGGATTGGCAAGGATTGGAAAATTAATGCAAATTTATTCAATAAATGCTCTCTCAGCGTGAATGGTGATGTTTGGGAGTATAATGAATTCGTGACGGATTCATTACGCCTATGAGTACTAAAAAATTGTTGAAGCGGGATGGGAGAGGAGGGAGACGTGAAAATGCTGGCAGAAAGTCAAATTGGAAAAATAAAGATACAGTTACAATCCGTGTGCCAAGAGCGATCGTATTCCAAGTCATAGAAGTAGCTCATAGAATTGATTCTGGAGAGAATATTGAATTAGACACAGAATCAGAAGCTGAAAGATGTGATTTTGATATTAAATCAAAGACTAGGAATAATGAAATAGTTACACAATCAAATCAAGAAGGTAAAAAATTGGAATCAGATTTTGTGACAAAATCTATACTTACATACAGTCAAGCGATTGAAATAGCAAAACAAATTCTCCTCTCTAAAAAATCAGCACGAGTATCAGTTGCCAAAATAATTTCAGAAATTTACCAACAAACCTTGTCTTCTCTTGATTTGAAGTCGTAGTTTTCGTGCCAAATATTGATGAGTGTGATTAATTTAATAAAGATATGGAAATAGAAAAATTATTTTGTGAAGTCGATGATTTTTGTGTAATTTTTGAAAAAAAATGGCAACAAGAAGTACTGCCTTCAAGTGAGCGTAAACGTAATAAAAAGTTTAACTTATGCTTGAGCGAAGTTATGACAATAATTATTTATTTCCATCAATCATCGTATAGAAACTTTAAAGACTATTATACTAAACACGTATGTAATTATTTTCGTAAATATTTTCCCAATCTTGTAAGTTATAACCGATTTGTAGAATTGAAGAAAAGTGCTTTAATCCCCTTATGTTGGTATTTAAATCTACATCGTGGACAAAGTACTGGCATCAATTTTATTGATTCGACATCTCCTAATTGTGTTTAAATGAAAGAGCAAAGCGGAATCGAGTATTCAAAGATTTGGCGAATTGAGGCAAGAGTTCTTTAGGGTGGTACTTTGGCTTTAAATTACATTTAATAATTAACGAATTCGGTGAAATTCTGTCTTTTATCATTACTCCTGCTAATGTTGATGACCGCAAGCCTGTACGGGGGTCTTACACGAAAAAATTTTGCCAGCCTTAGTTCTGTTGATCTGTGGGCGGAGTCGGGTACTCGTTGTAATAAGGCTGGCAAAATTTTAGGGGACAATGCGTCGCCAGAAATGACGAAAAACTTGTTTGGAAAATTATTTGGCGACCGAGGATATATTTCTCAAAAATTATTTGAACTTCTTCTGCAACAAAATATTCAATTAATTACGACCATTAAGAAAAATATGAAAAATCGTTTAATGCCTTTAATCGATAAAATCTTATTAAGAAAACGTTCTCTTATAGAAACAGTTAATGATCAATTAAAAAATATCTCGCAAATTCAGCACACTCGCCACCGCAGTGAGCAGTGCGTTGCGGGGGTTCCCCCCGTTGTAGCAACTGCGTTAGCGCAGCGTTAGCGAGGAACGAGCGTCACCCGAAGGGCGTTGGTAATTTCTTGGTTAATGTTATTGCCGGTTTAATAGCTTATACATACCAAGACAAAAAACCCTCATTAAATCTAACTATAGAAGATTTAGATTCACTACAAGAGGCACATTTTTTTTCTCCTGAACCTTTGGCACTCGCTATTATCGCGCGCGACTTCTGAAAAAACTCGATTTCTACTTCAGGACAATTGATTATAGATTGTGTGATTATTTCATTAATGATGTTTTTTAGATTTAATCACAAAATCATTATCGTTAGCTCTCCTGAATTCGATTATGTGATTATTTCATTATTTTTGATTTAATTACAAAATCATCTTGGTTAATTTTTTCATTTTGTGTCTAATTCAATATCCTCCCCAAAATAAATTTTACTGGTGACGATAGCGAAGCGCTGCTGCCAAGGGCAGATCGCATGATTGCGGCTCTTCAAGAAGCATTGCATAACCTGATTCCGTGCATGAGCATCGCTCTTCGCACACGGATTGTGATTATACATCTCTAAAAATGAATGCGTCACGAATTCATTATACTCCCTTTTAATACTATTCCCCATTATTATCATTTACATCCTCTTATTGACATTCAGCGAAAAAGTACCGTCAGGCTACAAAGTTTACCCTGTCTAATTTTCGGTCTTTTTTTTACGTGATAAGCGAGACAAGTTGACCAAACCAGATCAGGATGAATACTTGCATTTACTACATAGCCTTAATGGATAGATTTGGCTGGGATATTGTGCTGTTGTCAGTTGGGTGGTAGATGCTTGTGAAAGGCTTCGACTGCCCTCGCTACTCCGTCCTCTGCCTGAATCCGTTTGCCCATTGCCGCAGCACGCGATCGCATAGTTGTGTCGCTGATGGCAATTCTAATAGCAGCGACTAGTCTCTCCACCGAAGGCTGTTCTTGCACAATCGGCGGTGTACCTAAACCTAACTCCCCTAATCTACGCGCAAAGAGAAACTGGTCGCCATTGTAAGGTATGGTAACTGTAGGAACGCCAGCACGTATACCATTCAATGTTGTACCATGACCACCGTGATGCACCACCGCCAGCATTTGCGGGAACAGCCAATCGTGGGGCACTGATTTAATAGTAAATATCATCTCATCTTCTGGAAAATTAGCATCACGAAGACCACCTCTTACGGTTCGCACAATAGCTCGTAATCCCGTCTGAGATAGCACTTTCCGAACTGTCTCTACTCCTATTTTCTCATGCCAGGTTTCAATATAAATTGGCGGTGGTCCAGCAGCTAAAAAGTCTACTAAATCGCTTGGCGGTTGCCAGTTCGACGGACGCTCAAGAAACCAGTAACCAGTCACATACACCCAGTCAGGCCAGTCATTGGGTTTAGGGAGAAAAGAAGGACTACAGTTGTAAAGAAATGGTACTTTTTGTTGCTGCATTCGCGCCAACACACCTGATCTGGGGGGAAGAGGAGGTAAGTGCAAGGTTTCGTGTCGCCACTGGTTAATTGGTTGCCGAATAGATTGCCAGATCAGTTGATCGAACAACGAGTAGGTTAGCCAGTTATATGTGCCTTCTAAACGCGGAACAGTTGGTGTGTGTATGTGAGGAAAAAGAAGATGAGGCAAAACACGTGTTTGATGGCGAGGGTTCTCACAGGCTGCGTAGCAAGGTATGCCAAGTTTTTCAGCGATATCGTAGCAGGCAAATGTCTCTGGGTTAAAAACAATTGCGTCTGCATCTTGACAAATCTGCCAGAGTACAGGTAGCAGACTCTCGTTAACTGGTCGCAGCCAATTGCCAAAATCATGGCTCAAACGGAAGGGATTGTTGCCGAAAGGTATTGGTGGACTTGTCTTTTTAAAGTTATTACAGTCCACAGACACAAAGTTCAATCCGCAACTGCTCACAAACTCTTGCATAGAAGAAACAGTAGCTAGCTGTACTGAATGACCAGCCCGTTGCAATCCCAACCCAAGAGCAACGTAAGCTCGCGTGCCGCCTGGTGATGTCAATGCCACAATTTTTATCCGCATACTTCCTGTCCTGTTATTTTGGCGTGTACAATCAGGTTATAGTTTTAGGCAGGTAGAGAGATGCTCACTGGATAAGATAAGTTGGCAACGTCAAAAGTCCAATTATCAGCGCCTCTGTGCATACTCTTTAAAAGTTCAACAATTGAATAAGTTAGTTCTTGGAAGTTCTCCCTTCCTAGCGGTGAGACAGTAGTCAGGGTTAAGTTCTCTTCGATATGTTCTAGAGCTTTCATCCCCACAAGGGCGGTGAGAAGACCGGGGGCGCTTCGGGTGTACTGGAGTGCGCGTTGGCAGTCCGTTCGGAGGTCGTTCCCAAAGGCGGAGGCGATATTTTCTGGGATTTTGCCTACAACCTGCGCTTGACATAGGGAATTGCTGGCTATGGGAATAATGCCTAAACGATAAGCCGCTTCCAGCAGCGGGACTTGTTCTTCTCCAACCTTTTGAGTAGGTGCAACAAGTGCTTCCGGCATCGCCATGTTTAAGGGAAACTGGATAAATCGGAATCGATCCTCCTTATTTCCAGCCACCTCCTGAGCAAGGGATTTTGCCCGTGCTAAATCTAAATGGTCATGGTCGGTCGGAGGTACACGCAAGCCATCCCAGGTTGCCAGACCGTAAGCAGAAATTTTTCCAGCATCTGCTGCTTCTTCCATCACCTCGAAAGCTGCCCGTAGGCGATTGTAGAAGGTTTCTTTTGTAACTTCAGAGAGTTGAATTTCTGGATTATGGATATAGTACACGTCAATTGTCTGCACCCCGAGGTTTGTCAGGCTACAATTGAGCTGCTCAAGAAGGAATTCCGGGTGTATGCAGTGTTGCTTTGCAACCAAGTCCGTCATATTGAGTTTAGAGTTGCTTGGCTCTACGTACTGTCGGTAAAACCAGTCTGCTTGGTTTTGATTTAGATGCGGAAGGAAGCCACCTTTTGTACAGATGATGAGTTCATCCCTTGACGCCTCTCCCGATTCCACCAGATGCCTAATACCCTTTCCTACACTCCGTTCGCTGTGCTGGGAGCGATAGTTGATTGCCGAGTCAATTAAATTGACACCGCGCCGAACCGATTCGATCGCTGCGATCGTCACAAGAGCATTAGTCTGCTCATCGGCTTCACCAAGGTAGGTTCCGAAACCAATAGAGCTTGCAATCAGTTCGCCAGCTTCTCTAAAATGATTTGGTAAACAATCTTTTTTATGCCGTTCTTTGTAACGTCGTGTTCCTTCTGCTGTAGCCCTGTCCTGGAGTATCATAATACCTCTTTATTTTAAAATACGTATTTACACTGTTGACAAACGCAATATCTGTCCAAAACAATTGATTCGTTGCCGATGAAAGTGCTTTGCTTTAAAGTTGCTCTAAGTGTTCAAGAACACCGTTACGAATTAAGTATGACAAGTAAGTACAAAGTAACTGCTCATCTATTGGTGGACAGACTATGGAGGTGTCTACAAGCCCATTGAGCGTATTCTGACAGTCAAATTGCAATACTGCTACGTTGGACATTTCTTTTTCAGAACCCCTTAGAGGAAAAAACGGCACCAGTGGATACAAGGTATGTTCTGGGGAACGTTCAGCAACTTCCAGCAACTTTGATCGCCACTGCTCATAAGAAATCCGTTGCAATGGGTAACCAAACGAGTCAAGCAAGTTGCTCAGCAGACTTGAGTGGAAAGGCTGGTGATTCACAAAATGAAATGCCTTTCCTAAGGATTTTTCTTGCTTCGATAAATGGACAACAGCTTTGCTGATATAATCCACAGGAGCCATGTCCTCGATCATGTCCACATCTGGCACGCTTCCAAGTTGGGTACAGCCGATAATCAGTCTGTACAAGAAGTCATTTGGATTAAAAGCACCAGTTTGGCTATGCCCTGATACACGTCCTAGCCTGTAGATGCATACAGGAAGACCGCGATCGCCTGCAATGGTGACTAATTTTTCGGCAACCCATTTACTTTGAGCATAGCCATTTGATGGCAATTGGTAATCATCTAGGCTGTCCTGTTCTCCAACTACCTTAACTCCAGAGTACCCAACTGAGGAGAAAACGCTTTTGGTAGAAATGAAATGCACGGGCTTCACTTTAATTTGACTTGCCAATCTCAAAACTTCCTGGGTTCCTAAAACATTAGCTGCTTTAAGTACAGAGTAGGGAGAAGTATGATGAACACATGCTCCATTGTGATAGATGACATCGATTAACTCAGCCATTTCTTGAAACTGTTCCTTAGAAAGCCCCAAAAGCGGTTGAGATAAGTCTCCGACAACTGGGATAATTCTAGGGCTTTGAGATTCATCCCAAAGTAAATAAGATTCAAGGCTACTCTGAATTCTCTTCTTACCCTCTTCGACGTTAGGAGTACGTACCAAACAGTAGATGTCTGCGTGCGTTTTCTGTAGAAGTTCATTCAGCAAAAAAGCCCCCACAAAGCCCGTGGCTCCAGTTAAGAAGATATAAGCTGGCTCAGTGATATACTTAATGGGCGTAGTAAAAGGACGAATCGTAGGGTCCAGAACAGCTTCAGCCTGGAAATCCTCCACAACAGTTGTCGTACTAATAGTAGAAGCGCCTGTCTTTTGAGCTATCTCAATGCTCTGGGCTAATTCCTTGACTGTAGGCATTTTAAATAAACTGCGTAAGGATAGTTCTAGTTGAAAACTTTCTCGCACCCTAACAACCAGTTGCGGGATCAGTAATGAATGCCCGCCTAACTCAAAGAAGTTATCGTGGATACCCACTTGTTCAAATCCCAAAACTTCAGCCCAAATAGCCGCTATTAACTCTTCGGTGGGAGTGCGAGGTGCAACAAAACCAGCTTCTCGACTCATGTGGGATATATCTGCTGTGGGTAAGGCGTGGCGGTTTACCTTACCGTTGGGGGTTAGAGGCAAGGCATCTAGTATGACAAAGACTGAAGGCACCATGTACTCGGGGAGCTTCTGTTTGAGGAAGCCACGCAGTTCACTGATGGTAAGTGGTTCAAGGTTAGCGGTAACATAGGCTACTAGACGCTTGTTACCTGATTGGTTTTCTTCTCGGGCAATAACAGCTGCTTGTCGCACCTGGGGGTGTGCAGTGAGTACCGCTTCGATTTCGCCTAGTTCAATGCGGAAACCGCGAATCTTTACCTGGCGATCGCTTCGATCCATAAACTCGATATTTCCGTCTGGTAGATAACGAGCTAAGTCGCCAGTTTTGTACAGGCGTGCCCCCACTTCCCTGCTATTGGGGTTAGCAATAAATTTCTCTGCTGTCAAGTCCGAACGGTTGAGGTAGCCTCGTGCCAACCCAGCACCACCAATGTACACTTCTCCGGGAACCTTAATGGGGACTGGTTGGAGATAGGAGTCTAGGATGTAGATTTGCGTGTTAGCAATAGGACTACCAATTGGCACCTGTGTTATCTGTTTTTGAGGCTGACATTTGTATACACTGCTCCAAACTGTTGCCTCTGTTGGTCCGTATTCATTATACAGGGATGTTTGCTCAAGTCGCTCACTGTGAAGTGAAATTAACTTTGTTGGACAAGATTCACCTGCAACAATCACGGTACGCAGCCCAACGAGATGTTCTGGTTCCCCCATTGTCAAAATCAGAGCATAAAAAGACGGAAGACTCAGTAAATGTGAAACTTGATTTTCAGCTATTAATTTTGTGATCTCTTGCGGATCTTGCTGGAACTTCTGCTGTGGCAGTACAAGAGTTCCACCTTGACACAAAGTCCAAAATATGCAGGCAACTGAACTGTCGAAGGCTAACGAAGAAAGCAATAAGAAGCTTGTCGGTGGTTCGCAGTAGTAGGTAAAACGAGCACTTGTCGAGTGAAGCAAGTTGTGATGCGTGACTAGTACTCCTTTGGGCTGCCCTGTAGAACCTGAGGTGTAAATGACGTAGGCAAGGTTGTCGGGAGTCAACCCACTAATTGGATTCTCTTTGCTTTCAAAAGCCACGAACTCCCAGTCAGTGTCCAAAAAGACTACACGTTTCTCTTGCTTGGGCAGCTTCAGGGCAATACGCTGTTGAGCCAACAATAGCGGAGACTGAGCATCTTCCAGTATAAATGTCAATCTCTCCTCTGGATACGTTGGGTCTACTGGTAAATACGCACCACCTGCCTTAAGGATACCAAGAACTCCGATCATCATTTCCAGAGAACGCTCCATACAAATTGGCACCAGCACCTCCTGTTTCACTCCCAGCTTTTGTAAGTAATGCGCCAGTTGATTTGCGCTCTGGTTAAGCTGAGAGTATGTTATGTGCTCACCCTCATACACAACGGCGATATTGTCCGGTGTACGTGCAGCTTGTTCTTCAAACAGTTCGTGAATGCACTTGTCTAGAGGGTAATCAGTCTTCGTGTTATTAAATTCGACTAACAGTTTTTGTCGATCAACATCGCTCAGTATCTCTAACTCACCAATGCTCGCCTGAGGATTTTTGATGACACTTTCTAACAACGTTTGAAATTGTCCCGCTAAACATTTAATGTCATCTGCAAAAAATTTGTTAGCATTGTAGTGAAATTCTGCAATTAGAGCATCATCCTGCTGAATACAAGAGAGTTTTACTTGGAAACGGTCAACACAGGTATACTGCTGGTTAATTGAAAATGAAATGTCGGCAACCAGATACTTCGCTGGCTGTTTGTCAAAATCAAAGCAAAAAGGGAAAAAACCTGGCTCTATACTGTTGCCAGTAGATTTGATGATTTGCTCCCAAGAAAAATACTCCTGCCATGTATAGGCATCGCTTGACAACTTATGAACCTGCTCCAATAATTCACTCACCTGGGATTTTTCTTCTAGATGACATCGAAGCGGTAAATATTTGGCAAACAGCCCGATGACTTCTTTGAGTTCTTCATATTTGCGACCGTCATAGGCGGTGCCAACAATTATATCTGAATGTCCAGTAAGACGCCATAGTAGGATTTGCCAACACACCAGTAAGAAGACATCCGTTGAAATTCCATACTTATGGACGAGTCCCTCGATCTGTGTTACTGTATCAGGAGTAATCGTCACAGTGAGAAAACGAGGTTCAAATCCCGGTTCAGAGTGAAGCTGATTTTCAATCATGAGTTTCACAGCTTGAAGATCGGAATCAGAAATATTTTGCTTGCGCCAATACGCTCTTCCTGTTTCTCTGTCTTCTGCTGCCAATAACTCATTTTGCCATTGAGAGATGTCTGCGTATTGCATCGACTCTTCGTCAATTTCCTTGCCATTCAAGTATGCAGCATATAAACAGCTAATTTCCCGCACTAGATTCTTAAGACCAGCTGTATCGCTACACAACGCAGGTATGCTCAATAATAATAGATGTTTATCTGCTGATAGTGTGACAACAGACAGATATAACAGTGGACCTTGTACAAAGTTGAAGGGGCACTGACCAATATTATCCCAAAGTTCCTTGATTTTGGCTACTTGTTCCAGGGGATTCAAATTGCTGAGATGATGGTAGTCGCTTAATGGAATACTGTTATCAGCGATCGCCTGAAGCGGAATCGTCATCCCGGTAGAGCAAATAAAGAAAGTGCGGAGAATTTCATGGCGATGGATCGCTTGTTCAATAACTGACATTAAAAGCTCTGGCTCAAAATCTCCCTCAAGCAATACAGTACACTGAGCACGATAAGGCACACTGCGATCCTTTGACTGCAACAACCAAAGATGTTTTTGCTGTGGCGAGAGCTCAAAGCCTTCAATATTCTCCTGCATATTCAATGTTGCAGTCATAATTTTCTCCTTTAATGAGTTATACTATATTTGAACGACTTTTTGCGTCTTTGCGTCTTTACGCGCGTGCTAATTCATACTTTAAATCAGCAAAGCCACAAGTTTTCTATAAACTGTCTGAACCGATAAAAGCTTCGCTCATAGCCACTACGACTTGTCGTTCACCGACATAGGGTTCCCGCCCATGTGCGATCGACATATTATCGAGCATCAAAATATCGCCTTCCTGCCAAGAAAAGACCACTTTTTCCTGTTGATAAGCTTGGCAAATGTGCTCAACGTCAGTCGGTTTAATCGCTGTTCCATCGCCGTAATAGGTGTTATAAGGAAGTCCATCCTCATTGAACTCGGAAAGCAAGACTTCGCGGATATTCGCCTCTAACGTGGTGTAGTGAAAGAAGGCAGCGTGATTGAACCAAAGAAGTTCACCCGTTTGGGGATGTTTTTGAACTGCTGGACGAATTTGATAAGTTTGCAAGCGATCGCCATCTTTCCACTCGAATTCAATCAGATTGTTGCGGCAATACTTCTCCACCTCAGCTCTGTCGTTAGTCTGGTAAACATCTTGCCACGTCAGCCCGAAACCATCATTGTAATTCCGGACAAGCATCATTTTCTTTTCAATAAATCGATCTCGAATCTCAGGATGAATACGTTGGTAAACTTTTCGCACGTCGGCAATCGGTGTCTCGCCACCCTGCTGTGAGATGGAAAGGCAGCAAAAGTAGATTTTCAAAGGCCATTTTAGCCAATACGTCCCTTCATTATGGAGATTAATCCGCTGAGCTGCTGGATGAACTGTTGATGTGTAAATTCGGTTGCCTTGCGTTGTGCGTGGCGTCGAGCGATCGCGATACTCCAACAATTCGCCGTTGGAAGTTGCCTTGACAAACTGCTCAAACTCAGTTATTGCCTTCACATTGAAATTCCGGAAAAGTATTGCTCTGTGTTTCAACAACAGTGTCTCAATAAATTCCCTATTGCTGGCCGCCCAATCCACTAGATTGACTCCATCAACAGCCGATTGGACTACCTGGGGGATAGACTGTCCGCATGGTAAACACTCTACCTTGATTGGTCCTTCTTGAGAGACGGTGATACCTTTACGCTTGACATATCCTAACTTTGGAATACCGACTATTTCAAGTTTTGGATCGTTCATTGCACATTCTCCGCTTTACAATTTTGATGGACTGTTGTTATTAGAAAATTAATTATGGGTGAGTTCAGGGCGAACAGCCGTTCGCCCCTACGTCATTTTTCTTGATGTCTATTCCGCTTGATGTTCTTTAACATTTGGAGATCGGCTTTTTTGAACTCTTTTGCTGTGACGAGTGCCTGTTGGCTGTCTGCCTCGGTGAGTCTTTCTGCTAAAGCCTTTAACCTAGTATTGGGCTGCTCAACAATGTCTAGTAACAATATTTCAAAATGATTCGCCATTTGAGCGATCGTTGTAGCATTAAACAAGTCTGTGTTGTATTTAAAGCAAGCAGAAAGACCTTCCACTCCCTCTGAAACGAAAAGCTCTAGATCAAATTGCACCGTTGTGTTGTCAATCTCAAGTAAGCTTAGAGTCAGTCCAGGAAGCTTCAGCTTTGTCGTCGGTACATTCTGAAGGGCGAACCATACTTGAAATAATGGACTGTAACGGAGGTTCCGCTTTGGGGCCAATTCCTGTACTAACTTTTCAAACGGCAGATCCTTGTGAGAATAAGCTCCTAAGGTTACCTGGCGTACCCTTGTGAGTAACTCCAAGAAGGTAGGATCGCCTGACAGATCTGTACGCAATGCCAGCGTATTAAGGAATAGCCCAATCAGTCCCTCAAGTTCGACGCGGTTACGATTGGCAATGGGAGAGCCGACGACAATATCTTCCTGACCACTGTAGCACGAGAGTAAAATCGTAAAAGCAGCCAGCAGGGTCATAAATAAAGTGCATCCCTCCTGTTGACTCAATTTGTTAATGGCTTGTGATAGCTCAACAGATAGCTCGAATAAATGGGTAGCACCCCGAAATGTCTGAACGGCGGCCCGTGGGTAGTCAGTGGGTAACTCCAGTACTGTTGGTGCGCCCTCTAACTGCTTTTTCCAGTAAGCTATCTGGAATTGTAGTATCTCAGTTTGTAGCCATTGCCCCTGCCAAGCTGCGAAGTCTACATATTGGATTGGCAGCTCAGCTAACGGTGACGGTTGCTGCTCGTAAAAAGCTTGATAAAGTGTTGCCAACTCACGCACTAGCACGCTTGTTGACCAACCGTCATAGGCAATATGGTGCATCGTCAGTAGTACTATGTGCTCTTGTTCTCTCAGGCGCAGTAGTTTGACTCGTAGCAGCAAGTCACTGTTGAGGTTAAAAAGTCGTTGAGCTTCTTTATCTACCAGTTTTCTGACTGAGGCTTGTTGTTGATTTGAAGCTAATTCACTGATGTCAATTATGAGTAACGGTAGTGATGTGACTGATGAGATGATTGCTACGGGTTGCCCTTCTAGTGTCTGGAAATTGGTTCGCAATGCTTCGTGGCGACGTAGAATTTCATTGAAACTTTGTTGTAGTGCGCTTAGATTCAATTGTCCTTCTAGGCGAACAGCAGCAGGAATATTGTAGAAGGGGTTGTTTGGTTCTAACTGAGCAAGGAACCATAACCGTTGTTGGGCAAATGATAGGGGTAACTCTTGTGAGCGGGAAATCCTCTCAATGGTTTTTGTTTCAACTCCCAAGCTGTCTTGGGTGACTTTTTCAATTTCCCTGGCTAGTCTAGCTATTGTTGGTTGTTCAAATAAGCGATGTAAAGGCAGTTCTTGCTGAAAAACTTGCTGCACGCGGGAAATTACGCGAGTCGCTAGCAAGGAGTGTCCTCCCAACTCAAAAAAGTTATTGTGAAGGCCTACTTTTTCAAGACCAAGAACCTCTGCCCAGATTCCTGCTAGCATTTGCTCTATTGGTGTGGCAGGAGCAGCAAAATTTGATTCGGATAATAGCTGTGTTGCATTGGGTGCAGGCAATGCTTTGCGATTTACTTTACCATTGGGCGTTAGGGGCAGCGCATCCAAGAACACGAAGACCACTGGTAGCATATATTCAGGCAACTTCTCTCTCAAGAAGTTCCGCAGTTCATTAGTCGTAGGTATTTGCTCTTTACTCTTGACAACATAAGCTACCAACTGCTTTTCACTGGGTTGAGTCTCCCGCGCCAGCACCACAGTCTCGAGTACCGCCGGGTGTTGAGCTAGCACCGCCTCAATCTCTCCAAGTTCAATGCGGAAGCCGCGAATCTTCACTTGGTGGTCAATACGTCCTAAGTATTCGATGTCTCCATTAGGCAGGTAACGCCCTAAGTCACCAGACCGATAAAGGCGTGCACTCGGTTCGGAGCTAAAAGGGTTGGGAATAAACGAATGGCAAGTTAAATCGGGACGATTCAGATATCCTCGGGCTAAACCTGCCCCACCAATGTACATCTCACCCGGAACTCCGATGGGTACTGGCTGCTGATGTTGATCTAACACGTAGACTTGTAAGTCGGGAATTGGACGACCGATCACACTTCCTAAACCAAGGTTTAAATCTGCCACCGTCAGTGGTTTGTAGGTAACATGCACAGTCGTTTCTGTGATACCGTACATATTGACTAACTGGGGAGACTGGTCACCGTGGCGTTCGAACCACGGTTTCAAGCTCTGAAGTTCCAGTGCTTCTCCACCAAAAATCACCAGTCGCAGGTTCAACTGTTGGACACATTCTAACAATTCCTCTGCTTGTATGAGTTGTCGAAAAGCAGAAGGCGTCTGGTTGAGTACTGTCACTTGCTGCTGTAACAAAAATTTGTAGAACTCTTGTGGTGAACGACTCAGCCAGTATGGTACAATTACTAGCCGCCCACCATATAATAAGGCACCCCAAAGTTCCCAAACTGAGAAATCAAAAGCAATTGAGTGGAACAGTGAAAAGACATCCTGTTGGTTAAAGTTATACCAGGACTGTGTTGCTGCCAATAGACGGACAACATTGGCGTGATTCACTAAGACACCCTTGGGTTGACCTGTTGAGCCAGAGGTGTAGATGATATAAGCCAAGTTATCAGTTGTACACTCACTCATGAAATTGTGTTGGCTTTCTTTGGCAATACTTCCCCAATCTGTGTCTAGGCAAATAGTCCTTGTTTGAAATTCTGGGAAATTCTCCATTAGGTGCTGTTGAGTCAGCAACACTGTTATCTGAGCGTTCTGCAATATGAAGGCTAATCTTTCTGGGGGATATGCTGGATCAAGGGGTACATAAGCTCCACCCGCTTTAAGGATGCCCAACAGTCCAATAACCATATCTAGCGTTAGCGCAACGGCTCCGAAGGAGCTTCTCTCCACACAAATTCCTACTAGCACTTCTGGTTCCACCCCCAGAGAGTGCAGGTGGTGCCCCAGTTGATTGGCTCTTGCATTTAGTTCACAGTAGCTCAACTGTTGGTCTTCAAAAACTACAGCTATGGCATCCGGTGTTAGCTCAACTTGAGCTTCAAACAACTGATGGATGGATTGCTGTCGTGGATATTTAACCTGAGTATCATTCCACTCTATCAATAACTGATAACTTTCTTGTGCAGTCAGCAACGGCAAGTCCCGAAGTCGCCAAGCGGGGTTAGCAACAATAGCTTCCAGCAAGGTCTTTAAATGCCCCAACATTCGACTAATAATAGAGCTGTCGAAGCGATGGGTATCATATGCAATAATTATACTTAACTCTAAACTAGTTCCTACTACCACAGTGAGGGGATAATTAGTCTTTTCAAATGACCAATATTTGCTGCTCCGCATGCTTTGAGCTAGCTTGTCTTGAGTAGAATCTACTAGATAGTTATTAAAAACTAAAAGGCTCTCGAATAGTGGTTGACCACGGGGAATCTCACTCCATTGTTGGATCTGTATCAGCGAACTGTACTCGTACTGACGCATCTGGACTTCTTGGGCTTGAAGCTTTTTCAGCCAAGGCAGGAGGAAATCATCATTATGCACTTGTACTCGCAGTGGCAGTGTGTTGATAAAGAGTCCCACCATAGACTCTGCCTCCGCAAGTGCAGCAGGTCTACCAGAAGACGTGGCTCCAAAAACGACATCTGACTCAGTGCTATAGCGGCTCAAAAGCAGCGCCCAAGCGCCCTTTAGCAGTATGTTCAAAGTCAGCTGATGCTTTTGAGCAAAAGATTTCAGGGCAGCGGAAAATGTCGCCGACAGCTGGGTGTGTTGCCTATCATAGTCTTCGTCTTGACAAGAGTTGCTACCCGAAGCTTTGGCCATCACGAGTGGTGTTGGTACCGTGAATCCTTTGAGCGTCTCGCGCCAGAAAGCTTCCGCTTTGGATAGGTCTTGCTGCTGTAGCCAAGCAATGTACTCTCTGTAGGGACGGGGGCGTTCCAGGTGTAAATCTTGACTTTGACTAAAGGCATGATAAAATCCATAGAATTCCTTCCACAGCCAGGTTAAAGACCAACCTTCCATCAGTATGTGGTGAAAGCTGAAGACAAATTGATAAGTGTCATCAGTTACCTGGAACAATACCAGGCGTATCAATGGAGCTAGAGAAAGTTCAAAGCCGCGTTCGCGATCTGCTTTTAAGAAAGCTTCTAGCTGCCTTTGTTGCTCCTGTAAAGATAGTTTGCGCCAGTCAAGAAATTCCCAAGGCAGATCCACTTGCCGATACACCACTTGATATGGCTTATCAAGGTTTTTCCAGTAGAAGGAGGTTCGCAAAATTGGGTGCCGTGCCAAAACTCGCTGCCAAGCTTTCAAGAAAGCTGAGACATTAAGCTGAGTTTGCAAGGTATAGCAAAACTGCTCGAAATACACTCCCGAATTAGGTGCAGCCAGTGTGTGAAAAAGCATACCCTGCTGCATCGGTGAAAGTTCGTATATATCTTCAATATTCTCTTGTTTCATTAAAAATTCCCCCCGTCTGATTGAGCAGCCTGAGCCAGCAACTTACTCAAATTTTCTTGATCTATCTTTGCTGCCGAAAAATCTGAAGGCGTATACCCTCCCGCTTCGGGAAACTGACAGTGGGTAATAAGAGACCTTAGCACTTGTACGAAACTATGAGATAATTCCTTTACTGTTTCACGTCGATGCACATTCAAGCTATATTTCCAATCCACTCTCAACTGACCTTCAGTAATTGACCCAGTAACCTCTAGCAGATGAGAACGAATTCCTTGTGGATTGCGATCCGATCCACTGAATTCTCTAGTCGCTTTGAACAAACTTGACTGAGACAAACTTTTACTAAACTGACCAAGGTAGAGGAAAATCACCTCTGCTTGGGGAAGTGACCGAATTTTCTCAGTAACTGCCGCATCTTCACTCAGGTAGCGTAGCACTCCAAGATTAATGCCTTCATTAGAAATGCAACGAAGTTGCTCCTTGACGATTTTCAATGCATCGCCTGGATTGTTAGCATTCTCTAAATCCAAAAGTACAGGATAAATAGTAGTGAACCAACCTACCGTCCGCGATATATCCACATTATCTATAGTTACTTCCCGCCCATTTCCTTCCAGATCAACCAACAGCGAATTTACACCTGTCCATTGTGCAAAAGCTTGTGCAAGAGCAGTGAGCAGAACCTCTTGTGTATTGGTACGATAGACCGATGGAATCTCCTGTAGCAGCGCTTGAGTCTCTTCTGCGTTCATCGCTACTGATACTGTTTGAACTGATGCTACAGTGTTAATGCCCCTAGGATAATCCATAGGTAGGCAGGAAACTTGTTTGTGAAGTTCGCTCAGCCAGTAATCCATCTCTTGCTGTAGCTTGGTTGAGTGAGCGTACTCCTTTAGTTGAAAAGACCACTGTTTAAAGGAGGTTGTTTTCTGCGGAAGCTGAATTGCCTGCTCTTCACTAAGTTGCTGATAAGCAGTCTGGATATCTTCTAACAAGATCCGCCAAGAGCCAACATCTACCGCCAAGTGGTGGATGACGACTAGCAGACGGCTTGAAGAGTTGGCACCCAGTTCAAAGAGGGCAAACCGGACAATCGGTCCAGTTAACAGGTTCAGACTGGCTTGTATTTCTGCGGCGGTTGCCTCAATAGCAGATTTTTGAAACTCTGTTGAGAGTGCCGACAAATCTAGCCGTGTAAACGGTATCATTTCTTCGGGGCTAGCGTTGACCTGCTGCCAGCCAGATTCAGAGTGCATAAACCTCAGGCGAAGTGCATCGTGGTGCATTAGTATTTGCCGAAATGCCTGCTCCAACAAAATTGGATCGAGGACTTGTAGCACCTCTAGCAAAACTGCCTGGTTCCAGTGGTGCGCTTGGGGCTGATTCTGTTCAAAGAACCAATGCTGGATGGGCGTAAGAGGCAGCGAACCAGTTACTAAGCCCTGTTCTGCCTGTATGGCTTGGCTTGTACTCGCCATAATTGCCAATTCAGCAATTGTCTGGTGTTCAAACAACTGCTGAGGGGTAAGCCGAAAACCCGCTCGAGCGGCTTTGGCACTGACTTGAATACCAAGGACGGAGTCACCGCCCAACTCAAAAAAGTTGTCGTGGATGCCTACCTGTTTAATACCGAGGAGTTCTTGCCAAATCTTTGAAATTATTTGCTCCACCTCATTTCTGGGAGCAACATAGGCATTCTGTAGATTGGGTCTGGAGTAAAATAAGGAAGAACTTGCTTTTTCAGTTAGTTTAGAATCTCTGTGAATTTTAGGTTTAATCCATTTTTCTATCCTAGCTTGTAAATCCACCACTGAGACAACAACTTGATTGACTTTACTCAAGGATAAGACATGTTGAAAAGCCTCCAGACCTTCAAGGCGTGTCATCCTAAAGTCAATGTCTCTGAGTGTAGTCGCTAATTCAGAAGATTCTTGAGTTTGCCAATTATCACAATTGATGCTGATCCAGGAAACAGAGCTTGTTTGGTTATGTTTGTGTACAAAAGCATCAGTGAAAATGTGCGCTGCCGGATAGGCAGCCATTCCCAGTACCCCTAAAACAGATGATAATGATGATACTAGCAGACAGAAATCAAGCTCTCTTCCCTGTAGAATCTTTTCTAATACAAACAGTCCATAGCCTGTTGAGCGTAATTGACTTTCACATTCAGTTCGACTTATCTGTCGAAGAGTGCGATACAACTTTATCCCTGCTGCATGAATGACACCATGAATTTGACCAAAGCGCTTTGATGCCTGAGTCATCACTGCTCGCATTTGTTCTTCATGAGCAATATCAGCACTGCAAACTAGAACCTCGGCACCTAACGCCTCTAATGCCTGTACTTTCTTAATTTTGCGGCTAATATCATCGTTGTGATCATGAGTTGCCAGCCATTGGGACCATTCTTTTTCTGGGGGAAGACCTGAACGCCCTGTTAGAATCAGTTTGGCACAAATTGTTTGGGCTAAATATTCTGCCAGTACTAAGCCAATGCCTCCAAGTCCACCAGTAATTAGGTACACTCCCCCAAATTTTAAGGGAATTGTTCCCGACTCTGGTTTCTCCAGTTGCACTGGATCAAAAGTTTGCACCCATCGATGCTTGCTACGGTAGGCAACCACGTTCTCAGAAGCATGATGAGTAAATTCTGCTAGGAGTTGATCTATAAGTTGATTTTCCTGGGAAGTTCCTGATTCTGGAATGACTACATCAATACTACGGCAGGTAATGTTACTGTACTCTTGCGGAATAACCTTACATATTCCCAAGACAGTTGCCTTTTCGGGGCACAAATTTTCATCGCCATTCACTTCCTGCACATTGTTGGTTACCACTAGAATTTGGAGGGAATGAGTAATTTCCTGTTTTCCCAACGCCTGCGCTAGAAAAAGCAGACTATAGAAACCTAAATTTTGACATTCATCAAAGAACTGATGCGGTGATTCTTCCAAAACGTTCCGCGTAAGACTCCAAAAATGGGCGATCGCACTTGGGATCAAATCCAATACGCTAAGTTCCTTGAGCAAGGCATCATAGTCATCCCTAGCTTGTGGATTAATCGCGTAAGCACGTTGGCACAGTCTGTCCGTAGAACATTCGCTCAGCTTGGTAAACTGCTCTCCCACCGTTACAGTGATGACATTATGACCCTCAAGTTCGAGTCGTTTGGCAATTTGTGAACCTACCTCAACAGTATCAACAAAGACCAACCAGCACAACTTTTGCGCTGGTTTTGATGCCATATATCGCCCCTGTACAGGCTGCGAGGAGCGTTTCCAAGAAGGAATGTAAAACCAGTCGGCAATATTTGACTTTTTGTCTAATGATTTTTGTGATACCCTAGCTAGGGCAGCTTCAGGGTTTGCTTCAATCCAGTAACGCTGGCGCTCAAATGGATACGTTGGTAAGGGAATACGATGACGCCGTTCATGGGTGTAAAAACCTGACCAATCGATTTTAACACCGAAAAGCCACAGCCGACCCAAAGTGTTGAGTAAAAATGCTACATCTGACTGTTGCTCCTGTGGATGGCGTAGCGATGTCAATGCCACCAATTCTTCTGTCCGATGCTGTTTTACAAAAGTGCTTAACGTCCGCCCTGGTCCCACTTCCAAGAAGATACGCTCATGTGTTGTCAGTAACTCAGCAATCCCTTCGTTAAAACGCACTGGTTGCCGTAAATGGCAAACCCAGTAGTCAGGGTCTGCGGCTTGGGTTGCAGTAATCCAAGTTCCACTAACATTGGAGATAAAAGGAATTTTCGGGGGATTAAGTGTGACGTTTTGTAATAACTGGGTGAATGGCTCAATGATTGGTTCCATCATTTGAGAATGAAAGGCATGATTCGTATGTAGTCGCCGACAGCTTACGCCTTTTTCTTGTAGCTGCTGTTGTAATTGCTCTACCGCTTGGATTGTACCCGACACCACACAGTAAGAAGGTGCATTGCTTGCAGCTATTGACAGTTCTCTTCCCAACAGAGGTTGCACCGACTGTTGGGGAAGTTGAACCGAGAGCATTCCTCCACGCTTGCACTGCTGCATCAGTTTTCCTCTATTCGCCACCAGTGCAAGGGCGTCTTCAAGTGAGAAAACTCCAGCGACTGTGGCAGCTACGTATTCCCCAATGCTGTGACCAATCATTGCCTCTGGATGCACGCCCCACGCCATCCACAACTTAGCCAGTGAGTATTCTATCACAAACAGCGTTGCTTGGGCAATCGCTGTTTGTAGCAACTGCTGTGCCGCATCTTGATATTGCTGTTCCTTAGGATACAGTAAACTCCGCAAATCCACTCTAATGTGAGGTTCCAGAAGATATGAACAATCATCAATTTGCTCTTTGAAGATCGGCTCACTCTGGTAAAGTTGTTTACCCATATTTACGTACTGAGAACCCTGTCCTGAAAACATAAACACGACAGGCTGCTCCCCGGACTCTTGGAAATTTGTAAAAACTCGTTTCGCATCCAAGGTTAAGAGCGCATTTGCAGCATCTTCAAGGTTTTGACAAACAACCATCCGTCTATGCTTGAAAGCTCTTCGACCAATATGGTAAGTGTAAGCCACATCAGCAAGGTTGAGATCGGGATGCTGCTTTAAGTGCTCGACCAAATTTTTGGTTGCAGTATCGAGCGCAGAATCGGTTTTCGCAGATAGCACCAACAGTTGCTTTGATCTGGATTCTCCAGAGGTTTTTACTCTCTGAGCTTCTTCGAGAACAACATGTGCATTGGTGCCCCCAATACCAAAGGAACTGACACCAGCTCGACGAGGATTTCCATTTGTTTTCCATTCCGAAAGTGAGGTCTTGACGTAAAAGGGGCTGTTGGTAAAATCTATCTTAGGGTTGGGTTCTTCAAAATGCAAACTGGGTGGCAACAACTTGTGTTTAAGCGCCAACACTGTCTTGATTAAACCCGCCACACCTGCTGCTGCATCCAAATGTCCGATATTAGTTTTCAACGAACCAATAGCACAGAAGCCCTTTGCCTCGGTTCTGGTGCGAAAAGCCTCTGTCAGGGCAGCGACTTCAATTGGATCGCCTAAAGCTGTTCCAGTTCCGTGCGCTTCTATATAAGTGACAGTCTCGGGTTCAATCGCGGCTATAGCCTGAGCTTCTGAAATCACCGCCGCCTGACCATCTACACTAGGTGCTGTATAACCAACTTTCACAGAACCATCGTTATTGATTGCTGAACCTTTGATAATCGCATGAATACAATCTCCATCGGCAAGGGCATTTACCAGCCGTTTCAAGACAACAATTCCTACACCGTCACCGCTAACTGTTCCCTGAGCTTTTGCATCAAAAGCTCTGCAGTGTCCATCGGGCGAAGAAATCCCTCCCTCTTGATAAAAATAGCCAGCCTTTTGTGGAACCCTAACTGAAACTCCTCCTGCCAAAGCTATATCACATTCACCACTAAGCAAGCTTTGGCAGGCTAGGTGGACGGAAACTAGTGAAGTGGAGCAGGTAGTTTGAACATTGACACTTGGCCCCTTTAAGTTTAGCTTGTAAGAGACATATGTAGGTAAAGAATCTTTATTATTTCCAAGTAATACTTGAAAACTGCCGACTGATTCTAAAAGGTCTCGGTTTGAATAAAGATTGAACAACAGATAAGTGCTGATACTTGCACCAGCGTAAACAGCGATCGCACCCCTGTAAGTTTCAGCATCATAACCAGCACTTTCAAGAGCTTCACTAGCACACTCTAAGAATAGGCGGTGTTGTGGATCCATGATTTCAGCTTCTCTAGCACTAAAGCCGAAAAATGAAGCGTCAAACAGTTCTACATCTTCCAAGACAGCGCGTGCTCTTACATAGCTCGGGCTATTTAACACAGTATGGTCAATGCCATTTGACTCTAGTTCCTGCTTAGAAAAAATTGAAATAGACTCAACCCCGGCTCGCAAATTTTGCCAAAACGTATTAACATCTTTGGCTCCTGGAAACCGACCAGACATACCGATGATGGCTATTTCTGACTGAGAAATTGAATTAGGTGAATGCAAGTCGTTCATTGAAGAATACTCACTATTTTTTCGGCGATCGATGTTGTTGCCTAAGTTGACTTTGTTGATTTATTAAAGCTTGACTGGAGCTACGGTTAAGCGCCCGTTCTTGGCTTGACCGCTCAGCTGGTTTTTTAGTTTGCTTTTGACTTAAATATTTAGCTAAAGAGTTTATAGTTGGGTATTTAAAAAGGTGAACAATTGATAGCTCTTGCTCAAAAATTTCTCGTAATTTGCTATGAATTTGGATTACAAGTAATGAATGACCCCCCAAATCAAAGAAATTGTCATAAATACCGACCTTTTCTACCTGAAGCTTTTCTTGCCAAACAGTAGCAATGAGACGTTCCGTTTCGGTCTGGGGTGCCTGGTAAGCCGTTTCCAACTCCGGACGATATCTTTCAGGTGCTGGCAGTGCCTTGCGGTCTACCTTACCGTTGGGTAAGAGCGGTAAGGTGTCTAGCTTTACAAAAGCCGATGGCAGCATATATTCAGGTAACTTTTCCCTCAGTAAGCTCCGTAATTCACTTATAGAAAGGGCTGACTCCTGTTTTGGTACTACATAGGCTACAAGGTATTTGTTGCCAGTTTCTTCCTCTTGGGCAAGAACAACCGCCTCCCGCACCGCTCTGTGTTGACTCAACACTGCCTCAATTTCTCCAAGCTCAATGCGGAAGCCGCGAATTTTTACCTGATGGTCAATCCGTCCCAAAAACTCAATGTTACCATCAAGACAATAGCGAGCCAAATCCCCAGTCTTGTACAACCGCTCTCCAGGCTGTTGACTAAAGGGGTTGGCAATAAACTTCTCGGTCGTTAGCTCGGGACGGTTCAGATAGCCCCTAGCCAAAGGGGCACCCCCAATGTGCAGCTCACCTGGTACACCAATGGGGATCGGCTGTAGCTGAGTATCAAGCAGATATATCTGTGTGTTGGCAATCGGGCGACCGATGGGAACAATTCGTTGAGTAGTCTGGTGCTTACAAGCCCAGAAAGTTACCTCAATGGCTGCTTCTGTCGGTCCATAAAGATTATGCAGTTCTGTTTTTAGACGAGCAAAGAAGCGTTTTTGAAGTTCAAACGGCAGTGCGTCGCCACTACAGATGACACGCTTTAGGCAGCCACATGCCTCCAGTCCCTGCTCTGCCAAAAAAACCTGGAGCATAGGAGGGACGAAATGAAGTGTAGTAATCTGTTGCTCAGTAATCAGTTTGACGAGATAGGCACTGTCTTTATGACCTTCCGGTCGGGCTACAACCAATTGTGCTCCACTCAACAATGGCCACAACAACTCCCAGATCGAAACATCAAAGCTGAAGGGAGTTTTATGCAGCACACCGTCAGCTGTAGTTAATCGGTAAGCATCCTGCATCCAGAGCAAGCGATTGCAAAGTCCGTGGTGGGTGTTCATCACACCCTTTGACCTCCCTGTCGAACCCGAGGTATAGATGACGTAAGCCAAGTTGTCGATCGTCACCCCTCCGACAAAGTTCTCCTCGCTGTGTTGGGCGATCACCTGCCAGTCTGCGTCTAAAAAAACCACCCGCGCCTTATGTTCCGGTAGCCCCTCAACTTTCTGCTGTTGAATTAGTACTGCTACCCGAGCATCCTCCAACATAAAAGCCAGTCGCTCCTGCGGATCGGCCGGATCTAGCGGCACATAGGTACCACCTGCTTTGAGGATACCTAAAAGTCCCACCACCATCTCCAAAGATCGCTCCAAGCACAAGCCCACTAGCACCTCCGGTTTTACACCCAGAGTCCTCAGGTAATGCGCCAGTTGATTTGCTCTTTGGTTCAACTGCTGGTAAGTCAACTGCTGCTCTTCAAACACCACAGCTACAGCATCCGGAGTTCGTTCCACCTGAGCTTCAAACAACTGATGGATACACTTGTCCTGGGGATAATCTATCTGATTGTCGTTCCACTCCACTAACAACTGATGCCGCTCGGCAGTGGTCAACAGTGGCAAGTTCAAAATAGATTGGTCTGGATCACTCACAATTCCTGTCAGCAAAGTCTGAAAATATCTCACCATCTTGGCGATCGTGGCGGCATCAAATAGGTCTGTATTGTACTCAAGCCTACCAGTTAGACCCTCGGGTGTTTCGGATAAAGTGAGTATCAAATCAAACTTTGTCATGCCACTGTCAAATTCCACTGGACTTAAGGTTAAACCCGCAAACTCCATGACTGGCACCGGAGCATTTTGAAGGGTGAACATCACTTGAATGAGTGGATTACGGCTCAAGTCCCGTTCGGGCTGTAGTTCTGCCACCAGTTGCTCAAAAGGCATCTCTTGATGCTCATAGGCTGACAATGCCATCTCACGCACCCGAGCCAGTAACTCTCGGAAACTCGGGTTGCCTGACAGGTCAGTACGCAGAACCAAAGTATTGACAAAAAAACCTATTAGTGCATCGGTTTCAAAGCGATCGCGGTTCGCGATCGGAGATCCCACCAGTATGTCTTCCTGACCAGTATAGCGATAAAGCAATGTTTGGAATGCTGCCAGCAGCGTCATGAACAAGGTCGCCTCCTCCCCCTGGCTCAGAACCTTGAGTGCGTCCGTAAGTTTAGTAGAAAGAGAGAACGATTTCGTGGAACCACGGAAGCTCTGGACTACAGGGCGAGGACGGTCGGTCGGTAGCTGTAGCACAGGGGGATGATGACTCAGTTGCTGCTGCCAATAGGCTAACTGATTTGCCATAACTTCTCCCTGTAACCACTGACGCTGCCAAATGGCAAAGTCTGCATACTGGATAGGCAGATCCGCCAGTGGTGAGGGTTTCCCACTGCAAAATACTTCGTACAAAACGACAACTTCCTGGATGAGGACCTCTATCGACCAGCCATCGGAGATAATATGATGCATTGTAAACAGTAGTACGTACTCTGCTGCGCCTAACTGTAGCAGAGTTGTCCGTAGCAATGGACCCTGAGTCAAATCGAAGGGTCGCTGTGCAACGGAAGTGGCTAGCCGTAAAACTTCAGCTTCACGCTCAAGCTCGGGTAACTCTTGTAAGTTCACGACAGGCAAGGGCAGGATTAAAGTAGGAGCAATGACTTGGACTGGTTGCCCATTGACGATGACAAAAGTTGTTCGTAAGACTTCATGTCGCCGCACAATTTCATTAAAAATCTGTTTCAGTGCCGCAACGTTGAGCGCTCCAATCAAGCGCACGGCAGCGGGCATATTGTAAAGAGGGCTATCAGGGTCCAACTGGCTGAGAAACCACAACCTAGCTTGTGCAAAAGAAAGCTGGCAAGGGCTAGTCTCTGTCCTCAGAGGAATAGTTTGTGTTCCTCTGGTATCTATCCCTTTTTCCTCAAGTAGCAGCTGAAAAAGCTCGTGTTCCTCTGGTGAAAGATCGCCTATTTGCCCAAGAAGCTCGCTCATACTGTTCTCCTCCGTATATCAAGTTTTTTCTTTTGCCAACGTCTTTTTCACTTGTAGCGAGAGTTTTTTCACTTCTATTAAAGTCTCAGCAATCTTTTCAACAACTTCACCCCCTCCCCGGTTTTGTTCAATAACGTTGACTATACCTTCGACCGTAGGTGTCTCAAACAGATGGCGCAGTGATAACTTTACTTGAAAAATTTTGTGCAGCTTGAGGAAAACCTGAGTGGCTAGCAGCGAATGACCGCCCAACTCAAAAAAATTGTCGTGGATACCTATTTGATGAACACCAAGAACTTGTTTCCATATATCTGCTACAACGTTTTCTGCGGCAGTCCGAGGTGCCAAAAAATTAGCGTTCAACTCAGAATCATTCAGGTTAAAGCTTAGCAACGCTTGACGATCCACCTTGCCATTCGTTGTTAGGGGCAGTGATTTAAGTAGCAAAAAGGCAGACGGAATCATGTACTCAGGCAGCTTTTCTGACAAGAAGCAGCGTAAATCACTGGTTGTGATATCCCCTTGCCGATCCGGCACAATATAGGCAACTAGACGCTGGCGGCTTGTTTTATCTTCCTGAGCTAAAACTACGACTTGCCCCACACCGGGATGCTGACTCAGCACGGCTTCAATCTCTCCCAACTCAACGCGAAAACCTCTGATTTTCACTTGGTGGTCGATGCGTCCTAGATATTCAATGTTACCGTCTGACAAATAGCACACCAAATCCCCAGTTTTGTAGAGACGGGCAGTGGGTTCATTGCTAAACGGGTTGGGAATAAACTTTTCAGTGGTTAATTCAGGACGGTTGATATATCCTCTAGCTACGCCTAAACCGCCAATGTGCAGTTCACCTGGTACTCCAATGGGGACTGGTTGAAGATGGCTATCCAGTACGTAAACCTGAGTGTTAGTTAAGGGTTTTCCCAAGGGAAGCGTTTGTGAATTATGGCTAGCTTGTCCGTTGTTGACTGGGTAAGTTAGCACGCCGACAGTGGTTTCTGTTGGACCATAATGGTTGAGAATCTGGCAGTTGGGTGTTTGTCGCTGGATAATATTAATCAAATCCCAACTGCTGGCTTCACCACCCAAAACTAGGCACTGGCGAGGCAGGATCGACTGTGGTGGGGAGGATGCTAGAAAAGCTGCGAAGTGGGAAGGAACTATTTTGAGATAGTCGATGGGATGGCGCTGAAAATAATCGAAGAGTGCTTGCGGATCGGATGCTCGCTCCTGGGACAATATATGCAGACATCCCCCTGTACATAAGGCGGGAAAGATTACCGTGTTGCCTAAGTCTGCCGCAAAGGTGGAAACTGTCGCAAAGCTGGCACCTGTGGGCAAGTTCAGTCTGTCCAAAATTCCGTACAGGTAATTGACGAGTTGCTTATGTTCGACAGCAACTGCTTTGGGTTTGCCTGTAGAACCAGAGGTGAAGATTCCGTAAACTAGGTTTTCAGGTTGTACGGAATTTTGAGGATTTTCCTGATTCTCCTGGGGAATGAGTTCCCAGTCTGCATCTAAGCAGATGATTTGCGCTGCATTTTCGGGAAGTTTTGCGACTAGCAACTGTTGTGTTAAGAGGATTGGTACCTGGCAATCCTGCAACCGAAAGGCTAAAGCATCTGTTGGTAACGCTGGATCTAACGGTAAGTAAGCTGCGCCTGCTTTGAGGATGCCGAGTAGTCCAATGACGATATCGAGCGATCGCTCAACAAATAACCCTACCATTACCTCTGGCCCAACGCCCAGTACTTGTAGGTAATGTGCTAGCTGATTAGTTCTGACGTTCAGATCCTGGTAGGTTAGTTGCTTGTCTTCAAACACTACCGCAATGGTGTCTGGTGTCTGCTCTACCTGCGCTTCAAACAGCTGATGAATGCACTTATCTTGAGAATAGTCAACTTTAGTATGATTCCACTCTACCACTAATTGCTGTTCAACTGCACTCAAAATTTGCAACTCACTAATTGATGTATTTGAATTGCTAACAACACTATTTAATAATGTCTGGAACTGTCCAGCTAAGCGCTCAATAGTCTCCGCTGAAAATAAGCTGGAATCATAGTAAAATTCTGTACTGAGAATACCTTCAGTATTAATGCAAGAAAGTTTTACTTTAAATCGGTCAATACAGGTATACTGCTTATAAATTGTAAATAAAATCTCACCAGCAGAATAACTGGCACGCTGTTCCTCGAAATCAAAACAAAATAATGAGAGGGATTGGGCATTAAAATTCTCTGATTCTCCAACGATTTGCTCCCAAGCAAAGTACTCTTGCCCTAAGTAAGCCTCGCGGATTGATTCATCTACCTGTGACAAAACTTTAATGAATAAGTCATCATCTTCTAGATGACAATGAACAGGTAAGTATTTGGCAAACAGCCCAAGTGCTTGCTCTAGACCTTCATAAGAGCGGCCATCACAGATAGTTCCTATAACAATGTTTGGTTGTCCGGTGAGACGCCAAAGCAAAATCTGCCAGCAAGCCAGGAAGAATACAGAAGTTGAAATTTTGTGTTCTTGAACAAACTCTTTGATTTTCGCCATAGTTTCAGGACAAAGCGTCTGGGCTAAAAATTGAGGTTTAAACTCTAACTTTTTAACTGGCTGAGCTTCAAAAAGCAGCTTCAAATTCAGAAAATCATAAATTTTTTTTTCTTGCCAATATCCTGTTCCTGTTTCTGTATACTCTTCTTCTAGAATTTCATTCTGCCAAGCAGAAAACTGCATGTACTGTATGGGTAATTCATTTTGTCCACTTCTAGCGTATAAAGAACTAATTTCTTCAACTATATTCCTAAGTGTTCTGGGATCGGCACAAAGAGCTGGCAGGGTGAGAAGCAAAGTATACTTTTGCGCTGACAAAGTTAGTAGGGTACAGCAAACAAGAGGTCCTTGCTCCAAATTAAAAGAATATTGCCCCTTTTCTTGGAAAAGTTCCTCAATTTTAGCCTGCTGTCTTTCAAAGCTCAAACGCCTCAAATCCATTTCTTGCCACTGTATGCTAGTGCGATCGCTGATGCTTTGAATTGGAAACTTTTGGTGGGGTACGCTATGGAAAGTTGTCCGCAGAATCTCATGTCTATCAATCAACTTATATAAGGCTTCTTTGAGAACCTCGACGTTGAGGTTTCCTTCAATTAAAATAGCCAGCCCAGCCCGATCAGCAAAATTATTTTGCGGCAACAGCCAAAGACGTTGCTGTTGAGGTGAGAGTTCAAACCCTTCAATGATATCAGTTTGCATCGGTAAGTTAAAAGTTGTGTTCAAAAAGGATTATCACTAATTAGAGTTGAATAGCTAATAAGTCTACTAAATGCAGAATCTTGGGCTACAGATTATATCGAGACTGAAGAAAATATGTACTCAATAACATCATCAAGGTTGATTCTAGGGCAATGCGCTGGCGCTCAGTCATGGTGGGAAGTTTATCCAACAAGGCAATAACTGCTGCTTGGTCGAAGAAAGGCACTGATGCCATAACCGAGCTGCGTAAAGAGTCTTGCATCAGTGTGTATAGTCGGTTGTTTGTTGTCAGAGTGGCAGGCGGAGCAGCAAAAGAGTGCTTTGGACGGGCATAAACTTTATCAAGCACAAAAGGTCGAGCCGCCTCTCGTAACACGTATTTCTCCCTCGTCCCATGTCTAAGCAGCGAGACAGGCATATCACGTACTAACTCGAAGACATGATGATCTAAAAACGGCAAACGGACTTCGACACCATGAGCCATTTCCAGGCGATCAGCAAATAAGATGTAGTTTGGCAAGATGGATTTACACCATAAATAGAGTGATTGGATAACTGGCGATCGCCCTGCAAGCTGATCTTGCACATCGAACTGACTCAAAAATACGTCATAAACATCCCACTCAGAAAATTTGGAGGCGTAATCAGGAGCAAGGAGAAGGTGAAAAAAGGCTCTGTTGACGGCAATTTTTTTCAACCAAAATGGGGTAAATCCTAAAGTTTCATGCAACCTTGCTAAAAAAGCTGGTGTCTTGTCGAGTAATGTTGCACTGGAAACTGGACTTTTTCCGCGATTCTCCTCTAATCCTTGCTGTATCATTTGCGGGAAGTCACCAAGTTGAAAATCCTGCCGGACATCGCCATATCCAGCTAATATCTCGTCAGAGCCTTCACCAGCTAACACAACTTTATAGCCTAATTCATGTACAGCACGACTTTGTATATATCTAGCGACGCCACGCGGGTTAACATCTAGCGTCTCGGCGTGCCAAGTCGCGTTGGCAATATGGTCGGCGAAATCAGATGAGTTGAGTGGAACAGGCTGAAAATCCGCTCCAACGTGTCTTGCTGTCTCACGGGCAATTGATTCTTCGTTGTAAACTGGATGATCGAAAGTGACAGTGAATGCCTTTATCGGCTCAGAACTATATTTCGCTGCCATGCCCAGTATCGTAGACGAATCAACGCCGCCACTGAGAAAACAGCCAATCGGTACGTCAGCCCGCATACGGATTTGAACCGCTTCCGCCAATGTGTGCCGAAGTTGTTCGATGTATTCAGCATCGGTACACTTTGGAGCAGCATCAGCTATTGGGTAGTCAAAATCCCAATAGCGACAGATTTGTAGACCACGCTGCGTAGCTAAAAGGTAGTGACCGGGTGGGACTTGATATACGCCTTCAAATAATGTACGGTCTTGGTTAACATAAACAAATAACTGTTGGAAAAACGACTCATTATCCCAACGAGCTGGAACACCTGCGGCAAATAACGCTTTGGCTTCCGATGCCAAATAAAGTGTATCGCCAACCATTGCGTAGAAAAGCGGCTTAATTCCGAAGCGATCGCGCGCTGCAAAGAGAAGTTGATTTGCCTCGTCCCATAGTACAAATGCGAATTCACCCCGCAGATGATGCAGGCATTGCGTGCCAAACTCCTCATACAGATGGAGTACAATCTCGCTATCAGAACGCGTGCGGAATCGGTGCCCCTTTTGTTTCAACTCACACTGAATGCGTTCAAATTCGTAAAACTCTCCATTGACAATAACGTGCAGTTGCTCATCTTCGTTCATCATCGGCTGATCCCCGGTGGTAAAGTCGATAATGCTGAGCCGAGTATGACCTAACCCAACCCGTCCGTGAGGAGCAACCCATTGCCCCTGTTGATCTGGGCCGCGATGATACAGCTGCCGAGTAGCTCGCGCCAATACATCCGTTGAAATAGGTTCCTGCTTTGAAAATATCGCCACAATGCCACACATATTAACCTTCCTTTTTTACTTTAGTCAAAGCTAATTTAGATTCAAACTTTGACTAAAGTTTTTGGGTGAAAACTTCTCCCATCGCCACCAATATCTTTCTTGTACCTACAAATGGCTTTCGTCCGTGCGCCGTTAACATATTGTCAAGCAACAATACATCTCCCTTCTGCCAAGAGAAACTAACAGATGCTTGATCATAAGCCTCACGAATTTCATTTAATACAGAGGTTTCTATCATAGAGCCGTCACCATAATAAGTATTCCGTGGCAAATCCTCCTCCTTAAACAATTTCAGCAGTCCTTCACGCACTTCTAAGTCCAAATTTGATATATGAAATAAGTGAGCTTGATTGAACCAAATCATTTCTTGTGTCTTTGGATGTGTGACAACACTTTGACGACACGAGCGAGTTCTCAAACGATGATCATCTTTCCACTCAAATTCCATAGGAGCTTTACGGCAATATTCCTCTACAACTGACTTGTCTTTTGTCTGAAATGCCTCCTGCCAAGAAAGGTCTATCCCAATACCATAATTTCGGGTGTACATCACCTTTTTTTGGATAAATTTTTCTCGGGTTTTAAAGCTAATTTTTTGAAAAACCTGGCGACAGTCAGCAATAGGAGTAGAACCTCCTTGTTCTGCTGGCTTATCACAGTAAAAACAGATTTTCATTGGCCAAGTATAAGCATATGAAAATTCATTATGCAATGCTATATGTTCATGAGATGGATATTCAGTTGAGGTATAAATATTTCTACCAAGTTCCGTTCGGGGTGTTGAGCGATCGCGGTATTCCATCAGTTCAGGAGAAATGGCTCTCATAAACTTTTCAAATACCAGTATGTCGTCAGCATCAAAGTTGCGGAATAGAATTGCCCCATGCTTTATCAGCTGTTTCTCTATAAATTCTAGATTATTTTGAGTCCACGCAACTAAATCAAGATTCTGCCCCATTGGTTGTATAACTAAGGGCAATGTCTTTCCCTGCTGTAGATGGTCTATTTCTACTATCTTCCCAGAGGACAACCTAAAAATTTTTGGTTTGACAGTTTCCAACTTTTTGGCATTGGAGTTTCTACGCTCTAGCAGTTCTGTTTCTTTTTGTTCTTTTTCAGTGACTTTAAGGATGGCGATTAAATCATTTAGTTGCAAACTGGATCGAGTTACCATATTGGTAAGCAGAGTCCTAAAGTTCTCTAAAATCCTAGTTACTGTAGTGACATTAAAGCGGCGTGAAATAAAACTGGCCTTTAGACATAGCTCTGAGCCTGGTATGATCTTTATACTGAGTGGATAATTTGTATATTCTATTATGTTAATTTTGCCGATTTTAAGGTTTCCTTTTTGTTCATTCAAAACATCCACAAAAGTGTGTTGAAACACCAAAATGCTTTCAAATAGAGGTATACCCTTGGGCAGTTCGCTCCAGCCTTGGATTTGTACTAGTGGGGTATGTTCGTACTGATGCAGTTTTATCTGCTGGGTTTGGAGTTTCTTAAGCCATGACACAAGTGAATCTTCTAAAGAAACTTGTACCCGCGCTGCTAAAGTATTGACAAAAAGTCCTACCATAGACTCAACTTCAATCATGGTTGCTGGACGACCAGACATGACTTTCCCGAAGAGTACATCTTGCTTACCGCTACAATAGCTTAGAAGTAGAGCCCAAGCTCCCAACACTACTGTATTTGCAGTTAAATGGTGCTGTCGTGCAAAAGAATTTATTGTGGCTGTTATAGTGTCAGATAGGCAAATCTCCAGTTGCTTATAGTCTTCCTCCTGACCTGACAAGCCAGCATTATTGTAGTTTACGAATAGAGGCGTTGGTGCAGTAAAGTCTTGAAGAGTTCGTCGCCAGAATGCCTCTCCCTTGGAGAGATCCTGCTGCTTGAGCCAAGCGATGTAGTCCCGATAGGGGCGACTTGGCTCTAAATCAATAGACTTGCCTTGACAGAACGCTTCGTAGAAAGCAAACACTTCTTTCTGGATTATGACACCAGACCATCCATCCAACACTAAATGATGACTGCTCCAAACTAGTTGATAGCTGTCTTCTGCGATTTTAATAACAGTCGGACGTATAAGTGGAGGCTTTGACAGTTCAAAACCACGACTTCGGTCTGCTCGAAGGTAATTTTGTAAATGTGCTTCCCGGTCGATGGTTGAGAGCCTACACCAATCGTACTGCTGTATAGGTAGTTTCACCTCTCGATAAACAATCTGAACTGGTTTATCGAGGCTTTCCCATACAAAAGCAGTTCGCAGGCTTGAATGCCGATCTACGACTTTCTGCCAAGCTTTCTCAAAAGCCCAGATGTTGAGATTTCCCTGCAAGATACAAGTCGTTTGACTTTGGTATATCGCAGAATCAGGATCGGAAAGTACGTGGAAGAATATGCCTTGTTGCGTAGGCGAGAGTGTGTAAATGTCCTCAATATTTTCAGCTTCCATCGCTGAAGCTCCTTCTAAATTTGGTATAATTCTAGACTCGCTTTTTGAAAAGCTTATTGAGATCTTCCTGACTCAACTCGGCTTCTGGGAAGTCGCTTGGCGTGAAAGTTTCTAAATCAGTTGATGGGATAGGTATCAAAGGCACTTCCTCCGGTTCTAGATCTTGTTCCGCCAGACGAAACGAAGTTGTATCTACAACTGTTGCCAACTCCGCGATAGTTGGATAATCAAAGATATCATTGATACTAAGTTGGATACCCGATTGAATAACTCTGGCAGCAATTTTAATACTTTGAATCGAATCCCCTCCCAATTCTATAAAGTTGTCTTGTATACCTACTTGCTTTAGCCCAAGTACCTGCTCCCAGATCTTAGCCAGCATCTCCTCAACAGGTGTACGGGGTGCTACATAGGTAGCTTGTGGTTCTGTCGCCTCTTCCTTCATCAGCAATTCTAGAAGTTCACGCTTCTCTTCGGAAAGCTCAGCAACACGCTTTAAAAAATCATCACTCACTTATTCTCTCCTTCATTCTAAAGTCATTTCATGAAAAATTAAGCTCAGGTCAGCCCCTTCGGGGAAGTCAAAAGTCAAAAGTCAAAAGTCAAAAGTAAGAACCACCAAAATAAATTTAGGGGCTTGAAATATGGACGTAGTATTTTTTTGCACTACGTGGATCGAAATACATATTTTTTCATTTTCCATAAATGAATTTAGGGGCTAGAGTCCTTTTTATTTTTTTGACTTTTGACTTTTGACTTTTGCCTTTTCGCGAAGCGAGTGGTCATCGTTGCAATAGCAGACATTAACACCTTAATTCTCTTAGCGTCTTTGCGACGCCAGTCACCTACGGCGGGAAACCCGCCTTCAGTGCTGGCTCGTCTTTGCGTGCTGAAGCATTGCTTTTACTTCTTCTTCTGAAAGCACCTCCAACCTGCTCAAAATTTGCGCCATTGCTTTATCCCCAAACTGCATTTGTTCAGGTGCAGGCAAGTTTTGGCGGTCAACCTTACCATTTGGCATTAATGGCAAAGCATCCAGAATCATAAAGGTGGTAGGTATCATATACTCTGGTAACTTTTGCCTCAACTCCCTTTTCAATTCCTCAGTTTTTAATGTGGACTTGCACACTACATAGGCAATTAAGCGTTGGTTGTCCGAGTCATCTTTTCTAACCGAGACAACAGCCTCCTTCACAATTGGATGTTCCTGAAGCGCCATTTCAATCGCTGTTAGTTCAATGCGATACCCCCTTAACTTAACCTGATTGTCGATGCGACCAAGAAACTCAATATTACCATTAGGTAAAATACGTGCTAAATCCCCAGTTTTATACAAGCGTGCGTTAGGTCGATCGCTAAACGGGTTAGGAATAAATTTTTCAGTGGTGAGTTCAGGGCAATTGAGATACCCTCTAGTCAGACCAAGGCCACCAATGTATAATTCTCCAGGAACTCCAATAGGTACGGGTTGTTTGTAAGAATTCAGCAAATAAATTTGGGTATTGGCGATCGCGCGACCGATAGGAACAGCAGTTTTGAAATCATGATTTTGACAATTATATACACTGCTCCACACTGTTGCTTCTGTTGGACCGTACTCGTTAAACAGGGATGTCTGCGGAAGCAATTTTTGGTGAAGTTCCACTAACTCTTTTGAACAAGATTCTCCGGCAACAATGACAGTACGTAAAGACATCAAATCAATGAGTTCTACATGTGCAAGAAGAGCATTGTAAAGTGAGGGAATGCTTAACCAATGTGAAACTTGATGTTGAGCAATCAGCTTAGCCAACTGCCAAATATCTTTTTGCACATTATTTTTGAGAACTATTAAAGTTCCACCTTGACATAATGTCCAGAAAATGGCAGCCACTGAACTATCAAAGGCAAACGAGGGAACCAGCAAGAAACTGGTCACAGGTTCAAGGTAATAGTTTATTCTAGCACTGGTTGAATGAACCAAGTTTTGGTGGGTCACTTGCACTCCCTTTGGACAACCTGTAGAGCCAGAGGTATAAATAACGTAAGCAAGATTTTCTTGCGTGACTTTACAGATGGGATTTTCTGAGTGACTTTTGGCAATAACGTTCCAGTCTGAATCCAAGCACAAAATTTGAGTTCCATTCGTAGGAAGCCTTGCCACCAACCGCGCTTGAGTTAGCAAGATTGATACTTGAGCATCTTCGAGCACAAAAGCAAGGTGATTTTGAGGATAAGTGGGATCTAAAGGGACATAAGCTCCACCTGCTTTGAGAATTCCCAAAATTCCTACGATCATCTCTAAGGAACGCTCTACACATAGGGCAACCCGTGTTTCCGGAGAAACTCCCAGTTGCCGTAAGTACTCGGCAAGTGCATTAGCTCGAGAGTTTAATTCTTGGTAGCTCAATTGCTCTTGCTCAAAAATCAATGCATTTGCATTACTGTTTTGTTGCACCTGCTGCTCAAACAGTTGGTGGATACATAACTGCTGCGGATATTCGCTTGCAGTGTTATTCCACTCAACCAGCAATTGGTGTTGCTCTGTGGCTGAAAGAAGGCATTTTTCTTCATAGCGTTCAAACGGTTGTGTAGCCATTGCAGTCAAGGTTTCGATGAAATAACTGCCAATAGCCTCTAACTGTGCGTGGCTTATATCCGCCAACTTGCACTCTAAATCGAGTTGTATATGATCCGAAATATGGTTGCGATTAAACTCTACTCTGAGGGTAAAGTTACTTTCCCCAAAACCCTGTCCCCCTAAAATTTCTATACCTTTTAAGTTTTTAAGACTTTGATAAACATGAAAATGGGTATAATTAAAAACAGTCTCAACTATAGACTGTAAAGGCTGGCGACCACTCAGCTTTTGTAGACTAGAGTAGGGATAGCGCCTGAAGGCTAACAACTCCTGTTCAGCAGCAAAAGCCTGTTTCGCCAAATCGATCCAAGTTCCGACAGTCAGTTTTAGGCGAAAAGGTACAGTATTTATATGGCTTCCCAATGTCTTTTCTGCATCAGCTTCCTCTAGCCTACTATTAGACTCAAGACCTGTGAGGATATCCGACTCACCACTCAGCAAATTCATGACTCTCAGGTGTGCAGCAAGCAAAACGTTTTTCAGTGGAACTTCTGCTAATCGGGCTAGTTTTTTGAGTCCATTGGATACTTCGGAGGATATGGGGACATCCAAAACTCCAATTTGCGACTTGTCTGTTGCAGGGCGAGTAGAAAGCCATCGAGGTAGCTTCGTAGTGATGGAACCCTTTAATTTTTGAGTCCAATAAGCAAGATATTCTGGAGATGCAAGTATTTTGCGCTCCTCAGCGACAAAATCCCGGTATGAAGTTTTTGGGGGTGACTCTTTGGAATAGACTTCGACCTGAATCAGGGCACAATAACAGTGTAGTAATTCAGTGAGCAGAGAAGCCTGACTCCATCCATCAAGAATAGAGTTATGCCAACTTAAGGTGAGATAAAAAGTGTGTTCTGTGAGACGATGCACAAAAAAGCGGATGAGTGGCGGGTAAGTCAAGTCAAAACGCCGATTTTTTTCCGTTTCTATCCAAGTTGCGATCGCTTGTTGTTGTAGGTTCGGTTCTAGAGAGCGCAAATCCTCCACCTGTAAAGGGACAAAAACATTTTGATGGACTAATTGCAGGGGTTCGGTGTAGTTAGTCAAATCAAATGAAGTCCGTAGGATAGGGTGACGTTCAACAAGCTGCTGCAAAGCCCTTTGCAATAACTCCATGTTTAAACGGACGCGCAGATGATATTGGAAGATATCATGGTACATCAAGGAATCAGGACTGTATTCACTGTGAAAAATGATACCTGCCTGGACTCTGGCTAAAGGATAGGCGTCTACTATATCACTCGGTAGTTTTTGCCGTTCAGCTTCAGATATTAAACTGAACACCTCTGTTTTTTCTATAGGTAAGAAACTAGGTTTGTCAAGGGTAAATATCTGCGCTAATTTGTAAATATTTTGACTCTCGTAAATTTCCTGTACTGAAAAGCTTAACCCTCTGACTTGAGCTTTAGCCACCACTTGGATGGTACGGATAGAATCCCCTCCCAATTCAAAAAAGTTGTCGTGAATACCCACCTGTTCAAGACCAAGCACACTTGCCCAAACCTCTGCCAATACCTTTTCTACGTCAGTGCTAGGAGCGACAAAAGCTTTTTCCAGTTCGGGTCTAACTTTGCCGGGAGTTGGTAGTGCTTGTCTATCTATCTTTCCATTTGGTGTTAAGGGAAGTGCATCCAACATGATGAAAGCAGCAGGAATCATGTAATCAGGCAGCTTTTTGTGAAGAAAGCGGCGTAATTCGGTAGTCGTCGGTGCAGGCTGATGACAAACGCAATACGCAACCATTTGATCCATTGCAGGCTCAGTTGCTAATTCTTCAGTGAATTCTCCCTTAAGGAAGTGACGTAAACTAGTAATAGCAGTATCTTTTCGGTCGGCATTTAGGGCAAACTCTCGACGCCCTTCACCAAAAGATTTTCGCATCAAAACAACAACCTCGCGCACAGCAGGATGTTGACCCAATACCGTCTCAATCTCTGCGAGTTCAATGCGGAAGCCCCGAAGTTTGACCTGGTAATCTTTTCGCCCAAGGTACTCTATACTACCATCAAGTTGATAGCGTGCCAAATCGCCTGTTTTGTATAAACGTGCTCCCCGCTGATCACTAAAGGGATTGGGAATGAATTTAAGAGCCGTCAGTTCTGGTTGGTTAAGATAACCTCTTGCTAGAGCGACTCCACTAATATGTACCTCCCCTGGTACACCAATAGGAACTGGCTGTAAGTGAGCATCGAGTAAATAAATCTGTGTATTAGCAATCGGGCGACCGATAGGTACGGTGTATTTAGAGATGTTTTGCCTACACCAAAAGAAGGTGACATCAATAGCAGCTTCTGTTGGTCCGTAAAGATTGTGCAGTTCTGCATCCAATTGTGCGAAAAAGCGCTGTTGTAAATTCAAAGATAGCGCTTCTCCACTACACATAACTTGCCGCAAGCTCGTAGATGCTTCAAGATTTACAAATTCTAAAAAGACTTGGAGCATGGAAGGGACAAAATGGATTGTGGTAATCTGCTGTTGGGCAATCAGCTTGACAAGGTAAGCGCTATCTTGATGGCCTCCAGGTTCCGCCATCACTAAACTTGCTCCTGTCAAGAGTGGCCAAAAGAATTCCCAAATCGAGACATCAAAGCTAAAGGGGGTTTTTTGCAACACCCGATCTGCCGTCGTTAATTGATAGGTTTGTTGCATCCAGAATAAACGATTGCAAATAGAACTGTGGGTGTTCATGACTCCCTTAGGTTTGCCAGTTGAGCCGCTCGTGTAAATAACATAAGCTAAGTTATTGCTTGTGACTTGACTAACTGGGTTTTCTACCTTCTCGACTGCCCAAACCTCACTTTTCTCCAAAAAGACGACTTGCGCTTTGTGCTCAGGCAAAGCGTCGAGAAACTTCTGTTGAGTCAACAGCACTGAAACTTGTGCATCCTCTAGCATGAAGGCTATACGTTCTTTGGGATAGGTGGGATCTAGAGGGACATAAGCTCCACCAGCTTTGAGAACTGCTAAAATACTCACCACCATTTCTACAGAGCGCTCCAGGTAAATACCTACCAATACCTCCGGCTCCACCGACGTTTGGAGATAATGTGCTAACTGGTTGGCCTGCTGATTCAGTTGTGCGTAGGTGAGTTGTTCTTCTTTAAACACTACTACCACTGCATCTGGTGTCTGCTCTACTTGAGTCTCAAATTGTTTGTGGAGACAAGGTTCACTCGCATAATTTACTTGGGTTGCATTCCACTCTATTAGTAGTTGCTGCCATTCCAACTTGGTTAGGAATGGCAGCAATGAAACGTGCTGCTGTGAGTCAATCACTATATTTTCCAGTAAAGTCTGAAAATGACCTGCCAACCGTTCCACAGTGGTAGCATCAAACAAATCTGTGTTGTATTCCCAACAACTAGATAGGACTTCATCCACCTCAGCTATCATCAAGGTGAGGTCGAACTGAGCAATCCGCTTGTTGAGTGCTATGGACTCTAGTTCTAGATCCCCAAGCTTTATTCTCGCCCCTGTTTCCTCTAAAGCGAAAGTTGCCAAACCCTCTTGTCCGTGTAGGTGTGCTTTCTGCAAGACAAACATGACTTGGAATAGCGGTGACCGACTTGGCTCCCGCATCGGCTGTAGTTGTTCGACTAAGCGTGCAAAGGGGTAATCTTGGTGAGCTAAGGCATCTAGCACAGTGGAGCGCACTTGGTTGAGAAACTCCTCAAATGTCGGATTTCCCGACAAATCAGCACGGCATACGACTGGGTTGACAAAATAGCCTACGAGTTCTGCCAAATCAGCTCGACTTCTGCCTGTTGTCGGAGAACCTAGCAGTAAATCCTCCTGGTTTGTATAGCGGTAGAGTAGCACTTGAAAAGCTGCGAGCAGAGTCATGTAGAGAGTGACTCCGCGATCGCGACTGAAGTCGAGGAGCTTTTGGCTCAGTTCTCGACTCAGCTTGCAGCTTATAGAAGCCCCATTATAGGTTTGAACTGGTGGTCGCGGACGGTCAGTTGGTAGATTCAACACAGGTAATTTTCCTGCCAACTGCTTCTGCCAGTAGAGCAAAAGCTCCGCACCTTCAGTAGAAGCTAGCCTTTGTGACGCAGATTGCACATAGTCAGCATACTGCCAAGTCAAGTTCGGGAGCGTAACGGGTGTGGCATTGTTTTCTGCTTGGTATAGCATTCCTAACTCATCCATCAGAACTGTTAGACTCCACAGATCTGCCACAATGTGGTGGACAACCAACAAAAGGATATTCTCTTGCGGTGAGCGAGTGAAAAGACTGACTCGTAGGAGCGAACCTTGTTCAAGATTGAAGGGACGGTATGCTTCGGTTATTAGGCGATCGCTCAGAAATTCCTCATCCCATGTTGCCGCATCTTCCTGCTGAAAGCAAACCGTTATCCCCTTGTGGACTCGCTGAATAGGTTTTCCATCCACAGTACTGAAAGTCGTGCGCAGACAAGAATGACGCTCAAGTAGAGTTTGAAATGCTCGGTGTAATGCTTTGATATTTAAATCTGAAGAAATCCGCGCAGCCTTAGCAATGTTATACGTCGGACTTTCTGGTGCTAGTCGGTATAAAAAATATAGTGCCTGTTGACCGTAAGAAAGGGGGTATTCGGTGATAACTGAATTCTCCCCATCTACGACATCCCTAAGCTCTTGGGGAGAGGGGTTAGCGAGATTTAGTGTTAATTGCGCGAGTACTTCAACCGCCAATCTATTGATACTTGAAGCTGACATAAAGCTTGTGATTGGCAAGACAACGCCCAAGTTCGTTTCAATCGAGTGCTTGATTTCAATTGCCATCAAGGAATCGAGTCCCAGAGCACTTAAAGGTTGCTGTGGATTTACCTGTTCCAGAGCCACTTTGAGAATCCGAGCCACAAGTTCATGAAGATAAAACACCAGCTTTTGCTCTTGATTTTCGATTTGGCGGTCTTTAATAAGATGGGGATTCATCAGATCCCATCTTAATTGCCTTCTGCCTTCTGCCTCCTGCCTTCTGCCTTCGTTCAAGATATTACTTCCAATGCTCTCTAAACTTCCTGCCAAAAAAGCAGATCGACAAGCATAACGCTGAATTTTGCCACTGGAAGTTTTTGGAATACAACCTGTCTTCAGGAGCGACACTGCATACAATTGTAGTTCGTGATTTTCAGCAACACGAGAGCGAATAGCTGCAATCACCTCATCAATATTGAGATTACGGCGGTAACTGCGCTTGATTTCAGTGACAATAACCAGTCGTTCCCCACCAACATCAATCGAAAATGCTGCACTCCCACCAGGTTGTAATGCGGGATGGCTCTGCTCCACCGTCCATTCAATGTCTTGCGGATAATGGTTCTGACCCCGAATAATAATGAGGTCCTTGAGACGACCTGTAATAAATAGCTCACCCTCTCGCAAAAATCCCAAGTCTCCCGTGCGTAAAAAAGGTCCAACTCCTGTGTCCTTTAAATAAGCTTGGAACGTTTGCTCTGTTTGCTCCAACTGATTCCAGTAGCCTTTAGCAACGCTCTTTCCCGCAACCCAAATCTCTCCGACTTCATGACTGTGGCAATTGGTTAAAGTCTCGGGATGAACAATGGCAATTGTCAACTCCTCTAGAGGTTGACCACAACCTACAAGTGTCTTTGGGCCAAACTCTTGTGGACTCGCTGGAATAACTTGATTTTGCGCTAGTGCTGCTGACTGAACTGGCAGTAATACTGGTGGTACTGCTTTTAAACCACCAGAAACAATTAGGGTTGTTTCCGCCATGCCGTAACAGGGATAGAATGCCTCACGGCGAAAGCCACACTCAGCAAAGGTTGCAGCAAACAGATCCACAGTTTCTCCCCGGACCGGTTCGGCTCCGTTAAAAGCAATTTCCCAGCTACTCAAATCGAGGATAGCTCGTTGTTCAGAAGTGATTTTTTGAACACACAAGTCATAAGCAAAATTGGGCCCACCACTCGTCGTTGCTTTATATCGGGAAATCGCTTGTAGCCAGCGAAAGGGTTTTTGTAGAAAAGCTATCGGAGACATGAGAATGCTCGGAATTCCCAAATATAGTGGTTGGAGTACATTCCCAACTAAACCCATGTCATGAAAAAGAGGCAGCCAACCCACGAAGAGAGTTTCCGTAGTATGCTGCATAGCCTGCTTGATTAAAAATTCATTATGTAGCAAATTTCCATGACTCACCATCACCCCTTTAGGTGTTCCAGTCGAGCCTGACGTGTACTGGAGAAACGCTAGCGTATCCGTGTTCACAGATGGTTCTTGCCATGCCTGTGCCAAGTCGTTCTGTATAATGTTATCTGTAGTAAGTAACGGCAGAGCTTGTAAATTCGGATACTGGGCAAACGGTTGCTCTATGTTGGACAAAACTGTTGTGGTGCATAGTGCCACCACCGCCTTTGCATCCCCCACAACAGCTTGAAGTCGCGACAGAGATTGATTGACTCGGGGTGGATAAACAGGAACCGCAATCACACCTGCATACAGGCATCCGAAAAATGCAGCAATGAATTCCAACCCAGGCGGGTAGAGCAGTAGGGCACGCTCTCCACCTATGACTCCACAACTTTGAAGCAAAGCACCAACTTGCCGAGCTTGCTCATCAAGTTCCCCATATGTCAAATCAAATTCTTCTACCTCTCCATCAAGCAGAAAAGAATAAGCTTTCTGCTGAGACTGGTGGATTGCTCTCCAACGAAGAAGTTCAACTAACGTGGAAAACTCCACCGAGAACTCGGAAAAGTTTTTACCCATTGGTATAACTCCGTGTTTACAACTGGTTATGTGGAGTCAAGGTCATTTATGACTGAGACGCCCTTGCGCTACTCGCAATTGTGTCAAAAACATTCCTGTGTTGAGATTTTAGTGCCTTAGCCAAGTCGTGTTTTTGTTTAAACTTTAGTCTTAGGGAAAACTGATTCCTAATCTAAATTGCAATGGGAATAGCACAAGATATTCTTGATCTAACAGACTTTATCGAGTTTTTCTTTTGGACAGAATTAATTCCTAACAACAACTTTTATCACTTAGGTTTTATCCTTGTCAAGGTTTTTCTGTCAAAAAAACTAAAAAAGAATGGGAAAGACGAGGAATTCCTTGTGACACAAAGTAAAAAAGTATCATCTATCTATATTTTAAGCCTCGATATATTTTTGAAGAATTTAATCAAATATTTCTATCAAGCTTTTCCATACACTAGCAGCGAATATCATATTCACTAAACAAAATTATCTTAATATAAAGGAAAAATAATTTGACAATCTGTCGAATTCAGAAAAAATTATCCAAACTTGATATGTAGATTGTGAACTGGTAGGCTGATTCTAACTGACCTACTTACTGGTATTTGTCAGGAGTACCCTGAAAGATACCCGACGATTAGATTCATCATCTTTCGCCGATGCTGATCGCAAAGGTTGACTGAAACTCATACCTACAGTACTAAAATAGCTTTTGTTCATTCCAGTAGAAGCAAGATAAGATAGGATTTCATTAGCACGGGCTTGACTGAGGATCGTATTTGTTTGTTGTGAGCCACTTGCAGTGGTATGTCCTAAGATTTGAAGACGCACATCCTGATTGCTATTTTGAGCAGCCTTCAAAAGTTTTTGCATTGCGATCGCCAGATTCTGAAGCTTTTTATCTTCACCTGGCAATAACTGTGTTGTCCCTTCTGAGAAAAAAAGGACTTCTTGTTCAATTTGCTTTTTATACAACTCTAATTGATTGAATTCTAGTTCAATGAGATTCTTATCTTGAAATTGAGTAATACCGGGAATAAAACGCCATAAATTCCTTGCTGATAAAATCCATCCACGCGGTGCTGAACCACTGACGTGAAGAATGCCGTTGTCATTCATAAAAGTTACTGTTTTTGGAGGTTGTAGTAATTCCTCGGCTCTTTTAGTAACAAATTGGGTTTCTAACGATATATAAGGTTTCCACTGGCTGATAATGGTTTTGGGATTAAGATTAGATTGTGCAATCAGCGTGTTTGGATCTACTGCTAATGGATCGCGCATCCCGGAAATAAAATGTTTACCGTGTTGCTTACCAACCTGAACCACCACAATTCCCGGCTGAGAGTTCAGCTTTTCTAAGAAGGTATTCCAACGGAGTTGATCTCGAATCCCAAAAAAACTCCAAATACCACAAGTGATCGCGATTGTGCCGAATAAAGTCCATACATAAGGATAATTTTTTTTGGCTGGCACTTCATATCGAGATTCCAAGCAAAGCTCAAGGTAAGGATTACTCGCTGCAAATGGCTCTGTATCTCCTTGGAAAGCATTGAGTTCTTTACTCAGTCTCAAGTGGATTTTTTCTATTGCTTCTTGAAAAACTAACCTTAATTCTTGAGGCGCATTCCCGCGAATAATACCTGCTATGATTGCTTGTGGTCCTTCTTCAATCCAGATTGTCAGTTCACCAAACTCTAAAGTCTGGAGTGCGTCTTCTTTTTGGATACTGAACGAGTCTTTAATAAAATCCCGGATAGCTGTCAACATAGCTGAAACAAGATCCGGATCTTGAACGGTTACCTGCATACCCACCATATGTTGCAGTAGTAATCCGGTTTGTTTGTGAATTAAGAACACCTGTTCTACCCGATAAGTCAGCGTCCGGAGTAGCACGACTTCAGCAAATGATTTACCTGTTTGTCGTGCTTCTAATCTCCATTTAAAACTTTGTGGAGATAAACTATGTTCCAGAGTTTTATTCATTGATTGAATCATTTCCTCAAGAACTGTGGCAACAGCCTTGCGGGTGGCAGGGCCGATGATAGGAAACATGACCTGTGCAAGGACATTTAAGTCTTTTTTAACAGAGACCTGAAGCGATTGTTCAACGGTAGGTACTATTGCCTCACTAAGTTGTTTATCTTGAATTGTCCGCAAAATAACTGCTTCTGGGAGCAAGCGACTAATCTCTTCTGCTGTTATTTGACTGTTGTCTAATCGTTCGTAAAGTTGGTTAAGTTTAGTAGGTTCAATACCTAGCAGCAAACTACGGAGTTCACTCAGTTCGTCACTGGTTACACGAGCGTTATTTGCAGAAGAATTATTAGTCATTAATCAGTTGTTAGTTATTTGCAAATACCACTAATTATGTAAGCATTAAACTCTAAGAACTAATTCGGAAACCATCGCTTATGAGGCGTTTTACCGCTCCCTGGTAACTGGGAGATCAGAAAGACTGACTGTAGAATGCTTACCTCATGATTAACTACAAACGACAGCTTACTTTTAGAAGATAAGAGCATTATTGACTATTGAGAACTAATGCGAAAAGCAAGCTCTTGAAAAAGCTTGGCAAGAGTAGCTCGATCTGTCTTGTCTTTACGTAATTCTTGGTATTCTTGTTGTAATAAAGCCACTATTTCTTCAGATTTTTGTCTCAAATCATCCTGTATGTTTTTAGATTGATTAAAAATCTGTTCGCGAATATCCCGCTGACTAGTAGCAGTTTGTTCATCAAATTCTGTCAGCTTTTTTTGTACAGAAATATTTAAGTGATTATGTTGATCAACAAGTGATTTTACTGCTTCATCACGTTCTACTTGCTCGTTTCTAAGTCTTTCTGTTAAAGACTCAACCTCTTTTCTTAAATATATTTCCAGTGAATCTAACCGTTTTCTTGTTTCATCTCGTAAGCTGACACATTCGTTTACCAAACGTTCCTCTAGTCTGGTAAACTGTTTCTCAACCTCCCGCATTTGCTCGCCAACAAGAATGTCTCTGACTTTAGCTAAGCTGTTGATTTCACCAATTTCTGTATTACTATGTTGAACTTGGTTTTCATCTGGAATTGACCACGCTTGCGCTGGTTCTATAGAATGACTATTCGTGTGTTCTCCTGGCAGCGGGTTCATAACTTCAATCCTTGTTTCACGTATTTATAATTTTTCTAAACTTCTATAAGCTGGTAGGAAATGTGTTTTACTTACTCAATCCTACTAAATATATAGTAAGTATTCAGTTGTTAGCTACTTACAAGCATTGATATTTTCAGCTGATTAAGGCCGGGACACGCAAATCACTCTTCGTTTCAGGCATTAGTCTCAACTTCAGTACATATTTAATGAACCGCAATAGACTTGGCAGTGCGTAGGTGAAGCAGTCCGTTTAGGAGAGTTTCTCGCTCCCTGGTAAGGACTGAAAGGGTTTCCCGGCAGTCCCGCACCAGAAGTGTAAAGGACTTACTTGTTACTACTGAGAATAAAAATCACTCTATCCTGCAGTAATTAGACAATTCTTTTGGCAGTCGCTAATGGTCAAACGCTACTGAAGTTTTAAAAATTTATCCAACGCTGCTACCATGCTGGGGGGCCAACGACGGATGTTTGTTACCCAGTCGAGATCTTTATAGCGTCCATCAAGTCCAACTGCTGACACCCAATTGCTTTCCGCTTCGCCTTTTTGTCCTTGCACCCAATAAGCAGCACTGAGGGCGGCACGCATATCGGCAAAATTAGGATATTTGCGGACAATATTCCGCATTTGGCGAATGGCTTCGTCAAGTTGACCAATTTGATAAAGAGCAAGGGCATAGTTAGCACGGGAAAAGGCAAAATTAGGGGCAACGTCTGCCGATTTTTTGTAGTCAGCGATCGCCTCATCCCATTTACCCAAGCCAGCTTTGGCATTTCCTCGATTGTTGTATCCCATTGCATCTGTGGGATCGAGGAGGAGGACATGATTGTAATCTGCGATCGCCTCATCCCATCTTCCCAAACCTTCTAACGCTGTACCACGATTTAAGTAAGGATCAGTGACATTTGGCGCAAGTTCTACCGCTTTGTTATAATCTGCCAACGCTTCAAGCAACTTGTGTTGGCTGACTCTGGAATTACCTCGGTTACTCCAAACTGCGGCATTATCGGGAAATTGCTCAAGAATTTGCGTCCAGTAACGTTCTGCTGTGGCAAAGTCACCTTTGTTTGTCGCCGCAAACGCTTTATTCCCCAACTCATCCCGTTTTTGTAACTGCTCTATACTCGTACTGGAAGATTGGACTGCCATCACGACTTCGCTATGCCCAAACACAAGCAACAGGCTTAAAAGAATAATAATTAATTTAATCATCTATGGTTCGTTCATTCCAGCTTTGCATAGTGGACTGATAATATTCTCAGGCAAAGACGCAAAATTTGACGTCTCTACATAATTATTTGCGCTTTTGCGCTTCTGTTCACTATCTCACGGTAACGAAGTGACAAAGTGAAAACTGAATTACAAAAAGGCAGGGGAAAACTCTTTTCTTCGTCATGATTGATGATAGTCGTCCCTTACCCATTACAATACATCTGTACTCTTGAGGCAGGGTTTAAGGCAACAAAGACAACTGTTCATTGGGGGGTTTAAAACCTAAATGCTTGTAGGCGTTAGGTGTTGCCACCCTTCCACGAAAAGTCCGTTGTAAGTACCCAATCTGCATTAAATAAGGTTCGTATACTTCTTCGATTGTCTGAGTGTCTTCACCTGTTGCGGCAGCAATTGTTTCCAATCCCACCGGACCACCATTAAATTGTTCAATAATGACACTCAGCATCCGCCGATCTGTCCAATCCAAACCGCAGGGATCGACCTGAAATAGATGTAAAGCTTCTGCTGCTACGCTTTCATTAATCTCTCCCGATAATTTGACTTGCGCGTAATCACGTACACGCTTAAGTAATCTATTTGCTATACGTGGTGTTCCTCGTGAACGACGAGCAATTTCTGTGGCACCATCCTCAGTGATGGGTGTTTGAAGTAACTGAGCGGTCCTCAGTACAATTTGGTTCAGCTCATCGACTTCATAAAATCTTAATTTTTGGATTAAACCAAAGCGATCGCGCAGTGGTGAGGTGAGTGCCCCCACACGGGTTGTTGCCCCAACTAAGGTAAACTTTGATAGCTGCAAACTCCGAGTACGAGCGCTGGAACCTTTGCCTATGGTAATATCTAAGCGATAATCTTCCATTGCCGGATAGAGAATTTCTTCTGTCATCCGCGCTAAGCGATGAATTTCATCGATAAATAAAATATCTCCAGGTTTCAGATTCACTAGCAGTCCGACAATATCTCTGGGACGTTCTAGGGCTGGCGCACTGGTAATTTTGCAGTTGACTTCCATCTCAGCTGCTAAAATCATCGCCATTGTGGTTTTTCCCAATCCTGGAGGACCGTACAATAGTAGGTGATCTAGCACCTCACCCCTAGACTTAGCCGCTTTAATGGCAATGTCTAGCACATCTTTTAAGTCTTTTTGCCCTATGTAATCGGCAAATCGCTGGGGTCGAATACTCTCTTCCTGCTTTCCAAGTTCATCGACATCGGCTTCGGGTTGCAAAAGATTGTCCTCTGCGGCGGCGGCTTTCACTGACTCCCGACGTTGCTTTGGTTCTCTGTTTGGTTCTGGAGGCTGTTTTTTCGAGGAGATAATCGCCATAATTTCGCTTTTACTATAGAACTTTTTTTAGAGAGAGGGGGGAGAAAATTATTCTAAATGTTCCTTGTCTTCCTTGTCCTCCTTTTCCTCCACTCCCGCATTCCCCTAATCAGGTATGAAAATTTTCGGTAGAAACTACACTCTCCAATCTAAAATTTAAATTTCGGGAGATGACGCAGGAGTGTAAAACTACTTATGCTAGCTAAAAGAATTCTACCGTGCCTCGACGTTAAGGCAGGAAGGGTTGTCAAAGGAGTTAACTTTGTGAATCTTCAGGATGCTGGCGATCCGGTGGAAATGGCAAAGGTTTACAACGACGCGGGTGCAGATGAGTTAGTGTTTCTAGATATTACAGCGACTCATGAAGACCGGAATACGATCATCGACGTTGTGTACCGCACCGCCGAACAGATTTTTATTCCCTTGACTGTGGGTGGAGGGATTCAATCCTTAGAAAATGTTAAAAATCTTTTACGAGCAGGAGCTGACAAGGTTAGTATTAATTCTACGGCGGTACGCGATCCTGATTTTATCAATCGGGCTAGCGATCGCTTTGGCAATCAATGCATAGTTGTTGCTATTGATGCTAAACGCAGACAAAATCCTCATAATTTAGGTTGGGATGTCTATGTGCGGGGTGGAAGAGAAAATACAGGTTTAGATGCTTTACTTTGGGCGCAAGAAGTTGAACAAAGAGGTGCAGGAGAATTGTTAATAACAAGTATGGATGCGGATGGAACTAAAGCTGGTTATGACTTGGATTTAACAAGCGCGATCGCACTCACTGCCAGCATTCCAGTCATTGCCTCTGGTGGTGCTGGCAACTGCGAACACATTCACTCCGCCTTAACAAAAGGTCATGCTGAAGCAGCTTTACTGGCATCGCTTTTGCACTACGGGGAGTTAAGCATAGTGGAAATTAAAAATTATTTACGCGATCATGACTGTCCCGTCCGAATGTATTCCCATCTGCAATCAGGTGAGTAGGAAATCAGGATTTTAGGTACAGAATTCTGATTAGAATTCATAATTGTTTGATTTGCAAATCCTTATCCAAACAAATAAACGAGTAGTTGAGCACAACTTTCTGAAAACAGTGTTAATATTGATTAACAAGAATTTAAAAATATTACAATATATGTTGATTCCTATTTTAGTTTTTGATGTAGCGCTCGTGGCATGGTCGTTGCACCTGATAGAAAAAGCTGTCCAAAGTAAGGAATTTTCTCTGTTGTTAGCTGGTACACTAGTTGCAGTTGCGGCGGCAGCGATGCTAGTCGTTTACTTTCTGATGGGTCACTGTATGAGCTATTTGTTAAAAATGTAGTTAGCGGATGATTGTTAATTTTAAGTAGTTTTACTTAGGAAGGACTATTGACAAACAGTCATTCCGTCAGGCATAATAGGGAATGCACTGCGCGGGGTTATAGCTCAGTTGGTAGAGCACCTCAATGGCATTGAGGGGGTCAGCGGTTCGAATCCGCTTAGCTCCATTTATGATTGTCGTCGTTAACAAATTTATTTTGTTCGTTCATTGAATCTATGGCTCGAGCAGAATTGTTTAACAACTTATGACGGCAAAACCTCAGTCTAGAGAAAGATTTAGCTGATGAGCGAGATGAAGTAAAAATAGGATGCTAAATAGAAATGGATATGTATTCTATGAAACTGAATCATTTGACCAAAGTGCTAACGAGATTAGGACGCTTTTTGGCTACAACTATGTTCTGTGTGTCGGCGATCGCCTTCGTTTGGCAGGGTGCATTTTTCTCGAACACAGCAGCAATGGCTAATCCTGCTGTAAACTTGATAGCCTCAGGAGATTTGGGCGATCAGGTTAAAGACAAAGCTAGTGAAGGATTTGATCAATCCAGGAACTTCATCGACGATACAAAAGAGAGACTGAAGAACACTGCAAACAAAAATGCTGATAAAGTTGAGGCAAAAAGCAATGACAATGATGTTGTAGGCAAAGCTAATAGAGATGCCGCTCGAATCGAGGAAAGATCAGAAAGTCATGCGGCAAACACTAAGGAAGCCGTAGACAAGACAGAGAATTTTGTTGAACGCGCCATTGATAATATCAAGGATACTTTTAGCAAGTAGAGAACGGATAGGCATTGCGAGCGCGGTGCAGTTCTAAAACAACGCCCCCACGTTAAAAAGAGGTTATACGTCCAGATTTATTCAAACTGGACGTATAAACCTGAAAAAGCCGAGAGCGTTTACAAAACGGGCGCGATACTAAGTCAATCAGGCTGAAAAACTTTTGAAGAATTCACCAGATGAAAACCGTTCCTCAAGTCAGGGTTCAGCAAGCACAAGCAGCAGTCAATTAGTTTCTTAGCGATCGCTTGCCAGATCGCTTCACTGCCGATCACTAAACAAGAAACACCTTACTCGTGTGTCCCTGCCTATAGGGATTTACCAACTTTCATCCTAACCATTTGGCTACAATTAAACCAAGGCCGAACAAGTCTTGATGTTCTATGACTCTCAAAGAACTGGAAAATCAAATTCTCGCACTACCCTCAACTGAAAAAGCAGAAATTATCCATCCTAATTTCAGTACAGCTTAATAAACCGTATAAATAAAAAGATATAATTCAGTGTCAACTTTCCGAATTATCTGGGCAAACTGTTGTATATAAGGATGCTGAAGTTAGTACAACAACCAGGAGGTAGTTTTGAAAGCAGCCCATAAGGTAGATGCAATTCTCAACGCATGGTTCGATTACATAGCTCTAGATGATTACAGTAACGCCAAGATTGAAGTCAATAGCGATGCAATAAAACAGCGCGGTGTCAGCATAGTAGGCGACCATGTATTAATTGAGCAAGCTACCTTTTTAGAGCTACGACGAAAAAAAGTTATAGTTACTGAAGGGCAAAAAGGTCAACAGGAAGCAGTGTGGGCTTTGTCCTTTCCGCAAGTGTTAGATGTAGAAAAGAGAAAATCTTATCTTTGTCCTTTGTTTAGCTTGGATATTACATCCATCCTTAAAGGAGAGCATCAAGAACAAGGGTGGCATCTAAATAACTTGAAACTCTTGGAAGCCGGAGAAAACTTAGCCACCTTCCTTGGACTGGATGATGAACAGCGTGAGCAATTGATTACCCAAGATGGGCTACGACCATTTCTCGAAACAACCTTTGACCTAGAATTTGGAACTTATGAGGAGTGTATGCAGCAGGTTATAATACCTCGTCGCTCTCCTAAGCAGATTATACGGCAGGCATACCTGTTTAAGTTTAAGGGAGGCATATTTTCTGGCAACCTTAAGAAAGACCTGAAAGAAATCAAATCAGGCTCAAAAAATTTGTCAAAAGGACATCCAGCTTATGAATATCTGTTTGGTGTACCTCAGCCTCCAAAACATGAAGTTACTTACATGGGTGCTTTCCCAACCCATCCACCCACTAACTCGCAACTGACAGCACTGAAACACGCCCAAACTGAACCCATAACGGCTGTACAAGGACCACCTGGTTCTGGAAAAACTACCCTCATCCTTCATCTTATAGCTCAACAGGTAGCTCAACGCGCACTCACATTGATTGAGAAAGAAAAGGATACCAATAATCTGATAGTTATTAGTAGCACCAACAATAAAGCAGTTGAAAACGTTATTGAAAAAGTAGATGAGTGGTTAAACGATGAATCGTTAAAACATGATTTTCTCTATCTCAAAGGAGGAAGTAAAATTAATATACAATCATCGGGAGGTGCTGTAGAAACGATACAGAAAGCACTTGATTTTTTAGAAAAACATAGTTTTAATGAAAATGATTTTTATACTTTAAAACAGCAAATAAAAAAAATTAAGGATGAGTTCATAGCTGAAGAGTCTAATTATTTAGAAGAACGTCGCCAAAGAGCTTTATCTGAAGAGAGACTACCTCAAGTTTTAGAAAGAATACAAACACTTCAACATAATTTAGAAACAGCAGTATCAACCAGAACTCAATATCAGCTACGGTCAACACAATTAGCAGAGTATGAACAACTTCCAATAGAAGCATATCAAAAAATTAAGTTGCGCTTTGATAATGCAGCACGACAGTTACCCTCAGGAACATTACCTTGGTGGATGCGTTTATGGCGCTGGGTGACGAGGAAAACGGCAAAACACATTATAACAAAGGCAGTTTTAGCTTGCGAGTCAGCAATTGAAAATACGTTCAGTACTCCTTTCCCTGTACGAAATCCCAATACTCACAGCGAATTTATTCAGGAAGCACGGTTGGTTACAGAACGACTAAAAAATGCAGATGAGCTAAAAAGTGTACAAGGAAAATTACAAGAAATTTCTATAAATATAGTTAGTAGAAAACGAGAAAAAGATAATCTTCAAGAAGAGTTAACTTCCTTGGAAAACTTCTTGGCTACTTCAATAGAGGATTTTTACGCTTCCTTTCATCAAAATTATCATGACAAGCACAAGGAGTTATTTCAGCTATCGCGGGAATTTCTTACTTACCAAGCACTTTGTTATAAAGAGAGCGTTAAATATTCTTTAAAACTGTATTCAAGTGTTCTTTCTGGAACTAGTAAAGATAAAGACAAGATGGCAGAAAATTTGGATGAGCATATTAAAAATGTGAGTTTAATGTTTCCTATCATCACGACTACATTACTTTCCATCCGAAATATGCTCCCCTGGGTTTCTGAATGTGTTGACCGTACAATTGTAGATGAAGCTGGCATGATTGATCTGCATAAAACGTTTCCGTTATTAGTGCGATCGCGCAAAGCTATTATTGTCGGAGATCCGCAGCAAATTGAGCCTGTAATCACTTTAAGCAAACAAAGACGTAAGAATTATCGTCAAACAGCGTTTCTCGAGCGCGGATTAACTGATATTGATTACCATCGTTATAGCCCAGAAGAAGAATACAGCGCTACTACCTATCATCGTGCCGCCGGTGCCAGTGGAGAAAAGAACAATCAGGGGCAAGGTATTTGTTTGATTGAACATTACCGCTGTCAACCTAGCATTATTGAGTATTGTGATGCGATCGCCAACTATGGGTTAGAGGTAAAAACAAAACCAGTTACTTCTTTATTGCAAACAAACTTAATTGCTTACGATGTTGAAGGAAAAATCAACAATAATGTTAATGAGGAAGAAGTTTCAGCTGTATCTGATTTAATCCAGCACTTGCTTAATCAAGGTTACTTATTAGAAGATATAGGTGTTATTTCTCCCTTTAAAGTTCATGCTAATGCATTAGAGGAGCATTTATATCAAAAGTTCTCTGGATTATATCCAAAATCTGTTGGGACAGTTCACACTTTTCAAGGTGCCGAGAAAAAGGTAATTATCTTGTCTACAAAGGTTTGCCGAGCGCAAGATAATGTTAATTGGATTAACAAGCGACCAAACCTTCTTAATGTTGCAGTATCGAGAGCAAAAGAACTATTTATTTTGGTCGGTAATATTCACAGGCTAGAGAAAGGAAACCTTACCCGTCAGCTTGTGGAACATATTCGAGAACATGGAATTATTTTAGAGTACAAACCTGAAATAGAAAACCCTTATCAATCTTCTACGAGTTCTGTGATTTTTGATTGTGACCATTTAGAATATTTTAGAAGATCACTTCAGGAAGTAGAACAAGAACTTATCATAGTAACTCCCTGGCTTCGTGGTGATGAACCAAAACAATTTGCTGACAATATAATATCAGCCTTGCAAAAAGGTGTTCAGGTAACGGTAATTTACGGATATCTTAGTCACGAGCATGGAAATGATATAAATAATGATGATAATGATAATCAACTAGAAAAAAAGCTGAAAGATTTATTAGGTTCGCGTCTCATTCGTTCGCGTAGTGGAGGAACAAATCAAAGAATTTTGCTCTGGGATAATAAATTTGCAGTAGTAGGAAGTTGGAACTGGCTGTCTCATCCATACCGAGAGTTCTGTTATAAATCGCTAGTAAATCCAACAGTTCAAATACGTAGAGAGACTAGTGTATTTCTTTCTGATTCTTCAAATATTTCATTGTTGGCAGAAGATATTACTGAATTTATTAAACAGTCATTGTAAACTTAATAATTACTCCCTTCCCAGTATTAGAAAAAGACTGATTTGGAAGAGAAAACAAATCACGCAGGAATCTGCGTGTTCTCAGAAGAAGGTTTTGCATCAAACAGAGGCATATCTAAACTTTTATTTCTGTTTTGAAACTCATCTAACAACTTGTAGAAAGTATTAAAACCCTCTTGTTCGCTTCCAGAATAGAGCATAATTATCTTTGCCCAAGAATTAGAAGTGGACACATGATATTTTTTTTGTACCCAAGGCTGAAACTCCCGATAAAAATCCATTTCTTCCTTTGTAGCTTCAACCCCCAATTCTCTCAAAGCTGTTTTGAAACCAACTAAAAAATGAAACAAATCGCTGACAGAAGCTCGTCCAATATACATCCCTGGTTTTGTTTTTATTTTTTGCAAAGTCTCAAATAATTTGCTCATTTCCTATAACCTCTCATCTATAATTTATCTAACTATTGAGTTAGAGAGCTTCATCCGAATAATAAATCAAAAATTCTCCGCTAGGGCATTGAAAATCATTGAACCAATCCTCTCTAGTCAATCCCTCACCTGAAATATTATCAAATATTCTTTCTTGAACCTCAACACCATAATGAATCCCATTTAGTGTAATTGAATCGCTTATTCCCTGCTTTTCTAGACGTGTACTAATTATATAATCCTCACCAAAAGCTGTTTGAATTGTAATAATTCTTCCGGAGATCCCATTTTCTTTTAACCACTGCATCACAGCAGTAGCGCATTCGTCACATTTGTATAGGTCAAAATTTGCGACTATTTTACCAACTTCTTGGTAAATCTCCTCATTGCATAACTGATTCACTCACACATCCCAATATCAAATAAACACATTTATGAATAATCTCTTGAATTTAATCATAGTAAACAATTGTGGCGTTTATATAAAAGAGCAAACAACTCGAAAGCCAGTTTGGTTATTGCTGTTGCTTGGGTTATCAAGAGAACGAAACGCGGAACGGCAAATCTGGGGATGGGAATTCCAAGAACCACCTCGCAAGATTCGAGATTCAGAGTTTTCTCCATTTACCCATATACTACCATCTGATGGTGCGCCTTGATAGTTTTGGTGTTGATTGTCAGCACACCATTCCCATACTAACCCATGCATATCGCATAGTCCAAAGGCATTAGCTGGAAAACTATCAACTTCAGTAGTCTGTTGGCGATCAACTCCATGAGGCTCATTACCGTAAGTCCCTTTGTACAAACGACGATTGATTTTTCGATCTTGTCCACAATAGTTAGCCAAATTTGTCGTGATTGTTTCACCAAAATGGAATGGTGTTATTGTTCTGGCACGACAAGCATATTCCCATTCAGCTTCACTGGGTAACCGATACGTTCGTCCTGTTTTTCTTGATAGTCGCGCACAAAACTCTTGTGCATCATGCCAGGAAACCCACTCTACAGGTAAGTTATCTCCTTTAAAGTAAGATGGATCAGTCTTGAGATCCCATTTGATTTTCGCTTTTGTGGCGATCGCTCTCCACTGCGCCTGAGTAATGGGATATTTACCTAGAAAGAAGGGTTTTATAGTCACTAGATGTTGGGGACGTTCATCTTCAAGGGATGCTTCTTCATCTTTGGGTGCTCCCATTTGAAATTTACCATCTGGGATGGAAATCATAGACAGTACAACGTCATCGCCCAGATTTTCTGTAAAATACTCAGCTTGTTTACAGGAACGCTTAGTTTTTCTGCCTTGAGCATCTACAGTCACCACTTCAAACTCGAAAGTGGTAAGCGTTGGCGGTGCTGGTGGAATGAGTTGCTGTTGTAGATTATTTGTGGCCGCAAACGTCTCATTTGTAGTTTGAGGAGAAAAACTAGAAGGAAGAGAGATTTGGTCATTTTTATGAAGTAATTTTTCCCCAATGCCCTGCTCTTGCAATACTTCTCGGATAGCCGTCTTGATAATTTCGGCATCGATATCCTGATAGATGCGATCGCCAATGTGTATTTCCTTTCCTTCACCTATGTTAACGTTGTACTTCCCCAACTGCACTAGATTCTGAGTATTGTGCGAACTGAGCCATTGTCTGAGTATAGAAATATCTTTTTCATCCAGACTACCGTTGATGATGCGGTCAAATATCAAAACTAACTCATCCGGGCTATTCATTTATTCTCCTTCCCCAGCCGATCATCATGAGTAATTGAATTGCGTGGGCTTTTTCGTTTGGGGTTAGGGCTCTTCAGTTGTGGTTCTAACTCTTTGAGTGTCATGATCAATGAACGCCATTGCGCTTCACTTAGGCTTTATCTCAATCTCGTATGAAGGAGGCATAGGTACTTGATTCATCTAGCCTTCATAGGTTTCAAAATTTAACATAAAAGTACTTCTGAAGAACTGTGCAAGCCCATCTTGAGTGTTTAACCGCTCTCGTTCTTCGTCTTCAAGTTTAAGAAATTTCGCTAAGTTTTCCCCTGCCTCCACTAGTTCAAGGTTGTCAAGGTTCCATCCATTTTCCTGATACTCTCCTTTCAGGATGGATGTAACATCTAAGCTGAATAAGGGATAATATTCAGATTTCTTTTGGCTGATAGTAGAAAGTTGAGGAAAGGATAAAACCCAAATCGTCTCTTCCTGACCCATTTCTGCGCTGACTTCCCGTTTTAAGTCAGAAAAATTACTTCTATTAATTTGTACGTAGTTACCAACTAGATTCACACCGCTCAGTACTGCTGTATTTCTAGGAACTTTAGCATTGTTCAAATCTACCAAATCAATGAATTCTAACCATGCGTTCAGAATGGCTTCTACTTTACTGGCTTTGTTCAAGACTTCCTCCGGGTAGCTGCAAGCAGTTAATTGTAATATATAGCACTAATATTAGTGAGCAGATTTACTTTTATGAGTGTATAATTACAAATGTATCACATCGTTATTACTGACCTTTACCCAGCAGCAAAATATCTTTGTAAACATAAAATTAAAATTTATCAGCGAGGAAAACTTTCGGAATTGTGGTACGTACCTTTGTAGATTATGGTTGTATTCTCAGATACTGCATCCATCAAAACAGTAGGTTGAAAAGGAGATGCTCCAGATGACTGATGAACTAACCCCCCCAAACCCAAAGGAGGCAGACGCTTTATTATCCGATCTGCTGCAAGAAGTTCAAAAGTGGGAGGGGACTCTCGCTGGTGGGACAAAACTTGGTATGGGGGCGGAAGCTGTTAATAGTCTTTTTAGAACAAAGGTCAGCCTTGGTAACCCAAAAGACAAGTTAATCCGGCTAACAGATGGGACATTTAAAAATAGTGGTACCGAACTGCTTGACATTTACAAGCAACAGATGCAAGAGCAGTTCGACTTTTATTACATGACCATCTCCGTTGATTTGCGTCCCGAACGGGGTGCTGAGTTTTGGCGATTAACCTGTGAGCTTGATTTTGGACCGAAAGGGAGCAAAGAGCTAATTATTCAAAGCCTATTTCCAACCTCTCAATGGCGCTCAGTTATGAGCTTTGGTGTTGGCACAGATGTGGGGTTGAATGGCAACCTAGATTGGAGTATAGGAGTGGATAGCTCTCAGTTAGCTCAATTGTTGCCATCGATTCCAGATAATCTTAAAGCGAGTGTGGCAACTAAAGATAATTTCAAGGCATTCCTTGCCGTCCCAGCTTATAGATACGAACTAGGTTATTCTGCAAGGGCTGTTCATAGGACGGGAAGCTATCTACCAAGAATTGAAAGATTGTCTGGATGGAACCAGTCGCGTTGTTATACTACACGGTTCTGGTGGACTTGGCAAAACACGTCTGTTAATGGCATTGCCAGAAATTGTTCCAGAGGGGCGAACGTTGTGGTATATTCGCAACGAAGCTGAGTCCATAGAACCAGAATTGTCATCAATAGAACGCAATACTCAGCATGTAATTGTTGTAGACGATGCTCACCGCTTTAGTCTTCTATACCAGTTACATGAGGTTCTTGTTAATCCAGAGTTAGTTGGCAAAGTCACACTTGTGTTGTCTACACGTAGCGTTTTCAAGGACTCTATCATTTACCAGTTAGGAACCTTACCAAATAACCAAATTGGCGCAGTTGAAGTAAAACCCTTAAAAAACCAGGAGATTAATCAACTTTTAGAGTCTTCTCCCTACAGCATTACAGACCAAAATGTTCGTTATGCAATAGTTAAAACTGCTGAAGGTAATCCACTTTTTGCTTGTATTGCAGCTCGGCTGATTCAACAAGGAGTAGCACTAGCAAATCTTACCCGCGAACAGATACTAACTAGCTACTTAGATGAGATTATTAAAGACTTGGCTGAAGCGGAACGAAATCACAATCAATTATACCAGACTTATATCCGCTATTTGCAAGTGCTAGCAGCCTTAGGCACTATCAATCTTAGTGATCTGCAGTTGCAAGCAAAGATTTATGAAGTTATTGGTATTTTGCCCATCGATGAACAGAGAATTATAGCTCGCTTAGTAGAAGCAGGTCTTGTAGAACAGTACTGGAAAACCATAAAGATTGCTTCTGAAGTTTTAGCAGACCACATTTTAATTCAACACTTTTTTAACTCTAAAACTAAACGAGCAGACTATCAAAAACAAATTATTGAACCATTTTTTAATTTAAAACCTAAAGAAATTCTCACCAACTTAGCTGAAGCTGAATTCAAAGGAGAATCCTCTGAAGCAGGTCTGTTACTTGGTCAGAAGTTATATGAATTGCGGCGATTACTAAATCAAGAAGGTAATTTATTCCGCTTCCACCTTTTAAACTGCCTGCGTGAGGTAGCATACTTTAGAGCCGACGACATAATATCTATTGTAGCTTCTATCGTTGATGCCCCTGAACCACCTCCAGAAACTATTCATGACAAACTTTGGGGAACCTATAATATTAGTCATGAAATGGTTTTAAGTAGTGCTGTTGAAGTTTTACAACATACTATATATCAAGATGGATTAAGTAATTCCATTGATTACCTTCATAAAATTGCTCTATACCAACCCGAGAGCAAGGAATATTGGCAGGTTCGTGACAAAGCCAGAAAAGCACTAATTGAGATTGCCGAATTTAAACTGCACAAATCATACCAAATACAACTCCTATTACTAGACTTTATTTCCAACTGGTTAAAGCAAGACTTTATAAAAAATCTGCCCTTAAGTCTCGTTTTAATTCAATACTTACTAAAAATGAATTTTCATAGTGTTAAAACTAATCCAACCCAGCCATTCACCATTGTTATTCATCAAGGGGATTTGGAGATAGTTGAACCGTTAAAGCATATCCGTGAACGCTCCTTAGATATTTTATACGCCGCATATCAACAGGCACAAGATTTACCTACTCGACTACAAATTGTTCAAACCTTGAGCGGTGCTACTCCTTATTTAAGAACAAGAGATGAAGTTTCTACTCAAACCTTAGAGCAGCTACGGTCTGATTGTGCAAGAACAGCTCGCTTCTTTTCTCAAGTCACAGTTTCTACTGCGGAGTTTCCCATTTTAGACCGAGTCTCTGAATGGTTAAGCCAAATTAAGAACTTTCACGATTATCAGGCGGACGAGTTAGATTGGCTACAGCAGCAGTTACGGAGTCACAGTGGTTATCAGCTTTACCGTCTTCTAGTTGGTAGTTACAGATGGGAAGACGAAGACAATCAATTTGATTGGCAACAAGTTGATATTGATTGGCAAAAAGTAGAACAGCAAAAGCAACAAAGGATCAATGAATATGTTGAAGTCCTCTCAACTTCAAACTTAGAAAGGGCTATCCAGGAACTAGAGGTTATAGCCAACCAAGCGTTCAGTGCACGTAAAAATGACACTTTTGGGTTCAATGACCTGCTGAGGATATTTGCACAAAGGCACCTTAACCTTGCTGAACAGTTAGTACAACAGGTACTAGATAAAAACCTATTCCTTAAGCAGCATCTCGGCTTTATTCTAGCAGGGATGCGTTTATGCAATCAAGAAGTAGCCAGAAGTTACGTCAGGTTATGGATAGAACAAGATGATCCGGTTCTTTGGGTTGCGATCGCAATTAGTTACCGCTTCATTGATTGGAGTCAACCTCAGTTAGAGGAAGAATGGCATATTTTACGCCAACTGGTAGCGAAACAATCTTCAATGGTAGATCCAGCACTTTTCAGGAGTATAGAGCAGCTTGCACCCAATCAGTCTGACTTAGCTGTGGAACTATTAAAGAGCTTAGCTGCTCGTGGTAATGAGAATATTCTGCATCAGGTTGCCGAGGTGGTATCTTGGCAAATCGGTAACAACGACTATGCTGTTAAATTTGATAATTTGCAGGATTTGCTAGAAATTATCCAAAACTTTGAGAGGCTTTCCTATCTGAAATATAATGCTGAAGAATGCTTGAAGCGTCTTGCTGATATTGCTCCTATGCAAGTAATAGATTTTATTAAAAAGTCATCAATTTCCTCATAGCAATTGAGTTCTTGTTCTTCCTCTGCACTCAGTGAGACATCCTGCTGTTTTTCCAACAATTCTTCAATGCGGTTTTGAACAGCGCTAGATGCCCGAAAGATCGGGATGCCTTCTGACAATTCAATCCGAACGGCACCCTCAGTAGGAAGGCTCGCTGGAAGACTTTTGAGTTTCGGTGGTAGAGGATTAGTCATGCCAGATAAGCGTGAATCAATCGGTGAATATTTTGATTGTAGCTGAACGTTTGGGATGAAGAGCGAAGGGAGTAGCGATTCAAGGGTCGATTGAGCGGTGTTGGGCGAAGTTCACAAAAGAGTTTAATTATAATATGTATGTGTTTGCCTTGAAATTTGCTTTTATTAAAAAATCACCTTTGGTCTGCTTTATCTGTTGCTATGATGGATAGTCTTAATGTAGCTCGCTACTTCATTGTGAAAGCTTATGAGGACGGTATAGAAGCTGAAATGACCAACATGAAGGTTCAAAAGCTTCTGTATTACACGCAATGCCTGCATTTGGCATTGTACGATGAGCCATTGTTTGATGAAGAAATCCAAGCATGGCGATACGGTCCTGTGTGTCCTCCCGCTTACAAGTTTTACAGCGAGTTTGAAGCTAATCAATTACCTATACCTAGTCAAGAATTCTTGTTACAAATTCCTGATGAGAAGAAGAAGCTCTTAGAGGAAATTTGGGAATACTTTGGCGGATACCATGCTTATCGACTGAGTGGTATGACTCACTTGGAATTTCCTTGGCAGAAAGCTCGTAAGGGATTACTACCTCAAGCAAGTTCAACTCAGCCGATTCTTCTAAAGGATATGAAAGCATTAGGCTATCAAAAGCTTGATGTGATAGAGCGTGATAACCCGGCTTATGAGCCAGTAATGTGCGAAGTTTTGAAAGATACTTCTACTTCTCAATCCTCAACTCGCATCGGTAAAGGAGAAGTTCGTGACTGGCTCAAATCCTTACTTGATTGAAGAATCCGAAAATTTCAAGCGTTCTTTCAAAAAACTTGCAAAAATTCATGGATCTGGTTTTGTTGAGCTAGTTGTTGAAGTCCTCGAAAACTTACTTGAAGATCAATATCCTATCAATTCTCGTAATGAACCTTTACCTGGGAAGATTCAGTTAACCGAAGGATGGACGTTTCATAAGCTGGAGTTAAGAGTTTCAAAGGGTGCTTCTGGACAAATTAGATTGATGTATTTAGTCAGTACAACTATTTGTGTAATTAGATTGGTATGGATTTATAGTCACGAGCAGTTTGCAAAACGTCCTCCTGACAAAGATTTGAAGAGTGTTATCAAGGACATTTTGGACGCTTAGCAGTTTTTCTCTCGACAACCTATACCGTGCCTGTTGAACGCGTCCCCTAGTTCCAAACGGTACAATACTCACAATTCACCAACATACGGCAATGGTTCAAATTCCCACCAAACCCCTCACCTTGGATGAATTCCTGAAGCTACCAGAAACCAAACCTGCTAGCGAATTCATTGATGGTCAAATTATCCAGAAGCCGATGCCTCAAGGAAAACATAGCACAGTCCAGCTTGATCTCGGTGCCGGAGTCAACTTTGCACTCAAACCCCAGCGCGTCGCTCGTGCCTATACCGAACTGCGCTGCACCTTTGGTGGTCGATCCGTCGTCCCGGATGTCACAGTCTTTACCTGGGCTCGCATTCCTCGTGATGATGACGGCAAGGTGTCTAATACCTTCCTGATTCCACCCGACTGGACAGTCGAAATCCTCTCCCTCGAGCAAAGCCAAACCAAAGTCATCCGCAACATTCTCCACTGTCTTGCTCACGGCACCCAGATGGGATGGTTAATTGATCCAGAGGAAGAATTGGTATTTGTTTATTTTGCTGATCGCACCATTGCAGTGTTTGAAGAACCGAGCGATCGCATTCCTGTCCCAGCCTTTGCCGAATCCTTCAGCCTTACTGTTGGGCAGATATTCCGTTGGTTAGAGGAATAAAGCAATGTCCGCTCTCATTTCAAGGTTTGCGGCAAATTGCTGCGCCGAAGTCTTAATCATAAAGTTTTCTTCCGTGCAAGTCAGCTTAAATTAGAAACTACATCAGAAAAAGTTTAAAAAATAGTCTCGCTTTAAGGCAATTTCTTCAATTTCGTCAACATCCGTTTCTGATAATCCCTCATACACCTCAGCTGCTAGTTGTAGCATTTCTTGAGGAGTAATATTTTTAGGACTTATATCATGTTCTGTTGAACACTTATAATAAGGCTTGTAGTTGCGCTTCAGCGCTCTTAACACTCACAAGAGCGCTAAAGCGCAACTACAAACCTATCTTTTATTTATAAGTCATTTACCAAGCATGATATTACAGAGGTTTTCACTCTCTATGAACCACAAATTTTGTAAGGGCGAACAGCCGTTCGCCCCTACTGAAAATTGCTGTAAACAAGAATCGGAGATCGCTTTACCTAACTTTTTTTGAACACTGACTCCACAGTAGACTTAATGGAATCCCGTGCATCTTTCAGTGTTTGTGCGATCGGATGCTTTGTTTGTAAAAATATCCGCGCACAGTTACGTCCTGGCATTCCCGAAATCGAACCACCTGGATGAGTTCCGGCACCTGTAAGGAATAAATCTTCTATTGGGGTTTTGTAATTTGCTATTTCTGGTAAGGGACGGAAAAACACCATCTGATCTAAAGTCATGTCGATGTGGTAGTAATTCCCTTTATACGCACCCAATCTTTCTCCCAGTTCTGCCGGACTTTCCACACGACGGGCGATAATTGAGTTCTTCACATTTGGAGAATATTGTGCTAACTTGTCAATGACTTTGTCTGCAACTTTGTGCTTCAAGTCATCTGTCCACCCCGTACCCTTCAAACCCGTACCTTCTGCTCCGGCGATTTGATAGGGGGCGAAAAACTCAATCCACGCCGTATGCTTTCCTGGTGGTGCCATCGACGGATCTAACATTGTCGGCACTACTAAATACATAGATGGGTCGGAATCTGGTATTTCTCCTAAGGTACATTTACTATGAGCCTGTTCTACGTGACTGATGGAATCTGCAATTAATACAGAGCCAATCAGATATTCATCCTTATGTTCGTGGTGTTCAAAACGTAGGGGTTCGTTTAAAGCTAAGTCAATTTTGAGGATAGTTTCGTTATTGTTAACGATGCGGCGATCTAATCTTTCTCGTAAATCTGAATCGACAGCATCAACTTCACTGGCATCTATCATTTGCAAAAATAGACGTTTAGCATCAATATTTGAGATGACTCCATGCTTAGCACGATATTCTGTACCGTTTGCAATTCTCACTCCAACGGCACGATTATTATCAATTAAAACTTTCTCAACGTGCTGATCTGTGAGTACGACGCCGCCTTTACTTTTGACTAAGTTCAATAAAGCTTGCACTAATGCGCCAGTACCACCGCGAGGTCTTGTCATGCCAGGATCGTGACGCATTGCCATCATAATTGCACCAATAGCAATGGTTTTCTGCGAAGGTGGCGCACCAAGTTCTGCAGCTAGTCTTGCGAGAGGGGCTTTGAGAAACTCTGAATCAAACCATTCGTTAAGAATGTCCTCTGCGCTGGTTAACATATTGCGAATAAAGTCCAGCGTTTTAGATGGCGAACCAATCACTGAAAATAAATCTTTAATCTTTGCTATATCATAGTTACCAACAATATCTAAAACTGACTTTGGCGGTGCGTTAAACATGGGAATCATCGCACCAAGCGCTTTCTGCCAATATTCTGTATACTCTTTGTACTTTTTAGCATCGCGTTCGCTATAACGGGCGATTTCTGCACAGGTTTTGTCTAGTGACTTATGAGCTAGAAAATACTTTCCATCGGGGTGAGGACAGAAAACCACTGGATCGCAATCCAGATATTCCAAACCATATTTCTCTAATTCCAATTCTTCAACAACTGGTCCAAGATGAATAAATTCGTGGTCAATAGCACATAAGTTAAATTTAAATCCAGGAGCTTCGTTTGGTAAAGACTCCTCCGTAGTTGCTGCGCCACCGGGAACAGAACGCTTTTCTAACAATAGAACGCTATAACCTGCTTTTAGCAAGTAAGCAGCACAAACTAGCCCGTTGTGTCCGGCTCCGATAATCACAACATCATACGTTTGCATAGTCTAATTTTCGCAATCAATAGATATTACTTAACGTTAGTAAGCCGTAACTAACTTTACATCGTTCTCTAGTTATAAAATTCACCTTTATGGAAGATGTTTCAGTCTGCGCGGAGTAGGGGCAGGTTTTACCTATCAATATTGAATAGGTATGTTATTTGGGAAAACCAGCCCTGACAACTAGGGGCAGGTTTTACCTATCAATATTGAATAGGTATGTTATTTGGGAAAACCAG
>CALMVQ010000089.1:0-25386 GCA_937873135.1 uncultured Scytonema sp. | reverse complement strand
CCCTGACAAGAGTGATGAGTTAATCGAGAAACATTTTAGAGACGAGAAATCTCGCGTCTCTACACGCTTTTTATTAAGAAGGTATTTGCTTCACATGAGCTTGTGCTAAAATTTTCAACAGACCTTTTTGCACGACCAGACTTTTAATACTCAGGGCTGTCTTCTGATATTCAAAAGATGGCAGATTTACTAGTTCTTTAACCTTTTTTATCAAAGCAGCAACTGTGTCTAAACAAATGCCTTCTCCTTGAGTACAGTTGAAACTCTCCAATATTATCGGTTCTGTAGACGTGCGCGGGCGAACCATTGCCGTAAAACCGACTGTACGAGCATCGCCTTTTTCTTTGAGCAAGACTTTTCCGGTAAATCCCATTTGGCGATCGCTTGGTAGCTGAATTTGCATCTCTTGCGGCTTCAAGCTGACAATCTCGCCATCTACATTCAATTCATACGTCGGCATCTGACTGAGAATAGAATCTGAACTCAAGGCGCGGTTAATATCTTCTTCTGTAAGTACAATCCGAACGGTGGCATTTACGGGCTGACTTAGCTCGATTTGACCAAAAAGAGCGCTTAAAGGATTAATGGCAATATTATCTGTTTGCAGTGTGATTTCTTGCACACGGATATCTTGCAATTCCAATCCTTCACCTGATAGTGAGACACCATCAACCTGTCCCTGAATCATTTTCAACAGGTCAGTCTGCACATCGACGTCTACTTTTCCTAGTTTATCTAGCTGCTCAGATATCATCTTTCCTGCTCCCTGCGAGAGCAGTTGCTCCTCTAGCCGTTGCTCATCTGGCATGAGTTGATCGTCTCCTGGTGTCTTGTTACTGCCTAATGTAGACACTAAACACTAACGAACGTATCTACACTACGAAATATGCAACTTGACTGAAACGATCTCAACCGTATTGAGTTATAATCACGCGCTATAACGAAATCTCTGTAACGCCAAAACACTTGCCAATTCTATCGCTGCTTTCATACTTGTAGCATCGGCAACTCCCTGACCTGCAATATCAAACGCCGTGCCGTGATCGGGTGAAGTCCGAATGAAAGGAAGACCGATAGAAGTATTTACCGCTCTATCGAAAGCCATGAGCTTGACAGGAATTAAGCCTTGATCGTGGTAGAGTGCTAGATAAGCATGGGCTGGATTTTGGATTTTGCGGAAAGTTGTCAGGAGGGTTTCCCTCCGTGGCAAACTTTCCAAGACGGATTTTGGATTTTGGATGAGAGAATCTCCGTACCAAGCTTGACTGGGCTTGACCCACATTGTATCGGGAGGGATGGGACCATCTAGCTGTAAGTTTGGATGATTTTGACGCTGTTCCTCTATCCAAGGAATTAACCAATCCTGTTCTTCTGGCCCCAATTGTCCTTGTTCACCGCTATGGGGATTTAAACCCGCGATCGCAATCCTGGCTTCATCTAAACCAAAGTCTTTCTGTAAACATTCCACCAGCAAGTCAAGTTTTTCCGTCATCAACTGCGGTGTCAATACCTGGGATACTTGACAAAGAGGTATATGTGTGGTGGCGAGCATTGTGCGGAGTGTCCAACCAGTATAAGGCGATCGCGCGACAAACAACATTCCCACACGCTTAGCACCTGAGTGTTCCGCCAACAGTTCTGTTTGACCGGGATAGTTGTAGCCTGCTGCTTTCCAAGCCGATTTCGCTATCGGCCCTGTGACAATCCCATCAAATTGACCAATCAGTGTATGGGCGATCGCTGTTTCCATATAAGCAAAACTAGCCGCACCACTTGCCGCATTACCAGTCCCGATAGTAATTTCTCGTTTTATATGTTTCTCTAACTGTACATCGAGAATTGACAACTCTGCTGGATTTGCCAGAGGTTCTAAATTAAGAGCACAATCAAGTTTGTGATAAGTTTCTTGCAGTAAATCTTGGCTACCGACTACTGTCAGGTGACAACTTTTGCTAACTTCCGGGTCAGCCAAAGCTTTTAAAATCACCTCAGGTCCAATTCCTGCCGGGTCTCCCAGCGTTAGTAAAAGATGTGGTCGGTTTTGTGGTAGCGTCATAAGACTTTACACCTCTTTAAGAATCAAGCTTCAAAGAACGAGCTTCTGATAGACTTAATTTAATTAAACAATTTGCATAGGAGAATTACACCCATGAGCGGCGAAATGTTAAATGCGGCGCTGTTATCCTTCGGTCTAATCTTCGTCGGTTGGGGTCTAGGTGTGCTATTACTGAAAGTCCAAGGTGCAGAAGAAGAATAGTCCTGAGTCCTGAGATCTATCGTCCTGAGTCCTGAAAAAGTGTAATATTTTTGACTTGTCAAGTTAAAGTATTAACACTTTTAACTCAGGATAGAGTAATGTAAACCTAATTTAAGCACGAGAAAGGGCAGGTAATTCAATACCACAAAATTAAGGCGATCTATTTTGCCATTGTCTGTCTGCTTTCAGGAGAAAGTTTATTAAAGTTTTTGTTAACTTTGTTTATATAGATGATTCTGATAAGATTTTAGTCATAAAAGTTTAAATTTAGTAAAGAACCCTCATGACATTATTAATCATTGGTGCAAGTGGCACCTTGGGAAGACAAGTGGCTCGTCGTGCCATCGATGAGGGTTATAAAGTCCGTTGTCTTGTTCGGAGTCCTAAAAAAGCCGCATTTTTGAAAGAATGGGGTGCAGAACTCGTACGCGGAGATTTGTGTGACCCGCGAACACTTACAGTAGCACTTGAAGGTGCAACTACAGTTATTGATGCTTCAACATCTCGTCCTACCGATCCTCTTAGTATTAAGAGGGTGGACTGGGAAGGTAAGGTATCTTTAATTCAAGCAGCTGTAGCTGCAGGTGTTGAGCGTTTTATCTTCTTTTCTGTCTTAAATGCTGAAAAGTATCCGGAAGTGCCATTGATGGAGATTAAGCGCTGTACGGAACTCTTTTTAGCTGAATCAGGCTTGAATTACACCATATTGTCTCTAGCTGGCTTTATGCAAGGCTTAATTGGTCAATATGGAATTTCTATTTTGGAAGGACAGCCAGTATGGGTGACAGGTGAGTCTTCTCCCATAGCCTATATGGATACTCAGGACATTGCTAAATTTGCTATCCGTGCTTTAGCGGTTAAAGAAACTGAAAACCAAACTTTCCCAATAATGGGGACTCGTGCTTGGAGTGCTGAGGAAATTATTCAGCTGTGCGAACGCTTGTCTGGAAAAGAAGCCAGGGTAACGCGGATGCCAGTCAGCGTACTGCGTGCCATGCGGTCTTTGCTGCGGTTGTTTCAGTGGGGATGGAACATAGGAGATCGACTGGCTTTTACAGAAGTCCTAGCAAGTGGTATACCACTTAATGCTCCAATGGATGAGGTTTACAAGGTCTTTGGATTAGATCCAAACGAAACGACGACTCTGGAAGCTTACTTACAAGAGTATTTCAGCCGAATTATGAAAAAGCTTAAAGAGTTAGACTATGAGAAAGATAAAACTAAAAAGCAGAAACAAAGAACTCCGTTCAAAAAAACTAGTGACTAGTCATGGGAAAAAACGATACATAAAACAAATGGCAAAGAACTAATGACTAAATCGTTAAAAATATGTCACTATTAACAGAATACAGAGCATCGCTATCAAGTTGGATATTTAAGTGTGCCGAAAGCAGGCATTATTTACAATGATGTTAAACCGATAGCGTGTCGCGTCGCTATCGAATTGAGAGACAAGTTGACCGCTGTCGGCTGGAACGTAAGCATGGCAACGGGGACAGGTGGTATGTTGGGATATTCTAGTCCAGACAGTCCTGTGTGCCACACACCAATAGAAGGTCTGACACCCCCTGGTTTTGACTCAGAAACAAAGTTTGCTATCGTGCTAGGGGGAGATGGAACTGTTCTGGCAGCAGCTCGTTTGGTCGCCCCCTGTGGTATCCCAATATTAGCAGTGAATACGGGTCATATGGGCTTTTTGACGGAAGCTTACCTTAACCAGTTGCCTCAAACAATTGAGCGTCTCCTGGCAGGTGAGTATGAAATCGAAGAGCGGATAATGCTTGCTATCAAAGTATTTCGGGGAGATTCAGTCCTCTGGGAAGCTCTCTGCTTGAATGAGATGGTACTGCATCGAGAGCCCTTGACCTCGATGTGCCATTTTGAAATTGCCATAGGTCATCACTCGCCAGTGGATATTGCTGCAGATGGTGTCATTATATCTACACCGACTGGTTCGACGGCTTATTCTTTGAGTGCAGGGGGTCCGGTCGTAACCCCTGGTGTACCAGTGTTGCAACTTGTACCTATATGTCCTCATTCCTTGGCTTCTAGAGCATTGGTGTTTCCAGATAGCGAACCAGTTAATATCTATCCAGTCAATACTCCCCGCTTGGTGATGGTAGTTGATGGGAATGGAGGATGCTATGTTCTACCACAAGATCGGGTGCATTTATCGCGATCTCAATATAATGCCCGCTTCGTCCGGCTACAGCCTCCAGAGTTTTTCCGAATTTTACGGGAAAAATTAGGCTGGGGTCTACCACACATCGCTAAACCCACATCTGTGGAGTTACCCTAGTGCAGCAAGGCAAAAGTAAAAAGTAAAAAGGCACTCATAATGAAATCTTTATATATCAAGATTTTGGCTTGATACTTACTGGTCAGTTATTTCAACCAGCCTGCACTAGTCGTCTGTCAAGATTATTTTGACGGATTGATTTCTCTTGACATCTTTATTCCCAATTAATATGAAGAAAGGGGGTTGCTACTCCCTGTGACTATCAGAGCGGACATGATATAACTCCAAAAACCCAACTTCACAATCCAAAATCGATATGAAGCTTGCTCACAACCCCTGTGTTTTGACGATCGAAAGTGATGAGAGTTTAGCAAATCAGCTTGCTTTTGATTTAAAGGAAGCTGGCTATGAACCCGTTGTGGCTCATGATGGAATGAGTGGTTTACAACAGTGTCGTGATCGCCAGCCAGCTTTAATTGTTATAGACCGGATGCTCACAGGAGAATCAGGACTCTCGTTATGCAAAAATCTAAGAAATACTGGAACGCAATCACCTGTACTAGTACTAATGGCGAGGGATACTGTAGATGACCGAGTCGCTTGCTTAGAAGCAGGAGCTGATGATTACTTCCTCAAGCCTTACCGTGGGGAAGACTTTTTGAACCTAGTTCGCCTTTATTTAAAACCTGAAGTTGATAACTCAGAACAGTTACGTTTTGGGGATCTTGTTTTAGATCTGGCAACACGTCGTGCTATCAGCAACGGGCGGACTATCGACTTGACAATGAAGGAATTTGAACTGCTAAAGTATTTAATGGAACATCCTCGTGAAGTATTAACTCGCGAACAAATTCTAGAGAATGTTTGGGGTTATGATTTTATGGGTGAGTCAAATGTAATCGAGGTGTATATTCGCTACTTGCGGTTAAAGATAGAGGATGAAAGTCAAAAGCGCTTGATTCAGACAGTGCGAGGAGTCGGTTACGTGCTAAGAGAATCGTAGGTAATTTTGGATGCCTGGATTTTGGATTTGGGATTATGAGGTTATTCCGGGATTATTTTAAGTAACTAAGTAAGCCCGAGCGTACTCCAATCCAAAATCCTAAATATAAAATTCATTTACCGAATATAAAATCTAAAATCTAAAATTGCTATGAACTGTCGGCTGAGTTTGCTTTCTATAGTACTGGGTATTTTGCTTATGAGTTGTTCGACACCAACACCAGCAGTACCTTCTCAAACTCAAACATCAGTAAATATGGATCAAATGTTAACGGCAACAAATGCAGGTCAACAACTACCAATTTCGGCTCAAGCAATTGTTCCCAATGGTACAAAAATTCAGTTAGAAGTGGCGCGAACATCTCAACAACAGGCATTGGGATTGATGTACAGACCAGCTTTACCTGATGACAGGGGGATGCTGTTTCCATTCTCACCACCAGAAACTGTTGGTTTTTGGATGAAGAATGTACCTGTTGCGCTGGATATGGTCTTTTTGCGAAATGGGGTTGTAGAGTATGTCGCAGCTTCTGTACCTGGTTGTAAGAGCGATCCTTGTCCCAGCTACGGTCCTAAAAAACCTTTTGACATGGTGATTGAACTGCGTTCCGGTCGAGCAGCAGAATTGGGTTTGAAGGTAAGTACTCCTGTCAAAATTGAGTATTTGAATTCCAATCCTTCGCGAAGTTGAATATTAAGATCTCATGTACGCATAAATTTCACTTTTATTCCCCAATGCGTAGTGTTATTTATTTTTAGGGCTCACTCTTACAGTTTTATTGCAAAAATCATTCTTTTGGTGTAGGTGTAAAAAGTTCTCGATAAGAGACTATAAGCTCAGGAATCTTTCTTAACAAAAGTGTAGTAGACGAGAGCGCCGAACTAAAAAAGATAAAATTAGTCCAAATCTAGGGAATATACTACTTGACCTTTAAGCAAACAAGTAGCATGATTGATATTTCCTAGATTTCTATCATTGAGGCTCGCCAACCAAACATTGTTGGTATCTTTAACGCAAAAAGGCGCAATTGTAAATATAATACTACTTACCAACTACTTAAGAATGGTAAATTGCTCTATGACAATCGATTTTACTGAAGGAGGTGAAATACAACAAATGTCGCCGTCAACTTATTCTAGATTAGTGAGTTTTTTGCTAGAGGACTTAGCAATTTCTACAGCTGCTATAGGAGTTGCTCTTCGTCACAGCGAGCAAGATCCAGGACCATTGCCGATGATTCTTTGGCAGTATGGTTTGATTACCTTAGAACAATTAGAAAAAATTTATGATTGGTTAGAAACAGCATAGCTGTAAGTAGCTTATTTAGGAGAATCGAAGTATGTTACATCGACTCTGCCTTCTTCAACCCCTGAAAGAGCGTAAACTTAACTGTATAAGTTTTTACTCATCTCAATACAATCTGAAAGAGCGGGTAGAGAATTTAACCCGCTATATTAGTATTTTCACTTATTGTGGATAGAGACGAATTTATGGGGTCGAGTACTAGTATACGGAGCGTGGAAATGGGGAAATAAAGCTACCATACCCTGCACCGAAGCCCTGACGCTCGTTCGCCCTTGGCGTCTAGAAAGAGTGAGAGAACAAGGAAGATCGCAGTCGCCGTGAGAGCGGGCTCACCCTCCTGTAGCGCTGTCTCACCGCTGCGCGTCTACAGAATTGCTCTTAACTTTCCAAAACGAATTTTTAATTCTCTGGTAACGGTACTAGAATGCTACTCCCATAAAGCTCTTTACTACTGATAAGTGAAGGAGATGTTCCTTAATCTGGAGCAGTGACATGCCGATTATTAACATGATTAAGCGACCAACGGTGGTCAACTGCCATTGAGGAAGACTGGCAAATTTCTTCTAAATGCTTTTGTTGGGCAGCTGCTTTACGCAGAGTTATGATGAGTTGGTTCACCTGATTACGTAGATTAGGATCTTCCCTAACTGCTGACATGGTTTGTCTTTCAAGCAGTTGCAGTATCAGTTCGTAGTGGATAGGTGAAGGTAGAGGAATTTGCTCCATGTAGTTGATTCTAGATGTTAGATTATTTGTTAATAAATTGTTAAAGACCAAAAATTTAATTGGTTAAAGCCTTGATCGCTCTATTGAAGATTTATCAAAAAGATTAGCGATCGCGATCTCTGGATCTGGCTGTGTTACCAAAGACTCTCCAATCAGAACTGCAGATGCACCTGCACTTGCCAGCACACTTAAGTCGTTGGAATTATGTATTCCTGACTCACTTACAACTAAAATGTTCCGTTTCTGCAATTTCTCACCTCTGTTCGCCAATAATTCGCAAGTCGTTTGCAGCGTAACTGAAAAATCTTCTAAGTTACGATTATTAATACCTACTAAGGAGACGCCATCTATAGTTAAAACGCGGTCAAGTTCTGCTAGAGTATGGACTTCTACTAAAACTGCCATTTTTAGTGCATTAGCAATTTTGACGAAGTATTGCAAATCTTGATCGCTAAGTATCGCCGCAATCAACAATACTGCATCTGCACCCCGAACGTATGCCAAATATATCTGGTAAGGGTAGATTACGAAATCTTTACACAAAAGCGGTAAATTTACTGCGGAGCGAATCTTACTTAAGTTGTCAAAGCTACCGGAAAAGAATTTTGTATCCGTTAGCACCGAAATACAACTGGCACCTCCAAGCTGATACTTGAGCGCGATTTCTACTGGATCGAAATCCTCGCGTAAAACCCCTTTACTAGGAGAAGCTTTTTTGACTTCAGCAATCAACGCTGGCTTTGTTTTACTTTGGCGTAGTGCACCTACAAAATCATGGGGAGGCTCTTTCGTTTTTGCTTGACGTTGCAACTCCTGTAAAGGGAGTTGTTCCCGCATTTGCTCGACTTCTATTTCTTTGTGCCAGATGATTTCCTCCAAAATATTTTTTGGCTGAGCATCTGGCAAGGCTACCTGATACTGCAATATGGAGACTGCAATAGCTGGGTTGGGTTGACGGCGACGAATTTGCATTTCTTAAGTCATATCGTGTTCGGTTAATTGTTGATTGTTAATGGTTGATTGCAATTAACCATCAACAATTAACAATTATCATTGGTCAATAGTCGTTGGTCATGAACAAATGACTATTGACAAATGACTAATGAGTGATCGCTCTTTTGTAAGCTTCATCCAGCACTTCAGAGAGTGTTGGGTGGGCATGAACTAAATGAGCCAGGTTATGGACTGTTTGACGGTTGGCGATCGCTGCTGACGCTTCATGGATTAAGTCTGAGGCGTGTATCCCGAAAATGTGAACTCCCAAGACTTCACCCGTGTCGAGGCGGTACACCACCTTTGCCATACCGTCGGCTTCACCTTCTGCCAATGCCTTAGAGTTCCCCTTAAAATAACTTTTTGTTATACCTACCTCAAATCCCTCTACCTTACCTTTTTCCTTCGCTACGGTTTCCGTCATTCCCACATAACTAATTTCTGGGTGGGTAAACGCGGCGGCTGGGATGCTGTGATAGTCTGCAAGCTTGTGTCGTCCACAAATATTTTCCACAGCTATGATACCTTGTGCCGATGCCGCATGTGCCAGCATCATTTTACCGTTAGCATCGCCAATTGCCCAGACATGCGGTACAATCTCACCTGCTGACAGCACAGCCATACTATCGTTCACTGGGATAAAATTCCGTCTGTCGAGTTCTACACCTATAGAATCCAGACCTAAATTTTTGGTAGCTGGGATACGCCCTGTTGCCACCAAGCAGGCATCCACCTCTAGCACATCTACGAGTTCTTTAGTTTTGAAGTCAGCCAATTCAATCACCACTGGTGAACCTGGGATAACTTTTCTGGCATAGATTCCGACATGCGTTTCAATATCTCGAGGAGTAATGAGGACACGTTCGGCAAGTTTGGCAATGTCACGATCAAACCCCGGCATCAACTGATCTAGGGCTTCGATCATGGTGATTTCACAGCCCAAAGCCGAGTAAATATCAGAAAACTCCAAACCGATGTAACCGCTTCCGATAATCGCCACCCACTCTGGAAGCCATTCTAACTTGACTCCTTGGTCGCTGGTAAAAACTGTTTTGCCATCAACTTCAATACCTGGAGGAACAAAGGGAACGGAACCGGGGGAAAGAATCATGTCTTTAGCTGTGATGATTTTTTCGCCACTATCTGTTGTCACACTGACTTTTTGTATCCCGGCAATTTTCCCCCAACCTCGGATGATATCAACTTTCAGACGTTTGAGGCTATTAGTTAAATCATCTTGAATTTTAGCTACCAAATTTCCCGCATGGTGGGAGATTGCAGAGCGATCAAATTCTACACCTGAGAGTTGAATTCCCAAAGACTTGAGGTGATGTGCATTGCGTAACTCCCGCACGCGTCCAGATGCCGCCAGCAATGCTTTAGAAGGAATACAGCCTCGGTTGACACAAGTTCCTCCCATGTCAGCCGCTTCGACAATTGCTGTTTTCAAACCACAACTCACGGCGTGTAAGGCAGCGCCGTGTCCACCTACTCCAGCGCCTACAATCACTAAATCGTAATCAAATACCTGACTCACCTTAGTTTCCCCGCATGCTTCGTCTATTTATTCTGAACTGACCTAGCAATCAGTGCAAGTCCCTTAATTTTATGCTGTTGCTAAATCAATTTTATGATTTATGTTACCAGCCCAAGAGATTGATGCTCGATACAGCCCAAAGTCATGTATAATACTACTGACCTTTTTTGTCTATATACTTAATGATGTTAGTTAAGGTAATTCTTAGAAGGGCTGTAGTAGGTAGGGGGGAACCTCTTCACTCGTGCTGAGTTATAAGTATAACCTTTTACTATAAACATTCTCTTTCACTAGGTTTTGGGGAAAATAACTTTTAATTGCTTACTATTTAGTAGATTAGCATTTTTTGCTACAAAACCTATTACCCAAATTAGGGTCAAAATTTTTACATTTTTAGGGTGTTCTTTTCAAACGACCATGCGTGTTAGCTAGAGCTCGGCTAGTCGGGTACTCATCTCAACAGTTCCAATCCCTAATCAGGATGAGCGATTATTACTCGAGCTAAAAATTGTACAACAAAAATTTACGCCTATGTCTATTGAGCAACTTACCTCCTGGGAAAAACGACTTTCTCACCTGGATCTTGCACAAACCCGACGACTGTTGCAAGATATGGTAGCAAAACATCCAGAATTAATAGAAGAGATTGACAGTCTGCTCGGGCAGATAACTCACAGTCCAATTCAAAAAGCAACACAATCGGTGTATCGTACAATCGATCCCACTCCCTTTCAACGTCAGGTGCGAGCCATTCTCCGTAATGCAGTACGCTGCTTGGAAGGCGGCTATGAGGATGACCCAATTAGCGAGGAATTACTTAATATAATACAAACAGCAGTCGATTTTAGCGAGCGTGGAGACGGAAAGGGAGCGATCGCTATTCTGGAAGCGATTACTTCTACCTGTGTGGAAAACTGGGATGATGTTGCTGACTACGGTGCTGAAAATGAAGAGATTGTCCAAGAATTGAACGAAGCTTGGTGTGAGTCAATTCTAACCACCGAACTTATCCCGGAGGAGAAAGAAGACATACAAGTTAATTTAGAAACCTGGCAGGATGAGTGGGATGCGGATTTTGGATTAGCCTTAGAAGCTTTGCACCAAGGCTGGGATTACCCACCACTCGTGCAGGTTCTTCAAGGAAATAAGACAGAAATTGAAGCAACGGCGAAAGATGTACCAGACTACGCTGACGATTTAGCACTAATTCGGTTGAAAATCCTCGAACGTGAGGAGCGGTACCAAGAATACCTCCATTTGGCGGCAGCGGAAGGGCAAACTCAGCAATACTTAACAATGCTAGCTCGCTTAGGTCGGGTTGAAGAAGCACTCTCCCTTGCACAAACTCAAATGACTTCTATGAATGAAGCCTTTGCCTTAGCTAAAACTCTTCGAGATCAAGAGGCTTTACAGCAAGCACTACATATTGCTGAAGTTGGGTTAACTTTACCAGGAGATTGTCAGTATGACCTGGCAGTTTGGACAAGCGATCTGGCTGAGGGTTTGGGAGATAATCAAGCGGCTTTAGAAGCCAGAAAAGTAGCTTTCTCTACCATACCCTCTTTTACAGAGTATCGGAAAATAGAGAATTTGGCTGTTGAAAACTGGGCAAGCGTGAAAATAGATTTATTGAATGTACTCCGTGCCTACAAAGGTTGGGGAACGGAGGATGCCAGAGTTGATATATTTTTGCACGAGGGGTTAATTAATGAAGCGATCGCCACGGTCACTGAACTCAGTTCCTACTATTCAACAATAATTTATAAAGTTATGGATGCTGCTATATCTCACGATCCCGATTGGGTGATGAAAAATGCCTGTAGCCGCGCTGAATCTATTATGGATGCGGGTAAAGCCGAATATTATCTCCATGCTATAGATTGGTTAAAAAAAGCACGTGCTGCTTACTTGGCGTCTGAGAGAACAGCAGATTGGTCAATCTATCGAGCAAGTTTAATACAAGCGCACGGTCGCAAACACAAACTGATGGGATTGTTCAAGCAACCCGGAATGGAATAAAGAGTGCTGAGTGCTAAAACAGTTCTGAGTGCTGAGTGCTGAGTGCTGAGTAGAACAAGATTAGAAGTGGCTTTAGGATTAGACATCTCCAGAAATTAAACATTAGTCCTGATAGAGCAAGGGTTTGAGATTAGTTTTCGGAGATGTCTATTGAAGAAGGAAAAAGTTTTTTGTAGTCACAATCCTGACGCGCCAAGTGAAGAACTTTTGCAGAAAACAAGTGAAAAATTACACAATTAACACTCAGGACTCAGGACTCAGGACTCAGGACTGTTTTTTTCTCCCACTAGCTCTTCATTCGTGCACAATTATCATCTCTGGAATTGCTAGAATGAGAGAGTGGTCATTGTGGGGGGATAGCATTGCTTAAGCGATAGTCTCCACGAAAATTCTCTTTTTGGTGCAAACACCAGAATTCGTGCCACCGCTTCTGACAACTGGGGAATCTTGTGTGAATGCGAATCAGGTTTTCATGTGTTATCTTTTGTCAACCGTATCTGGAAACTCCTCAATGACTAAATGTAATACATCGGACCTTGCTGTCTGCGTGCCTCTAATTGCTCACACAAGTCTTGGAGTGTGTAACGCCTCAAAACTTTAGTACAGGCAGCGTTGGCTTCATCCCAAATCTCATAAATTAGATCCTTTTCTGGACTGATGTTAGCAACGTGTTCACCTTCCTTGCGTTCACCTTCCATTAAAGTCACAATTTCCAATAATGTAATCTGCCATGGTTCACGGGCTAAAACAAATCCTCCTCTGGAACCACGTTGACTCTTTACCAAACCAGCACGCCGGAGACTGGCAAGAATTTGTTCCAAATAACGATCAGGTATTGGTTGCTTGTTTGTAATTTCGCTCATTGTTAGAGGAGCTTTTTCCCCTTTGTGGCTTGCTAGTTCTAAAAGTGCTAGCACTGCGTATTCGACTTTAGAAGACAGATCCAGGAGAGCGTAATTATGAATATTCAATTCTTTCCTCAAGATACTACTAATTGCCGATAGATTTATAGTACTAAAATCGATATGAATTTATGTATACGCGATCGCAGCCGAATGCACATCCATAAAAATACTGTATTTATATCAATTTACAGTATTTGGTCTTCAAGAATTCTAACAGAATTTCCACTCTTATGATTTCATCCATCAGTTGTGGAAATGAAAGAAGATTCCTGATTCAAGAGCAATATCTATCAAAGATAATTGAAACCGAGTATGCTGCTAGCTGATTTACGCACAATTTATGAACGCGATCCAGCAGCCCGTAATTGGCTGGAAGTGTTGTTCTGCTATCCTGGACTCCAAGCCCTGATGTTTCATCGCTTGGCACACTGGCTGCACAACAAGGGTATGCCCTTTATACCTCGATTTATTTCCCAAATCAGCCGATTTTTAACTGGGATTGAGATTCATCCAGGAGCTAAAATTGGCAATGGTGTTTTTATTGACCACGGTATGGGGGTGGTCATTGGGGAAACAGCGATTGTGGGAGACGAAGCCTTAATCTATCAAGGAGTTACTCTAGGGGGTACTGGAAAAGAGACAGGTAAGCGCCATCCAACCTTAGGCAATAACGTCGTTGTGGGAGCAGGCGCAAAGGTATTGGGCAATCTTCAAATTGGCGATCACGTCCGTATCGGTGCAGGTTCGGTGGTGCTGCGAGACGTACCCAGCAATACTACTGTAGTCGGGATTCCAGGGCGTGTCACTCGTCAAGATAAAAAGAGTATCGATGTTCTGGCTCACAATCAACTCCGAGATGTGGAAGCTGAGGTTATTCGAGTTTTATTTGAACGAGTCAAAGCTTTAGAAAAACGGGTAGAACAGTTGGACACCAACCCCCCTTTGTCTCCAGTTCTAGTTGGCGAAGAAATCCATAACGGCAAGTGGAATACTGATGGCGTGATTGATGACTTTCTTGATGGTGCCGGAATTTAATCAAGGTTGGCACATACTACCATATGATCATCATCTAAAGAGCGATCGCCCTCACAAATCATGTGTTAATCTTTCTGAATCGATTGTGAGGCACAGATTGTTTGGTGAAATCTATCGGAGTGTTTTGTGGTTCTAGTACGGGTCTTCGACCTGTATATAGGGAAGCGGCTCAAACTCTTGGAGAAACTTTAGCAAGCCGAGATTTGAGATTAGTTTATGGAGGTGGAAATGTAGGGCTAATGGGTATTGTTGCTGATGCAGCTTTAACAGCAGGAGGTGAAGTCATTGGGGTGATTCCAGATTTTCTAATTGCCAATGAAATCGCCCATAGAGGACTCTCCATGCTTCACGTTGTTGGGTCAATGCATGAGCGCAAAACTAAAATGGCGGAGTTGTCTGATGGCTTCATCGCACTTCCTGGTGGATACGGAACTCTAGATGAGTTCTGTGAAATCCTCACTTGGGCACAGTTGGGACTTCACCAAAAGCCTTGCGGTTTGTTAAATGTTGAAGGATATTTCGATCCTTTACTGAAATTATTTGACAACGCGGTGACGGAAGGATTTCTTAAACCTACTGGTCGTTCTTTTGTTTTGGAAGCATCTGATCCAGAAGATTTACTGGATGTATTTGCAACTTATCAGTCAACTGTAGTCAAGAAATCGATTGAGCAAGAAGTCAAGCCTTAATGGAGCCGATAACAGAACAAAGGACTGACGTAGGCTCTATTAACAGATAGCTTTGTAGAGGCGTATTATCCTACGCCTCTATCTACCAAACCTTTTATAAATCCCGAACCTAGACCCCTCAAAAAAATCTCAGTTCTGTGGAAGTCTCACCAAGTCGTATATTTTTTGGTTGAGTACATTATTAATCAATATTAATGAATGCAATTTCCGGGGTGAGATACTAAATATAATTATTGCGACTCCCTACACTAGTGGTTCACTTCATTCATTTTGTGGGGTTTGTAGTGAGCGATTTATCGCTCAATTTTAAGCACTAAAGTGCTTACTACGAACTTTCATAACTTATCAAAACTAAAATCATACACTCCTATACCCAGTCAAAGGGCTTTAACTGTAATGACGAAAACCTTTGCAACCATCGACGGGAATGAGGCTGTTGCCCGTGTTGCTTATCGCTTAAATGAAGTTATTGCGATTTATCCCATCACTCCCTCTTCATCAATGAGTGAATGGGCTGACACTTGGTCATCTGAAGGGTACCCTAATTTGTGGGACACCGTTCCGAGTGTGATTCAGATGCAGAGCGAAGGTGGGGCGGCAGCGGCTGTTCATGGAGCGTTGCAAACGGGTTCAATGACGACGACATTCACGTCTTCTCAGGGACTGTTGTTGATGATTCCCAACCTGTACAAAATTGCAGGTGAACTCACTAGCGCTGTGATCCACGTTGCTGCTCGCTCTTTAGCGACGCAAGCCTTATCAATTTTTGGTGATCACAGCGATGTCATGGCAGCGCGTGCAACTGGCTTTGCCCTACTATGTTCTGCTTCTGTACAGGAAAGCCAAGACTTTGCCCTCATTGCTCAAGCGGCGACACTCAGGGCGCGAGTGCCGTTTATGCACTTCTTCGACGGCTTCCGCACCTCTCATGAAATTCAGAAAGTCCAATTGTTGGAGGATAGTGACTTAAAGGCACTGATTGATGATGATCTGATATTTGCTCATCGAACTCGTGCTTTAACCCCAGATCGCCCAGTTTTGCGCGGAACCGCTCAAAATCCTGATGTTTATTTCCAAGCCCGTGAAAGCGTTAACCCTTACTATAATGCTTGTGCAGAAATTGTTCAGCAAGAGATGGATCGATTCGGCGATCGCACGGGACGGTACTATCAGATTTATGAATATTACGGTGCCCCTGACGCTGAAAAGGTAATTGTGCTGATGGGTTCGGGCTGTGAGACGGTGCATGAAACACTCGATTACCTTAACACTCGTGGCGATCGCGTCGGTGTTGTCAAAGTGCGATTGTATCGTCCAATTGAAGCCAACTTATTTATCAACGCGCTTCCTCAAACAACCAAGGCGATCGCTGTCCTTGATCGTACTAAAGAACCGGGTAGTATAGGTGAACCCCTATACTTGGATGTAGTCACGGCTATTTATGAAGCGTGGGGCAGTGAGAGAAATTCCCCTTGTCCTCAAATTATCGGTGGTCGTTACGGTCTTTCCTCCAAAGAATTTACCCCAGCGATGGTGGTTAGTATTTTTGAGAATCTTGCCCAAGCGAAACCGAAGAATCACTTTACTATTGGTATCAATGACGACATTTGTCATACTTCCCTGACGTTTGACGCTAGCTTTTCTACAGAACCAGATAGCGTGATTCGGGCAATGTTCTACGGGTTGGGTTCAGATGGTACAGTTGGTGCGAACAAAAACTCAATTAAGATTATTGGTGAAGAAACCGATAACTATGCCCAAGGCTACTTTGTCTACGATTCCAAGAAATCAGGTTCTATCACTGTTTCCCACTTACGCTTTGGGAACAAACCAATTCGTTCCACTTACTTAATTGATCAAGCGAATTTTATTGGTTGCCATCACTGGATATTCCTAGAACGTCTTGATGTTCTCAAAGCTGCTGTTCCTGGTTCTATTTTTTTGCTGAACAGTCCCTACGACACTGACACTTGGGAACATCTCCCCGTCGAGGTGCAGCAGCAAATTACTCGTCGGCACCTAAAGTTATACGTCATTAATGCTACTAAGGTGGCGCGTGACAGTGGTATGAATGGACGGATTAACACGGTGATGCAGGTGTGCTTTTTTGCATTAGCAGGTGTCTTACCACAAGAGGAAGCGATCGCCAAAATCAAGCAAGCAATTGAAAAGACTTACGGCAAAAAAGGCGCGGAAGTTGTCCGCATGAATTTGCAAGCCGTAGATAATACACTGAAGAATTTGCATGAATTAAGCAGTGAGACATGGGAAAACAAAAATGAAAAAGTACTTTCCCCCTCTGCCTTCACGAACCCAATTCCCAACACTGCTCCTCAATTCGTACAATCCGTTTTGGGCAAAATCATTGCGTGGCAGGGTGATGAACTGCCTGTGAGTGCCTTGCCTGCTGACGGTACTTATCCTACTGGCACCTCTCAGTGGGAAAAACGCAATGTGGCAGAAGAGATTCCCGTTTGGGAAGCGGATGTCTGCATTCAGTGTAACAAGTGTGTGATGGTTTGCCCCCACGCTGCGATCCGAAGTAAGATTTATCGGCAGGATGAGTTAGCTGCGGCTCCAATCACGTTTAAATCAATTGGTGCCAAGGATAAAGATTTTACAGGTCAGAAATTTACCATTCAAGTTGCTTCTGAGGATTGTACGGGTTGTAGTATTTGTGTAGATATTTGCCCTGCTAAAGACAAATCTCTCCCAGAACGTAAGGCAATTAACATGGAACCACAATTGCCTTTGCGGAAGCAAGAACAGGAAAACTGGAATTTCTTTTTAAAGTTACCGAATCCCGACAGACGGCAACTCAAAGTTAACCACATTCGCCAACAACAACTGCAAGAACCTTTGTTTGAATTTTCTGGTGCTTGTGCTGGCTGTGGTGAGACGCCTTATTTGAAATTGCTGACACAACTATTTGGCGATCGCACAATGATTGCCAATGCTACAGGTTGTTCTTCAATCTACGGTGGCAACTTGCCCACAACTCCTTGGACGAAAAACGCCGATGGACGTGGCCCGGCATGGTCGAATAATTTATTTGAAGATAATGCCGAATTCGGTTTTGGCTTCCGCTTATCTCTAGACAAGCAAGTTGAATTTGCGACTCAACTTTTGCTTGAATTGGGAAGTCCGGAATTACAATCGGTTATTCCTGAAGATTTGGTTCAGTCTATTGTCACTGCACCTCAAGCAACCGAAGCCGATATTTACGAGCAACGCGAACGAGTTGCACTGCTGAAGCAAAAGTTAGAGAGTGTGCTAGCAGTTGACAGTTTACAGCTAATTAAATCTTCTTCTCACTCAACAATCATCTCAAAAGCGAAACAACTTCTGACACTGGCTGATTATCTTGTGAAGAAAAGTGTTTGGATTGTTGGTGGTGATGGTTGGGCGTATGACATTGACTCTGGCGGACTAGATCATGTATTGGCTAGCGGTCGCAATGTCAATATTTTGATTATGGATACAGAAGTCTATTCTAATACTGGTGGACAAGCATCTAAAGCAACACCAAGGGCGGCGATCGCGAAGTTTGCTGCGAGTGGTAAGCCAAGCATGAAGAAAGACTTAGGGCTAATTGCCATGACATACGGAAATGTCTACGTAGCGAGTGTCGCATTAGGTGCTAGAGATGAACATACTCTTAAGGCATTTTTAGAAGCAGAGGCCTATGACGGTCCTTCACTGATTATTGCCTACAGCCATTGCATTGCCCACGGTATCAACATGACGACAGCCATGAGTCAACAGAAGGCGTTGGTAGAATCAGGTCGTTGGTTGCTATATCGCTATAATCCCGAGTTGCAGCTTGCTCTTAAGAATCCTTTGCAGTTGGATATGCGATCGCCCAAGCAACCGATAGAGCAATCAATGTACCAAGAAAATCGCTTTAAGATGCTGATTAAGAGCAATCCCGACCTTGCCAAACGCTTACTGCAAAAAGCTCAAGCTGAGGTATATGCACGTTGGCAGTTGTATGAATACATGTCTGATCGTAAGCTATCTGATGAGTGGCAATCGAAGGAAAATTTCGATTAAGCTCAAAGTAGAACCATAATCAAAGGCTTATGAGAATCTTGCGTAAACTGATAGTTATTTTTCTAACACTCACTTTGTGCTTCACAACTGTTGCTTGCGGAGGGGGAGCTAAGCAAACTCAACCTCCTACAGGGAATCTCCGTCAACCGTCAACTGCTGCTACCAAGCTAAATGATGGTCAATACCCTGTACAACAAGCTACATACGATGATGTTAATGGGGAGTATACCTTATTTTTACTCAACGCGACGCCACCAACTTTTAGAACTCAAAATGTACAGATGGCAAGGCTGACTGATGAGGAAATCAAGCAGGGTCAGAAAACTAACCTAAAAGTGCAGAACGGTGAGTCTGTTTTATACCTGACAGAGGATTTCAAAATCGAGTACGTCCACAATGTTACCGAGAATAGAACCAATCCTCAAACGGGACAACAAGAACAGGTCGTAGTTCGTCGAGAAAATGGATTTTGGGCACCCTTTGCTGGTGCTGTGGCAGGTCAGGCAATAGGTAGCCTGTTATTTAGACCTCATTACTATGTGCCACCTGTTTATCAACCAGGAGTATCGGTGCTGAATGGTTACGGTGGTTATGGTAGAAGCTATGGCGATGCAGTCAGCAGTTATCGCCAACGCTACAATGCACCACCTGCCGAAGTTAGAAACCGGACTGCATTCCGCAGTACGGGGACAATTAGAAGATCGTCTCCTAATGACTTTAATGTACGACGCACCGTCCCACCAAACTCTTCTATAAACCGTCCCACGGGTTCTGGTTATGGTGGCAGTATCCTCCAACCCTCCGGTCGTTCCGGTTCTGTTAGACGTCCTTCTGGCAGTGCTTTTGGTAGCGGACGTCGTGCTCCGAGCCGTTCCGGTTTCGGTAGCAGACGGCGTTAGGATCTGCATTTGAGTAGGGGCGGGTTTCATTTAGATAATACCTGGGTACATTCAAATATAATCTCAAACCCGCCCCTACAGCTTTTATCGAATTCACGTTAAATCTGAGTAAGAAAAAATCATTGGTAAGCTTGAAGAGGCGAATTGGACGCTACAGGCATTCTGACAGATAGGTGATAAGGATGGCCGCTGTTGCCAAGGGCATCGCTATGTTGAACTTAGGCATGACACAAATAGTGCTAATTTTATCAGTTTGAAATTGACATAACTTTCAAACTTTCCGGATAAACTCATATTTTTTAATTCCTTCTATTTTCAATACAACTTGAGAATTTTTGTAACTGGTTCAAGCGCTCGTACTCGTCCCCACATTACGACTGAATAACTTTGTCTGTTGTCATAGATTTATTAGATTCGACACTAGATGGAGAGGCATCCTTAGCCCTCAGTCATGGCTCAATCATCTTTGCTACCACTAGACTCTTCTTTAAGACACGAATGTGCGCTCCTCTGCGTGAAATCTCTTTTTTATGTCATCTGCAATACTAATGTGCAGAATTTTTACGGATAATAAGTTGCCAAGAGACGGTATCTAAACAAATCTACAAATAGACAAGATTTGATTCCAGACAAAAGTTATCAATTTTGATTGATTTTTGATAGCAAGATTATTTTAATATCATGCACTTATACGTGTAATTCCTGATAAATTCAAAACATCTACGATATAAACACCTTCTTTTTTTCAGCTTTCATCGCTAAGTAAAGGGTGCTGGGTTATATACTGAGTGATTAAAATTCATAAATTTTTTTTGGTGCAAGATGTGAGTATTCACTCGCTTTTGCTACAAACATTCACCTACTCGGCGTCCACGCCACATATAGCATTTGGCACTCAAAAGAATCAAAGCGTTCTGGTTGATTTGATTTGAAGCCCTAAGGGCGATCGCACGGTACAATAATTTATAGAGTTTTTAACTCCTGCTTAATAAATTTTGATTGATAGTTTCTTATGCCCTACAGCCAATTTACCATTGAGAAAGTGAAGCGGGATTTGAAACTCACCATCGTTGAGGGGGTAAGATTTTTTCCAGATACAATTGCACCAATAACCCCTAGTCCCAGGCTACAAACAATATTAGAAGATTTGCCTTGGGCAATAGCAGTAGGTACAGAGAAAGCTCGTTCTGAGGTAATAATCAATCCTGTACTTTTGGAGATGCGACGCATTCTCAATAGAGAAATTAGCGTTTTTTCTGGGGAACAGTTTGATATAGATATAGATGCAGGACTCAATGGAGTTTGCGATTTTTTAGTTAGCCGATCAAGAGAACAATTAACTGTAGAAGCTCCGACTATAGTTGTTGTAGAAGCAAAAAAAGCAGATTTAAAGTTGGGACTGGGACAGTGTATTGCTGAGATGGTTGCTATGCAACGCTTTAATGAAGCTTGTTGTCAACCAATTTTAGTTGTTTACGGCTGCGTTACCAGTGGCACACAATGGCGATTTCTCAAGCTAGAGTCACAAGTTGTCACAATAGATTTGAACGATTATCCTTTACCTCCAATCGAGCAAATTTTGGGTTTTTTGGTTTGGATGGTAAAAGAAGGTTGAAAGTGGTGTCCCCAGAGCTCAAATACTAACGATACCGCGCATCTTTTAAAGCAAGTGGATGAGAATCATTAATAGCAAGATTTAGAACTTGCTCAACATCTAATAGAAAGATTGTGTTTGTGACACCATTGCGAGATAGAACAGCTGCATGGCTGACTAAATCGAGGAGAGTTTTGGGTTGACGAGCTGACTTTGGGAGCGATCGCATCATCTCGTCAGGTATCTCTAGTAAATCGGGTGGTTGATCTACCAAAATTCCACATAATTGCCGATCTAGATTGCGGACAATGACTAAAAAACCTTCAGTTGTGTTTTTTTGAGATAAATTATTAATTTTTAGAGACATAGGATTTTGAATCTCTCTATTTAAATAGTCATGCAAATCCAAAACCCTAATAGTATGCCGACCTATGTGGGCTAATCCCAGTGTTAATATTTCCTTACTAGCAATTGAAGAACAGTTCACTACCTTCAGTACATCGTTTATTAGTAATGCAACTCGATAATATGCAATTTTAAAAACAATAAATTTCTCAACTTTAGACTCGCCGTACATAACTTTAATTCAATAAAAGTTTACGCTCAGATGCAACCATTTCAAAATCTTTAAGTAGAAAATCTGTATTGGCAAATTTGCCCATGAGTGAGTGAAATCAAAGGATCTCAAGAGCAACGGTTTCCCGTAATAAAAGAGCGTTTAGCCGGGATGTTCAACAAGTAAATCTTTCACTACCGTCAGTAGATTCTGTTCTAAATAGGGTTTTGTCATATAGGCTGTTGCACCACAATCAGTAGCAATCTGGCGATGTTTTTCACCACTTCGAGATGATAGAATGACAACAGGAATTAGCGCCAACATATTATCTTTCTGACGGGATTTGAGAAACTCAAACCCATTCATTCGTGGCATCTCAATGTCGCAAATCACTAAATTAATACCCTTGTGCTGTTCGAGTTGCTTGAGTGCTTCATAGCCATCCTTTGCCTGAAGCACTAGATAACCAGCTTTTTGAAGTGTCATCACTAGATTTTGACGTAAGGTAATTGAGTCATCTACCACAAGGATGATTTTGTTTTGTTGCTCAGGGAGATTCGGTTCTGGAGACGGAATTAAGAAAGCCCGAGTTTGGATTGGTAATTGCTGCTGTTGACTTGAAGAAAATCGAGAGGGTGTTGAGGATACTGTGGTAAATTTTCCCTTAACGGAGGATTTTGGAGACAAACGAGTGAGATCATGACGGCGATCTCTGTGCTGCTCCTCCACATGCTGTATGAGAGCGACTATGTTCAGCACTAAAGTCAGGCGACCATCAGCTAAAATACTACCACCATAGATATAGCTGGGTGGTACAATCATTTGACCTAAAGGACGGATTGTTAATTCTTGCTCCCCAATCAATTGGTCTATTTCCAAACCAATCAGCCTATCCTGGTAATGAATCATAATTACAGGCATTATTTGCTGCTCCCCTAAATGTTGAGGTGGCTGAGAAAGTATTGGGTTTGGCAACCAGAAATAGTTTAGGATCTTTGAGAGTTGATAGATAGGGACGAGTTGTTGATCAGCACCTTTACTCAATTGAAGAACTTTCCCACCTTCCCAGGCTCTGATTTGGTGTGCTTGAGGAATTAAAATTTGCTCAATCTCATTTGTGAACAAGGCATAAGTGCGATCGCCTGCCTGACATAAAAGTAATTTTGCTATTGTTAAGTTGAGCGGAATTTGAAGTGTAAATGTTGTGCCTTGATAGCGTTCGGAATATACTGATACTATACCTCCAAGGGCTTGCAACTGAGTCCGAACTACATCAAGCCCAATGCCTCGCCCGGAGAGATCGTTGACTTGAGATGTGGTCGAAAAACCTGGTTCAAAGAGTAAATTCGTTAGCTGAATTTCATCAAGACTGCTCACATGTTCCTCTCTTAAAATTTGACGTTCTACAGCCGTGGCGCGAATCTTCTCAAAATCCAACCCTTGTCCATCATCCCTGACTTCAACGATCAAATACCTATCTTGATGGTAAGCGCAGATTTCAATTTGACCTTTCTCTGACTTCCCCCATTGTTGCCTGATAGTAGGGGATTCAATACCGTGGTGAAAACCATTGCGAATCAAATGGAGTAGGGGATCGAACAGCTTTTCTGCCACGACTTTATCTACTAACACTTCAGTCCCATGAAGCTCCAGGTTCACCTGCTTGCTATGCAACAGTTCTAAATGCCGTAAAAGATGGCGAAAGCGACCAAAAATATTTCCTAAAGGTAACATCCGCGCTTCCATAAGTGTTTCATAGGTGCTGGTCAACAATCGACGTTGTTTTTCCAGTGTCTCACTTGAGGAACGAGCAAAGAGTTCGATCGCATTAGCAGTTTCTGTTAATTGCACAATATCTTCTAAAGCTGACTGAATAAGGAGTTGGGATTCGTTATAGCCGTTGAGTTCTAAGGGATCGAAAGAATTCGTATGTTTTGGATTTTGCTCAAAGTTGCTTGGAGGGAAACCCTCTGTGGTAAACTTTCCATAAGGGATGTCTGATTTCAAATTATTGAGTGATGCTGTTGTTTTCGGAAATTCTTGACTCTCAGTATTTAAACCCAATCCAAAATTGTTGATTTGCTGTGGTTTTGGGTGATGGTGGTTGGACAAATCTCGTAGTTGACTGAGCCGTTGCTGATGTTGCTCGATCTGGGCGAGGATGACTCGAACTGTAGCTTGCAATTGTTCGTTGTGCAATGATTGACGGTTTTGGTTGGTAAGCAATTCTCCAATAGAGTAATTCAGATAATTTAAATGCTTAACTTCAACTCGGACATTTTGAAACCATGAAGTTTGGTTTTTCTGGGAAAGTTCGGTTGAATTAATAGCTTCTGAGCTCGGGATTGGAGGTATAACTTCCTCCTCTTTGCTATCAGATTCAAAGCTTTGATCTTCTAAAACATCCCTAAACTCCGAGTTTTGCTCAGATGCAAAGCTTTGATCCTCTAAAATATTCTCAAACTCTACTTCCTGAGTTATCGTTTCCTCTTGATCTTGCTCCGGCTTGTCCTTTAATTCCCCCCAAATTGCCTCAAAAAGAGGGTTTGCTGATTCTTCTTGCTGTGATTCACTCCAGCCCAACTCGAATCTCTCTAACTCACTCAACAATCTGGCATCTGAGTTTTGTGATTCACTAAAGGAGTGCAACGCTGAGTCACTGTGAGGCTGAATAGCCAGATCCTCGGCGGCAACTGATGTGTATTCAGTAAAAATGTTGACAGTATTATTACTTATATAATAAGGTTGACTGAGTTTTTTTAACAACAATGATGGTTCACCACCAAAGCTGCGATCGCCATTGAAGACAGCTTTTTGTCCGTTCTGGAAGTCCATCAGCGCCTGACGGGCTATAGTCACGGCTTGTTCCGGATGGGTATCCAAAGCGGCGAGCGCTGCAGAGGCAATAGCTCCAAATCCAGGTAAATTTAGGGATTCAGCTAAGCCGAAGAAAACTTCCGAGCTTTGTAAGAGCGTTGTGGCGATCATTGCTTGATTGGCAGTGGCTAATGCGGCAGCAAGATCTTTTAACCGTTGGGTAACACCTAATTCAAAAATCGACTGCGTAACGTCAAAACCTAATTCTACTGAACTGGGTATGTAAGCATCTTGACCAAAAAAATCACCAAGCAGATCTTGCAATTGTGTAAAAATTACTGCAGTTCTATCGAGAATCTCGGCATCATTAACTTTTTCGTTTGCCAATGCAGAAGTTATGCATAAATGGAGACACTGATAAACTTCAAAGATTAGAGCCTCAACTTCTGTGTCAATTGAAAAGTCAGGTTTGCAGATTGCCCGGAAAATATCTTCCAATGAGTGAGTCACAGTTGTGATCGTTTCCAACCCGACAGTTGCAGCTGCTCCTTTCAAAGTATGAGCATTCCGCATCAAGTTGTAGACTTTGTTGATACTGTATTCTTCTTGAAGACTTAGCAATCCTTGTTCTAAAGCTTGCAGCAGTTCTGGCGCTTCCTGGAGAAAGTAGTGGTAGCTTTGCTCGCGAATTGTGGGATCGATCATAAGGGGGAGTGGAACGTGTTTGAAGTGGCGAGTGGAAAATGTTTGGAGTGGGGG
>CALMVQ010000088.1 GCA_937873135.1 uncultured Scytonema sp. | reverse complement strand
TATAGAGATCAACTAAATTATCCGTCTTTCAGGTCTTCTGCGGACTAGCGATCGCTATTCTTTTATTGTTTTTTCTAGTCCATTCATTGTCTCATTTGTCAATGCGTAAGTTCTGAGATCAACTAAATTATCCGTCTTTCAGGTCTTCTGCGGACTAGCGATCGCTATTCTTTTATTGTTTTTTCTAGTGCATTCATTGTCTCATTTGTCAATGCGTAAGTTCTGACTTAGATTATCGACAATACTCTGCCTGCCTTGCTAATTTTTTTGGGATTAAGCCGTTGCCAGGGGAAACCATTGCCACTGATGGTAAAGTACTGCGGGGTTCTTATCAATTAGAAGAAGACAATCCGTATAGTACTCCTCACCCTGCGATTATGCTGGTAAGCGCATACATTGTAGAGCGAGGATTGATTTTAGAACCAGTAGAGGTAGATTCAAAAAGCAATGAAATTACAGCCTTACCGGAGTTAATCAATCTGCTAGCACTCAAGGGAGTAGTTTTTGCTTTTGATGCAATCAATACCCAAAAAAAACTTGCGAGTTGATTATCTCAAGTGGTAATAATTACATTGGTGCTCTTAAGGGGAATCACTCAGGTCTTCTGGCAGAGGTAGAGGCGAATTTTACCTCGCAAAATACCTACGAACAAATTAACAAAGGACATGGTCGAATTGAGAAGCGTCGCGTTAGTATTTCTCAAAACCTTGATGGCATCCGCTCTTGGCCTGGACTAACAACTCTGATTCAAGTCGAATCAGAACGTCAACTTCTTAGGCATCAGTTTATTGAAGTCACAATTGAGACGCGTTATTATATTTCCTCTTTGAGTACAACCGCCCAAAAGTTTGCCCTCCGCATTCAGGGCTACTGGGGAGTAGAGAACAAAGTTCATTATGTCAGAGATGTAACCCAAGGGGAAGATCTATCTAGGATTCGCACTACTCCTTTGCCTCAGATTTTGGCGATCGCTCGTAACTTTACTCTCAATTTGTATCGTGATCTCGGGTTTGAAAACATGGCTCAAGCTCAACGACTATGTTCGTTTGGTCTAGACACACTCAAGCAACTTTTTAGAATGAAATAGCCCTGGTATTCGCAGTGGCGATGTAGTTAGAGATTGCTGCTTTAAAATCCAGGGTAAGAGCATAATTATCATACTGCAACACAAAAGCGATATCGCCTACATCATGAGATGATTAAGCTATAGTTATAGTTATAGAGAAGGTAAAATAATTGCTAACGACTCAGCAAGCGTTCCGATGCTTTCAACTTTGTCAGAATCTCACAAGTATGTATCTCTCTGTGGAAATGGTACGTTTGGATGAGAGAACTGGGAATGTCATTCTCCTTACAGGAGAAGAAATTTTGATTGAGATATATCCGAATGGAAATTGGAGGTTTGTCAATGAAATTTGATTTTAAAGCAATGACAATGCAAGAATTGAAAAAATATGTTCTTGAACATCGAAATGACCAAGCCGCATTTCAAGAACTAATGGATCGCATTGATGCTCAACCTCAAGAGCAAGTTTATGGGGAGGTAGATGCGGAACAGTTTTCTGCATTATTAGAACAACATCGCCATCTTCACCAAGATTGAGATGAAACTCTTCAGGATTAAAAGTGCGGGTTATTTTTCCATTTATCCTTATCATATTCGGCGTAGGTCAGAACATTTAAGAAGTGCTCTAGCACTTCTCCCTAATCCCCTCATGACTTGCGATCGCTCCCCCACTAAAGCTGAGTATCCACCACATTACGAGTAGCCGCAGGAACACCGTCAAGAAAATGATACCCCATCAACCCTTCCAACGTCTTCACACTAACCCTATAAGCCCTCCAGTCATAATTTATCCCTTGCTGGTTAGGCACATTCACAGCAATAACCTTCGTGCTAGCAGTCACCCCAGCACCAGGACGGTCTAGTACCACAACCACTTTCCAAGTTGACTGAGGAATTGTCACTTGACCTTTAAGTGTACCAATGCTACCATATGAACCAGCAATAATGTAGAGTTCCTTGCCTCGTCTTGCTAGCTGGCGACAATACACCTCCAAACCTTCCCAAGTATGCCGATTGTTATCCGGAGTTTGCGGCATCATGTTAGTCATGAGGAAAGTTTCACTGTTATCTTGAGCCGATAGAGTGCGATCGCCTGACGGTGCAATATGCCCTTTATCATATCCCGAACCACTGTAAGCACTCGGTGTCACCCGTTCCCATCCAGATGGTAGCATCTCGTCAGAGCGAAAGTCATTTTGACGATCTACGTGTCCCAACCATGACTTATTGAGTTCCCAACTTACCCAATTGGCAGTTCCCTTGCTGCGGTTGTAGGAGAGTGCATATTGAGGCTTTATCATTAAATAATTATCAGGATTGCTAACACTCGTTGTCGCACCGCTGGGGTTTCCCAAGGCAAGATGTACGCTTGCTGATGGTGCGATTAGCTGTGTACTCCTTTGAAATCTGGTAGACTCAAGATATGGTGCCCACCATTTATGAGTCAATACGCAGACAATAATAATAGTTGTCAGTGGAGCTGCATTCAGGATTTGACGACGAATCCAGTTCATGGATATGGGTAGATGATACTGTCGTCTTAGTTTTCCCCAAGCTAAGCGAGCAATCACTGTACATTCCTTATGCATCAATTTTCTGCTTCTTGAACATTCAGCACCAACAGCTTAATCTCAAAAAGACTCCGCCGCATTTTTGCCCAAGAAGCATAAGTCTGAGCTTTTGTATGATCTAAGGAGTTCAACTTTGACAGGTAAGATTCAGTATCACTATCCCCGTTGACATAACGAACCTGATAAATTTGGAACTGCTGCACGGTTCTTGTCGCGAGGATTTGGCTTGTTTGAAAGTCAGGCCTCGCTTCGTCAAACTTAGTAAGAGCAACAGCCACTTTATCACGAACAGCATCTGCCAACTTCGCCCTCTCCCGTTGAAGTTCGGCAACTTTAATTTGCAAGTCCCCAATTTGCACCGCTCGCGTTTGTGCTTCAGAGTTTCCCCCTTGAGAACCTTCCAACAAAGGAATTCCCACCACACTTAGTAAATCATTGACAATCCCAATATTTCCCGTAAAAAGTCTGGCAATCCTGTCAAAAAAACCCATTCTGCGCTTACCACTTATATTACCAGATGGCGCAGGGCCAAGTAAATACTGAAGTGCGGGACTGAGAACAGACAACTGAATACTCTTTTGGTTACGAGCCTTAGCCTCATCAATCTTTTGATTGGCTTCAGTTACCCGAGAATCAATCTCCTTAAGTAATGGAGATTGCGTCACAGCCTTCTCCTGCAACTGCTGTAAACAAGCGGCACTGGTTTCCAGACACGGCAACGCACCTTTCATAATCCGCCACATATCGTCATCGAACTGCTTTTTGATCAGGCGATCGATGTCAGGTTTGCTGAAAGGGTTTTGTGGAGTCTTAGGAACGACTGAATCCGATTCCTGCTCAGCTTGCTCTGAATCTTTCTCTTCATTATCATCTGAATTAGTCTGTGTTGGTGTCGCCGGTGGATTCAGAATAGGAGCGTTGTTTTGCTTTGGGGTTAGTGGCGGTGGAACTTTCTGGCTGTTTTGTATTGGTGGGGAAGTTTTCAAGCTCCGAGCGTAGACGCGCCAGTCACTTGCCTGCCTTGGACAAGTCACCAAGAGCAAAACTAATAGTAATCTTAGTGCTATACTTCCCATTATTCCCCACCTCAGGCAATATCCTTCAGATATAACCCTTCCTTACTCGGGCGAGGCACCACAGGGATAAAACTGAGTTTCTCCTCAATTGTGGAAAGCCAGTCGCTTCTCAAGAGTCAAAAGTCAAAAGTCAAAAGTCAAAAGTAAGAACCACCAAAATAAATTTAGGGGCTTGCAATGACGCAGTAATTCTGCCGCGCCTACTCGTTGAAAAACATCTTTTTTATTTTCCATAACGAAGTTGGGGGCTTGTATCCAAATTATTTTTTTGACTTTTGACTTTTGACTTTTGACTTCCCGAAGGGCGGTCAGCTTGTATAATACTGTGTTGCTAGTAAATCACGAATTTTGACTTTTGACAAACGACGATTTAGAAAAATTAACTGTAATTCTACCGACTTACTTCTTTAAATAATTAGTCATGCTCCAAGAAAATTTGCTAGAGGAAATTGAACTCGCAGAAAGAGAAGAGAAAACAGAACTTGATCTCTCAGGCAAACAGTTGAGTACTTTACCGCCGGAAATTGGGAAGTTAACTAAACTCAAAAAATTGATTCTCGGGAAATATCAATATGACGAAAATGGTAATTATATTGATACTATCGGGAATAACCTGAGCGAGTTACCTGTAGAAATTGGATTGCTCAGTCATCTTGAGGAACTTCAAATAGTCGGCAATCAACTGAGCAGTCTGCCATCAGAAATTGGCTCTCTCACCAACTTGCAAACCCTCCACATCAGCGACAATCAACTGAGCAGTCTGCCATCAGAAATTGGCTCTCTCACCAACTTGCAAACCCTCCACATCAGCGACAATCAACTGAGCAGTCTGCCATCAGAAATTGGCTCTCTCACCAACTTGCAAACCCTCCACATCAGCGACAATCAACTGAGCAGTCTGCCATCAGAAATTGGCTCTCTCACCAACTTGCAAACCCTCCACATCAGCGACAATCAACTGAGCAGTCTGCCATCAGAAATTGGCTCTCTCACCAACTTGCAAACC
>CALMVQ010000087.1 GCA_937873135.1 uncultured Scytonema sp. | reverse complement strand
CTGCTCCCCTGCTCCCCCTGCTTCCCCTGCTTATCCGAACCGTATTGCATACACTTCTGTTGTGCAGTAAGTGTGGGCTTCTTTAGAGAAGCGCGTCAATAGCCTCACTAAAAAACTTAGATTAGAGTCTTCAACGGTCAGCAGAAAGCTTAATTCATCCAAAATCCACGCATCCAAAATCCAAAATCATGTTAGTTCCTCTCACGCGCAAGAAATTTGAACAAGTCATTCCCTTGATTGCTAGTGGTCCGCAGTACAAGTACTATTGGGGGAAGTTTTCAGATTTTCTACAGCGGGTGTTAATTTCTGTCGTTGCTGTAGCGATGATTCTGCTTGTGAAAGTTTTTTTCAGACTAGATTTTGGTCCAATCTTGTTTCTACTAGGGATGGTTGGCGCTTTTTACTGGTTATGGGGACCAGTGTTTCGAGCGAGTATGCGTAATGTCGAATGTCGCCGTTACAAGTACAGTGGCTTTTTTCGTGGTCGAGTACAAGATTTCTGGATTACCGAAGAGTTGATGGGGAAACAGGAAACTGTTAACAACAAAGGCGATTTGGTGATTGTCGAAAACCGCGAAAAACGAATTAACCTAGAAGTGGGTGATGATTCAGGATTTACTGCTGAGTTAAAAGCACCATTACGAGTTTCCCTCAAGGCCATCAGTCGCGGTCAAATTGCGGAAATGATCGTGATGTCGAATACTCCTGATTTAAGCACAATCGAAGAAATTACTGATGTCTATATTCCCAGTCGCGAATTATGGGTAAGCGATTATCCTTATTTGCGACGGGATTTCTTTACTGAAATGAGTCGCCGCTTGCGCGATCCCCAACAGGAAAGACCGCGTCGCCGCCGCCGTTCAAGTAGTGAGGAGTGAGGAGCGAAGAATCAAAACTCCGCGCCTTCTTTGCCTCTATACCACCTCATCTCTCTCCATAAGCTTGCCAAGCCAAGTCTACTAACCCATCAACAATGGCTGCTGCTACGATAGCGTTACCTTTGGGACTGTCAATAGTAATGTTAGGGATTAAAGAGTCACGCAACCGTTCTTTCGCGGCATCTACATTCACAAATCCTGGAGGCGTAGCGACGATTAAAGCAGGTTTAATTTCTTCTGCCTCGATTAAATCAACGATCGCAGTGAGAGCCGTTTGTGCTTGACCTAAGACAATTATGGCTTCTGGATAACGTTTGGCTAGAGTTTCAATTCCCCACGCAACACGAGTTTTGTCTTTTTGAGGACGAGTAGGCGTGTCTAAGCTACAATACAGGGAATTTGCAAAAGTGTTTTGAATGTTGTCAGCGATACCCACCTGTACCATTGGGACATCGACCACAATGGTAGTACGTGCCGCCAGTGCTGCGGCAGCAGCTTGCAAGGCTCGTTCGGAAAAACGAATCAAAGATTTATACTCAAAGTCACATGTAAAGTAAATCACCCGTCGGACTATCTCATACTCTGCGGGTGAAAATCCAAGATCGCCTACTTCGCGATCAATGATTGCCAAACTTTGAGCATCAGTTATATGCCATTCCATCAATTCACCCGCTTTATGCTATTAGCCTTCAGCTTACCAGCTAATCCATTGCACTGGGAGAAGACCGACTAAAATTAGGTGACAAATAAGCAACCAAAGCACCGACGAGAAAACCGATGATGTTGCGAACCAGAGGTAACCATTCTTGAGTCCTTGATACCACCGGTCCAATACCAAAGGCAATGAACAAGATTCCCCACAAAGGAGAGAAAATTAAAGCCCATTGCCAAGCAACTATTTGTCCTTTGTCACGGGGTTGAGCTGCAAATCCACAAATCACCCCACCCAGAACTGAACTGATGAGAGTGAGAATCCACTGCTCTCGTGGAAGTCCAGGAACAACATTACAACCGCCCTGACTCAAACAGTTTTTAACCGTTTCGATGGCTGTTAAGATGGCTTGATCTTCTCCCTCCTCTCGCACGTAGTACAAATTGCCAAAACGGGTTTGCAATTCTATCCAAAAAGTACGTGGGAGCAGATTGTAAACCGCGTCACCGACACTAAAACTGAGAATGTTACCGCCGCGCGAATCAGCAACAAGCAAAATACTTTTGTCGTCCAAACCCCAAAAATTGATCACTGCTCTGCCTGGGGTGCGGTCGAACTGGGTTAAAACCCTCAGTTTCCAACCAGTATCGGCTTCAAATTGATCTAAGTCTTTAACAAGTTTCTGTTCTTGAATCTCGGTGAGAGATTTGGCTAAGTCTACAACTGGGGTTGGAGTGTCGGGTAGTAAATCGGGATTTTCATAAGCATAAGCGTTGGGAGAATGCATCACCCAAATCGAGCCGCTCAAGAAAAATATCGCAATAAATGCCAGAATTCGTCGCCAAAAACAATGCTGCATGGACGTTTTTATGAAAATCACAAAAGTGAAAGCGGACAAGTCGTTTTATAAAGTGAGAGATCTTTACACTTTTTAACTTTAATCTAATCTTGGGGTTACGATCAAAGCCTTTGCCGCCGAGAATAGAAAATCGTTAATATTAGAAGCTTGGCTAAGAATGGAGTGTAAAGCGCAAATCCAATCAATCTTTCCATTAGAGTTTGAAAAACAAGCGAACGACTTACTTGCCCCTCCTCTACACACGGATTTGTGATGGCGTGGTTGCTCACTATGCAGGACATTCGGTCTCACTGTTCATTCACCTCAATAAGAGTGAAAGTACGCTCGTTATACGGCTATCCACCACAACCACCACAACCACCACAATCACCGCCACCACAATGAAATTTAATGTCTGAAAAATTGCTTAAAAATAAGTAAAAATACGTAAATATATAGGCGGCGCAGTTGGGAGGCAGCCGACGTAAAAAACGAGCCATACCGCCTTAATCCAACCACATATTACAGCAATTTTCAGCTAATTAGACCACAGTCGTAGGGGCTCTCGGCCGTTCGCCCTTACCAATAGTGTGGTTCATTTAGGTGAAAATTGCTGTAAGTTGACGACAATTACGGCTCAGAATCCCCAAGCCATGAATGTGAAAAAAGTTAGCGATTAAGTCCGGATAATCGCCGGAAAATTCAAATTTTTTAATTTTACATTTTTAACTATTTTGGCCATCCAGAGGGAGTATAAGCTGAATACGTTCCATCAGTCGCTTTCTTGCAAACTGGTCCATGTCCGGCATCTGGTAATGAAGCTAATGTATAGTTTGTACCATTTGCACTAAAAGCTGCAGGCAGAGTATTTCCTTTAATGCCACGAAGTACACCGATACCACATGAATTGATCGTAATGTTTTTCTTCTGGTCACTTGGAAGTATAACTGAAACCGACGCATTGGGAGTTTTGCCGACGATGATAACTTGTCCCTTTGCAGTTTTAAAATTTGCTGTTCGTGCTTGTGACAAGGCACCATTCTTGCAAGTTGGTAGTGTGTTAACAGGAAGGGCAGAATAGTCAATTGCTGTCCCATTTACTTTTAATCCTGTAAAACTTGAATTTCCTTTAGGGACAGAGATTTTCACCTCACCACAAGCGCCAGCAACCTTTGATAGAGTTTTAGTAACATTTCCCAAGTCTACTGCTATATGGTTGCCAGCAGTGCCATCAAAGTAAACAGTAGTGATACCATTCTCTGTTGCTTTGTATACAGAGGCTCCTTTATATTGAATCGCCTTGGCAGGAACACTATTTGTTGCGATCGCACTCGTGCTGACTAATAAAAGAGCCAAATTTTTTTGAATTTTCATATCCTTGCCACACCTTGAATCATTGAGTTGACAAGTCTTATCTTAGGAATCTCCTCTAAAGAGTGAGATTAGAAAAAATGCGGAAATCGGAAGAATGAAAGTTTGTTGAATTTCTATATGAGCCTCAGAATAATTACTTATGAGCATTGAACTCTTGAGTTTTTTCTATTATTGTTGGTTTTGAGGTTTGTCCGGTATGCTCTTGGTAGTTGCACGGCAGAGAATGAAGGCGCGTGAGTGGATCAATGCTCTGTTGCTGAATGCTTATTGGTAGTTTATTTACCAGCTACTACAAAAAAGATTGAAGCATCACACCAAACTCCTTGCTCTGTCGTAGGTAACGCCTGGATTTCTGCTATATATTCTGCCTTGCATTGTCGTAATTTCTCTGGAGAAAGCTGGAAGACTTGATATCCGAAAACATTCTTGGAGTTTATTCTCCAAAAATCTTCTGCACTGCTCGAATCTGGAGTGTAGTACCAACCAAACTGCTCGGAGCTAACCTCAATATCTTTAAATCCACATTCCTGTAGCAGATTTTTACATCTGTTATAAGTACCTAACGGTTCATTGGGATTGGGTACTTTTACATTATATCTTCTGGCAACTTCTCTAAACAAAACAGACGGTGGAAAAGCAGTTTCAGCCAAACAATTAAATACTATAATTCCGTCTGGTTTGAGGAAGCGATACCACCGTTGTAAAGCGGAAGGAATATTTGTTAAATAAGAGATTGCCAAAGAACATAAAATTCTCTCAAAACTGCGATCGCTAAAATTTAGATACTCTACATCTGCTTCTATAAATTCGATATTCTTTAAACCTTCTACCAACATCTTTTGTTTTGCTTGATGTAGCATTCCTGTGGACATGTCTACACCAATAACTTCACCTTCAGGAGCCACAATTTTTGCTGCCTCAAGCGCAACCAAACCAGTGCCAGTTGCAATATCCAAGACTTTCTGTCCTATGCTCAGTTGTGCAAGGGAGATTAACCGATTTGCGACAGGAATCTTAAAATTGCTTTGATCATAGTTAGTTCTCGAGTTGAAGTCAGCAAGAAGCTGCTGCTTGTATTTGTCAAGAGTCATTTGATTAAAATAAACCTTTGAGCCAGACATTTAATGAAACACTCAGATCTATAGCAATCCTAATTGATTTTTGAAAATGAAGACATAGATCCCCGACAACTTTTACGAAGTCGGGGATCTTGTTTTAACTGTCAACAGCCAAGACTAGTTTTTTACAAATCCGGTAGGAGTGCTATGTTACGCAATTAACTCTCTCACTTTTTTCATGATGCCTTCAGGATCGATTCCTTGATGGGGGAACTGTTCCCACAAACCGCCGCAGCCTTCTTTGTGAGTACCAAGGTGGGCGTACTTCGGTGTCAATCCGCGCTCGAGCAGCCAAGAACCAAAGCGGCTACCCAATCCTGTACGACGGTTAAACGATTCAACAACCAAGACAAAGGGAGAAGCACCGACTTTTGCCAGCACTTCTTCATCAATCGTGTTCAATGTCGGTTTATTAATCAAACCAACATCGATTCCTGACTGTTTGAGGCGTTCTACAGCATCAACGGCACGGTACAATGTTTCGCCAAAACTGATGATATAACCCGCAGTTCCTTCGCGCACGACTTCATCTTTACCAGGAACAAAGGTGTAGCCTTCGCCATAGAAGTCTTTGCCATTGGTATCAAGAATGTTCGGGGTTTTAGAACGGGTAGAGAAGACAAATCGTAGTCCTGGATTGTGGAAGATTGCTTCAACACAGGCAGTCATCTGGGCTGCATCTGCAGGGAAATAAAGCTGTGTTTCGTAGCCGTCATCCAGTCCATTGTCGGCAAACATATTGTTGATGCCGAAGTGACAAGTGTTATCAGCCATATCGTCCACACCAGTGTGGGAGAAGTGACAGAGGACATTGGAGTAATTTAGTCGTGCCATCGTAATTTCCGATATGCACATCTCCAAAAAAGCAGCGAACGTACCAAAGATGCCCTGCTTGCCTTTCTCCATTCCAAAACCAGCTGCAGCAGAGAAGTTCCCCCGCTCCATAATACCGGAACTGATAAAGATTTCTGGGTAAGTATCGTGAATTATTTTCAGTCCGCAGGAGCCTTCAAGGTCACTATCGATACACATGACCTTTTCTTTGCGTTCGGCTTCACTCATGCGGCTGAGGACGGATACCACTGCTTCGCCAAACACGCCTCGGTTAGAACCAGACTTGTCGCCGGAACCAATGAATTTGTATGGTTGCTTGGGCTTTTCGATGTTTTTGAGGTAATTGACGGCTTCGGTTTTTCCGCGCTTTTCGAGGTAGGCGATCGCCTTATCCAGTGGGATAACATCATGACCGTGAATGGAACCCTCTACCCCTTCAATCCCTACAGCCATCTTCCGCTTGTTGATCAAAGCGACCGGTCCATCAGTGGTGATTGCCTCACAGATCCGACGATACAAATCATCAATGTCTTCTGGGTTTCCGTCATTAACGTTCAACCCTTGACCACTTAGTGTCTTGCCAACACTGAAACCAGGCAGATATTTTGAAGGATGTCCGGCAATGGTCACATCGTTGTCATCGACGAGGATTTTCACGTTTAGTTTCTTAGCAACTGCTAAACGTGCTGCTTCCGCATCGTTCCCTTCTTGCTGCGAACCATCAGAACCAAGGCAGAAAACCACCTTGTTGGGATTTGCCATTGCCACGCCATTGACATAAGGCCACATATGCCCAAGTCGTCCAGAACTGAACTTCACACCAGGTGTTAGTCCAAGTTCGGGGTGTCCGGGTAGTTCTGCATGACCTTCACGGTAGTGAGCAAGACGCTCAACAGGCAATTCACCATGTAGCGCCGCCATCAGGTATTGTGTCGCAACCCGGTGTCCCGCTTCATCAAAGAAGATTGGCACGAATTTATCTGGTGCCCCTCGGAACAAAGCATCGAGGATGACAACCTCTGGTACCGTATCGTAGGGACCTCCAGTGTGTCCGCCTACACCTCTAGCCGCTCCCGTAGCGGTGAAGAAAACAATCGCATCCCGGCAAAGCTGAATGTTGGCTTTCAGTGTCTCCCGCTGTTCCGATGTGAGAGTAGGATTGGCTGGATCTAGTGCCAATTTCTTGTAGGCACTAAGATCGATTGGAAAGGTAGCTTTAGTTGTCGTAGCAGTCATATCTGAATATTCCTGAATCTAAATAATTGGTGACACACATTGAATCGACATCGTTGGCGATCCACTGCGAAGGCAAACCATATTTTTATGGTAGATTGCGATTGAACACTGCCAGTTAAGATTAAGTCTAATTGCTTATTGATATGACTTGCAAGATTATGAGAGCTATTGAAAAATTAAAAATAAAAAAAAATAAGGGGTTGGGTGGGCAGTGCAAGAACTATTTCTGCCGGTATTTGAGATGACATCGGCGTACCCACCTGAGACGACTGCGTCAATCCCATACGAAATCTCGGCCTCAAGTTGTGCCCGCGCAAGGTATAACTTTCTCGTGCAGCCATTTCTCAAGAGCAGCATCCCGCGCTTGGAGAGTACGAAGCCCATCCCGCATAACTTCGCTTTCCGTAGCATATTCGACCGAGGTGACTTTAGCCTTGACCATCTCAGTCCCTTAAGGCAATGGAATTCCTGCTGAACGAATTGCAAGTTTAACAACACCTTTCACTACATCACTTACTGTTGCGTCTCCTAACGATTGTCCCCACTTCGTTAATTTTTCTTTCATTGTTGAATCATTCTTAGCCTGAGTAGCTATGTTTTCAGCCACTTGCGTTTGAGCAACATCAACCATTTTACCACGCTTTTGCAACTGTTCAATCAGGTCTTGAATCTGAGATGCTGCTTTAGTCAAGTCCTGACTCATATTGATGTAATCTCGTTCTACATAAGTCCCATTATTTTCAATGTACTTGCTGTCGTTACCATGAAAATTAATTTCGCGTTTCTCGCTCATCATATTTTCTCCAATTGTGTTAATTAATTTAATGATAAATTCAAACAAAGGTTGATTATCAAATTCTCCTAACCGAGAATTTGGCGGACTCTCTTGCTTAACTTGTTGATATACTTGTTCAAACTCCTGTTCTACAACACCTTCAAAGGTAGACTGGGGAACTCTGATTGTAACTAAAACATTATCGTCTATTCTCCTGAACTCTCGAAAATCATCAGGTGTGATATCTGGATTATTTCTTATCAGATGCTCAAACGCAGCAGTCAAAGCTTGTCTATTCTGCTCATGACGGATAAGCAATTGAACGATATTACGTTCCCCAATAAAAATTTTCTCGAAATCTCCAGATTTGAAAATGTTTGGAGGGTGGGGCAAACGCTTTTGTATACCACTATTAGGGTCAGGATGCTCTTTCAAAAATATAAATTCGCATTTTACATTGCTGAGGATTGTTGTTTTATCAATATTCCAATCCTCTATAATAGCTCCGGTTAAACAAGCTTTCGTTAAGTTTGTGCCGTTTAGCTTGGCTTGCTTTAGGTTTGCTTTCTCCAGATTCACGCCTTGCAAGTTAGCTTTATTGAGAATTGTTCCAACAAAGCTTACAGATGATAGATTTGTTCGCTCTAATGAATTTGATGCCTCTGATAAATTTGGTTGCTCCAAATTAATGCCTTCAAGATTTAGATTATTAAAGTTTTGACCTTTTCCATCTAGTCTTACAACCAATTCTCTAACTTGATGATACTTGAGATAATTCTTTCCAACATGAGCACGTTCTAAAGACTTTACTCGATACCAGAGAACACCTGTAATTATTGCACCTTTGAAATTTGCACCTTTAAGATTTGCGGAGGTGAAAAAAACGTTAGTTAAATCAGCGTGATAAAAGGTAGTGCCTAAAGTAGAAACAAGTTGAACGTAAAGCTTCCAAAGCCAATTAAACTGAGGATTTAGGAAATTTAGTACATTGAAGCTTTGCTTGATGAAAGTTCGCCCCTTCTATCTTTGCATTGCTAAAATCTGCCTTATTAAGCTTTGCTTTGGTGAAGTTTGCTCCTCGAACATTTGCACCACTAAAATTTGCCCCATAAAGCGTTGCCTCAGTAAAATTTGCTTTTTGGAGGTTTGCATCGCTAAAGTCACTTCCTCTTAAATCCTGTCCTGCAAAATATTGATTTTCCAAGTCTTGACCAGAATAAGACTGAGCCATAGTAAGTGAGTGTAGATAATAACGTCAACTGGCATAGCTTGATGAGCCGTTTAACACAAATTATGCAATAATTTTAACGTATAATTACGGTTTTCTTATGGTACCAACAAGTGCTAGACCGTAGAAATACAGCGTTGTGTTCCCGAAAACAAAATACAGGAATAAGAAATTATCAGTATCAAAGAAAAATATTTCTGTTCATCGTAGGAAAGCATGTGGCAAAAAGTACATCAGACATGACTCTCGGTGGTAATAGTGTCAAATCAGATGCTTCTTGGCAGCCGAGTACACTAGAACAAGCACAGATATCGGAAAATATTGCCTCAATTGAAGTTCCTGCCGCCAGTGCAGCGTTAATTACATCACATGAAATCGCTCAAAAGTCAAGTGGCAATTTTTGCTTAAGTCCTGTAAAGTTTTACCTTCTTGCTGGATAAAAATTTTACGTACCGCCCACCCGCAACCAACCAAACAAATCCCCCACGGTTAACTGCAATTGCACCTTATCTGGAACGGGTAGCACATCTGCCTCTTCCTGCAACAGTTCTGGCTGCTTTCCAGGTGGGTAAACCAATACTGACCGTTCCTCTGGATCGAGCAACCAACCTAAGAGGCTACCATGATTCAGACAATGTATGATATTTCCAGTGACTTTAGTTTGGCTTTGTTCGGTCGAAAAAATCTCAATTGTCCAATCGGGAGCCGCCTTGAATACATTAGCAATATCACCATTCTCATCAATAGGTATTCTGTCCCAAGCAAAAACTGCGACATCTGGCACGATGGAACGTCCGCCAAAGGTACACCGCAATTCTGGAAAAGCAACGGCAATTTTCTTAGCTTCGACGACTTCATTAATCGCGACGACTAGCTTACCTTGTAATCTGCTATGTTTTCCTTGCGGCATAGGTTTTTGAATTATTTGACCGTTAATGTACTCGCCAGCTGGTTTAGTTTCAGGTAGTTTGAGAAACTCTTCCAGCGTCTGTGTTTTTAAAGATGCTTTTACCATAAGTGCGATCGCCTTTCACTCTTCATCTCAATCTAACAAAAGCAGGGATGAATCACTGTAGTACCCCTGGCGCGGAAATAGAGCTAGCATCCAAAATTTCTAGGACCAGTCCTTTCAAGGTGACCAACGAAGATACGTTGTTTCAGTGCTACCTCTTGAATCCTCCGCTCTGATTTTGGGCTTTTTGAATGTTGAAATGACCAATTTTCGTTCCGAATTTCACCACCTTGAAAGGGCTGATTTCTAGGACTTACGCATTGACAGAATTTCTTCAATATGATGCGTATATTTTCAGTACCTCGGATGGTGGACAGTGAGTCAGAGCAAGCATGAGGTCTTCTCCCGCTCCCTGGAGAAGAGGTATTACAGCTGTTTTCACGCTCTATGAACCACAACCTTGGTAAGGGCGAACAGCCGTTCGCCCCTACTGGATTAAATTTTACTTACTACCCACCTGCAACCAACCAAACAAATCCCCGACTGTTAACTTTAATGTTACTAAGTCTGGAACGGGTAGCACATCCGCCTCTTCCTGCAACAGTTCTGGCTGCTTTCCAGGTGGATAAACCAATACTAAGCGCTCATCTGGATCGAGCAACCAACCTAAGAGGATACCATGATTCAGACAATGTATGATATTCCCAGTGACTTTGGTATGACTTTGATCGGCAGAAAGAATCTCAATTGTCCAATCGGGAGCAGCCTTGAATACATTGGCAATATCCCCATTCTCATCAATAGGTATTCTATCCCAAGCAAAAACTGCGACATCTGGCACGATGGAACGTCCGCCAAAGGTACAGCGCAATTCCGGGAAAGCAAAGGCAATTCTCTGACTCTTGACTACGGCATTGATCGCAGTTACCAGTTCACCTTGAAGAATGCTGTGCTTTCCTTGAGGCATAGGTTTTTGAATTATTTTTCCATTAATGTACTCACTGGCAGGTTTAGTTTCAGGTAGTTTCAGAAAATCTTCCAGCGTAAATGTTTTTACAGGTGCTTTTACCATAAGTGCGATCGCCTTTCTCTAGCGATCTCAATTTAACAAAACCAGGCATCAACCTCTGTCGTAAGCTAATGAGCGAATAACTTGCATATTCATTTCATAATGACCATCATTGATCCAGAGACTACTCCTGTGCATCTCCTTTACCTACGCAGAGAGAGCCTTTAGAACAGTTATGTCTTTTCGATTTTTTGATTGGTTGACCCATAATCGTGACGTAGTTGCCGCGCCTATCGCCAGTTTGGGGTACATTTGGGCTTAATTTTTGTTTAAGTCCCACCCTTGACAACCGATGGCAAAAAGCTGCTACCCTAGTGATTTCGCTTGTGGTCGATATTACAGATTCCAGCTTGCAAGAATGGCTTCCCTCATTTGTTGTCCTACGAACCCAACTGAAGTACTTTTTCTCGATTACAGTACATAATAGAGTTGTCATTCACTCTCATACATTGCTGTACAGAATTAGAGTATGGCTTCACTGCAATTTAGTATCCGACTTCCAGAAAAGCTGGATGAACGGCTTAACGCTTATGCTCAGCAAACTGGTACAACGAAAACCAGGGTCATGATCGACGCTTTGGCACATTACTTAGGCTGTGCTGATGACGTGCCGTTGATACGTAGAGTTTTTGAGCTTGAGGAAAGGATGGCAGCGCTGGAGGTAAAGAGCGAAAAATAGCAGTTATTGTTGTTACTTATCTGTAAATAAATTTAACTTTTATTGAAAAATAAATGCCATCTCGTCAGCAGCTTAAACAACTACAAAAAGCTTTAATCAGTGCTTTTCCAAGTAAATCATTACTTGAACGGCTGTTATATTTTGAATTGGAAAAAAACCTAAACGAAATTACTAGAGAAAGCGACTTACAAGAAATTGTCTTCAAATTAATACAAACAGCCGAGGCTCAGGGATGGCTTGAAGAACTCATTCGTGCTGCATATAACGAGAATTGTGGAAACCTGCTTTTGCAAGTAATTGTACAAGAATTGTTGACAGAGGAAATAACTCAAGCTTCCTCACCTAATATACCCCAACAGCCCAGTAATCAACAGCAGAAAATTTTGCTATTGGCAGCGCTTCCCAATTCCTTGCGTTTAGATAAAGAAATCCGGGAAATAGAAGAAGCCATCAAACGGGCAGTCAAACGAGATTCATTTGAAATTAAAATTAGAACTGCTGTACGCCCCCAAGACATTCGTAGAACACTTGCAGAAGAACGTCCTCAAATTGTGCATTTCTGCGGACATGGCATGGAGGATGGCAGTTTAGTATTGGAGGATGATGGCGGAAACCATAAAGCTGTGTTACCAACAGCACTTGCAGCATTATTTAAGCTACATACTGATTATGTAAAATGTATATTACTTAATGCCTGTTATTCAGCCCTACCTGCTGAAGCAATTAGTAAACATATTAATTATGTAATTGGCATGAACCATCCAATTGAGGACAGAGCAGCGATTGTATTTGGTCAAGGATTTTATGATGGGCTGGGATATGACAATATTGATAATAAAAATGTGATTCAAAGAGCCTTTGATGAGGGGATCGTTGCCATTCAATTAGAAAACCTTTTACAGGGTACAATACCTTCAATATGGAAATTGGGTATTGCTCAAAGGGAGATAGAATCAATAAATCGAAACAACGATGGAAGTTCTAATCGTAATGAACAAGAAGCCCAGAGGGTACAACGACAAAGAGAACAACTTGAATATGAAAATAACCTGCGGCGTTATGAGCAGGAATTGTATCAGGCATTAAAAGCTGGGTATCCACTAGATAAATTCGTTTACAATGGATTAAAAGATTTTCAGCAGTCTTTAGGTATACGGGATGAAGATGTAGTGCCTATTGAAGAACGATTGCTGGCACCGAAGCAAGCTAAAGATGAACGTCAGCAGGAAGCTATCAAGCGAGAACAAGAGCAGATAATATTAGAAAATCAAAGGCGACAAGCAGAATTTAAACAACAAGAACAAAGGAAATCATCTGCACCTATTTCTAATGCAGATGATGATCTCAGCAGCGATTGCAATGTAGACTACACCCAACTCCGCGACTTGCTAACAGCCCAGAAATGGAAAGCAGCAGATAAAGAAACTTTCGCTGTCATGCTTAAAGCAACTGGTAGAGAAGAAGAAGGCTGGCTAAATACTCAATCTATCGAAAAATTTCCATGTACTGACTTACGCACTATTGACCAACTTTGGGTAAAATACAGTAAAGGGAAATTTGGCTTTAGTGTACAAAAGCGCATCTGGAAAAGCCTTGGTCAAAAAGTCGAGAAGTTTGGCAATCGCGTTGGTTGGACAAAGGGATATGGGAAGGGGATGAATAAAGAGTGGAAAGAGTATTTTGAGGTAACTTTTGACACCTCAGCACCTATAGGACATCTCCCAGTTATTTTAAATATTCTTCTTTCTTCCTGTTGGCTGTCTCTTCTCTCGCATCCTGGCTTGTAAACTATAGCATGTAGGTATTTCCGAGTTTCTTAAAGATTGATTACAGCCTCTTTTTCCACGACAAAATTAGCGTTTCGCAAATGCGATACCTAACAGCCCCTACGGAGAAGTCAAAAGTCAAAAGTCAAAAAATTTATTTATTCAACTTTTCTTTTGTCGTTACTAGAACTTACGCACTATACAAATCATGATGCCGCTTGCACGGTAGGGCTACACTATAAGCTGACCAGAAATCACTATAAATGACGTTTCTCTAACAACAGCCGATCTATGATGCCTTTGGTTTCCTCTAAAATCATTTGCCACTGTGGAACTTCGACGAACTACCACCCACCGTTTCGACATTTATAATTCTGTTTCCTATGACGAGTACGACTGTTTTCACCACATCTTTAGACTGACAATTTGGGCAAGCAGGACGAGCAACAAGCATAGCGCAATATTCAATTGTATCCAGATCTCTTCTCTCATGCATTCATCTTTAGGACTACCAGCTTCTGAAATCGTATCTTGTCCATTTGATAGGTAAAGAATTGTTTCCCTTATTTGTGGGCGATCAGCAGCAATATTGCTTTACAGTCTGAAAAAGCGCATACTCAAGATGTATCCAAGCATAAACCTGAACATTTACATTTACCAGTTCAGCATACTTCAAGGCAAACGCACCATAAATTAGGGTGACAGTGATTGATGCTAGGTGGTGTCAGTAACTTCGAGTCATCACTGCAGCTAGTAAACAAGCCCAGTTAGCCCATAGTGCTATGGTACAACAAGTGGAAACTGAACAAATCAGTGCTTTGGAAATTTGGTTATTGTAAAAGTAGTCCTATGTGGGCAAATATTAAAAAGCAAATATGGCAATGGCGTGCTATTTGGATTACGGCTCCTAGCATAACATTTGTGTTGCTTGGGTTACGTACTTGCGGTTTGCTACAGTCGTTTGAATTGGCAGCGTTGGATGAATTTTTTCGCCTCCGTCCCTTGGAGCCTCTAGATACACGAATTGTGATTGTTGAAGTGAATGAATCAGATATACGTAAAGCCAAATGGCCTATATCTGATGGTAAACTTGCCCAGTTACTGAATATTCTAAAACAGCAGCAACCCAGAGCGATCGGTTTAGATATTTATCGGGACTTACCAGTGGAGCCCGGTCATCAGGAGTTGGAAAAGGTTTTTGAAACTACGCCGAACTTGATTGGTATTGAAAAGGTGATTGGCGATCGCTCTGGTTTTGCTGTTAACCCACCAGAAACTCTCAGCAAACGGGGACAGGTAAGCGCAAATGATTTAGTGATAGATCCAGACGGTAAGATTAGGCGTAGTCTGCTAACAGTAAAAGATAACAATAGTTTAGGCGCACAGCTAGCTTTGAACTATCTAGAAGCTCAAAAGATTACTCTCCAACCAATTCCTCCGACCCAAAGTCAACATCGTCAGTATAAGTTAGGTAAAACAGTCTTAGTTCGCTTTGAGGCAAATGATGGCGGATATGTGAGAGCAGATGCAGGTGGGACTCAGATATTAGCTAACTTTCGTAGTTTGCAGCGGGGATTTCGTAAAGTTTCCATAACCAATGTTTTAGAACAGCAAATACCCAAGAATTTGGTACGTGACCGTATTGTTTTAATAGGTGTAACAGCAGAAAGCAGTGGAGACATGTTTTATACTCCTTATAGTAGTGGATTTCTAGGTCAAAGTCCTAAAGCATTTACTGGGATGGAAATTCATGCTGATGTAGCCAGTCAGCTTTTAAGTGCGGCACTGGAAAGCCGCCCCCAGATTCAAGTTTGGTCAAAGTTAGTAGAATCACTGTGGATTTTTGGTTTTGCATGTCTGGGGGCTACATTGAGTTGGACACAGCGCTATCGCAAACTCCCCAATCAAAAAGTTTTTCTGGGAATGACTGCTGGTTTGCCGTTAACAGTTGTCAGTATTGTGCTATTGGGTGGCGCAGTCGTCTATGGTAGTTACCTGGCTTTTTTATCAGGATTTTGGATTCCAGTCGTTCCAGGAATGTTGGCTTTGTTATTGTCTAGTATGACAATCACCGCTTACATTGCCCGAACGACAAATGGGATGCGTCAAGCCTTTGGACGTTACATTACAGATGAAGTTGTCGCTAATTTGTTGGAGACGCCTGGGGGCTTGAAACTTGGAGGTGAAAGGCGAAAAGTCACGCTGCTATTATCAAGTTTACTAGGATTTTCTGTGACATCAGAGCGTCTTTCCCCAGAAACAGCAGTAGAGATTGTCAACCTCTATCTTGAAGAGATAATCGATGTTGTTAACCAGTATCAAGGAACTATCAGTGATTTCATGGGTGATGGGATTTTTGTGATTTTTGGCGCACCGATTCAACGCAAAGATGATGCAACCAGAGCAGTTGCTTGTGCTATTGCTATGCAATTAACAATGGATCGGATCAATACAAAACTTGCCACTAGGGATCTACCACCTTTAGAAATGGGCATTGGCATTCATACTGGTGAGGTTTTAGCAGGCAATATCGGCTCTCAACGACGTGCCAAATACACAGTGAGCGGAAGAAATGTGAATTTGGCTTCCCGAATAGAATCTTATACTGTAGGCGGGCAAGTTCTTGTTTCTAAAGATACTTTTAAAGATGCGGGCTCGATTTTGCGAGTGGATGGGCAAAGGCAAGTCGAGATTAGGGGAATCGAAGAACCGATCACAATTTACGATGTTGGGGGTGTAGGTGGCAGATTTAACCTATGTTTGCCCAAAGCTGAAGAAATACTGTTAACTATGGTGCAGGAAATCTCACTACAGTTTATGATTTTAGAAGTGAAGCATCTTACAGGGCAAGTATTCGAGGGTAGTTTAATAAAGCTATCGAATACCAGCGCTGAATTTCGCTCCGATCATCCGGTGCAACTCTTTAATAATCTACTCATTAATCTGATGCCTGGTGGTGAACAAGCCAGCAGACTAGGTGATATTTATGCTAAGGTAATAGCAGTTTCAGCAAATCACCAGATTAATGTTGGTGTTAGGTTCACAGCTGTACCACCAGAAGCAGCTGCATTTCTAGCGTATATTCGACAGTCCGGAAGCGAGGATGAGTGATTCATCAGTCTTGTTGACAAGCTTGAACCCGAAACAATAGGTTTTCTCGCCACTCCCACACGACCAAAATAGGGAGATGACCAACAGGTGCAGTTGTGTTAAATGTGAGTTCAGCGTGGGTTTTCCAATGAATTTCACTTCCACGAAACCGACGAAACCAACCCTTTTTGGTACACCAACCAATGCGATCGCCAAATTCATCCCAATTATGATTCACACTGGCAAAAATCTGCTGTTGCACGCTCAAGCCAAAGCGACCATTGCTATACTCTAACCAAAGGTTGTTAATCATATTCAGATCTGTACAAGGAAAGTTTTTGATAATTGCTTTATCCACCCAAGCTTGTTTTTCTCGACCTGCTATTTTCTGCATCACCGCCGCAGTTTCTTCATCAGCTTCTCGCCATTGACATGATTTCAGTAAATCACGCAAGCGGGTGTATTCATTGTCTTGATTCTCCTGCTGAGTGTTTGAATGAGACGAGTTAGCTAGTGGGAAAGCAGGAGAGGAATTTTTGGTATTTTCCTCGCCCTTATTCTCTTCCTTGTGTCCTGCTTCCTCAGTGAATATTTGTATTACCTGTGTTTCGATTTGATGTTGGGCAATGATTTGGGCTTGAATTGGTGCGACATCAGTATCTGTGAGGTTCAGTAGTTGTTGAAAGCCGAGCAAGGCTTTTTCGTCACGCGGTAAGAGTGGATACTGATATTGTAGTGCTTCTGTTAAAACTTGCTGATAGCGCTGTACTTTTTTTCTATATGTGTGGTATGGTTCCAATACCTGTACTTCAATTGCCTCAGCCTCGTTTTCTGGTAGTCCTAGGTTATGGCGTAACTCGTTTAAGTAGCTGCGGTTGATGAGGGAAAGTTCACCTGCATTTTCCCTTAGCAGCAATTCTACCTGTTTGCGATATTTAAGCTTTGGGTCATCTTTGGGTGATTTTGCCAGTAAAATTTTGTGTCCTTCTTTCATAGGATACAATTCTGGTTTCATTGCTGGTGCAGCTTCTCGCACCTTGGCAAAGACATAGCTATGTAGTTCATCAATCGAAATCCAGCCATCGTTATCTTGGTCAGCCGCTCCTGTGGCAATGCCTTCTAACAGATAATGGGTATAAATTGAGAGATCCAACCCTTGTTGCTCAAAGGAGTATTGCATGGAAGTGGAAGAGGTGAGAATTACCCGTCCTTCTCCACCTAATTGGGCTTCTATTGCCAGAGTACCATCATCTTTTGCAGTCATGCCACGAGGAAATGCACCGCTGAAGCAACAGTCAAGGATAATGACCTGTCGTTGGGAACGACTCTCACTCATAACTTCATGAATATAGCTAGCAGAAACTGCTGTTGGCTTTACGAGTGTACTATTATTCTCTTTGTAAGTTTCACTCGTCGCCAAATAAAGCTTACCAGTCTCGTCTTTAATACTGTGTCCGGAGAAATACAGCAGTACCAAATCATCTTTTCTACGCTTGGCAAACAAGTGATAGAGCGACCTTTCCATTTCTAGGCGGTGCGGGTTTTGCAACACACTGACATCGGTAGCCGCAAACCCACCTATTTCCGGGTGCTGCAAAACTCGTTGCATTGCGATAATATCTTTGACCGCCGCTGGAAGAGAAGTTAGTCCACCATCTGCGTACTCACTCACCCCGATCAGTAACGCAACTTTTGCCATTGCAGAACCCCCTGGACTTCCAGCAATTTTCATTTTAATGAAGTCTATGTTCGTAGTCATCGCTTCAGTGATTCCAAAACTTAGCCACTCAACCGAAAACCACCATAGACATATAATATTACTGTTGGGGTGAAGTTTGACAACTTGCTGGAGTGAGTGCAGAGTTGTGAGGTGTCACATTAGACTCTGCTGCCACTAGAGTGACTGTGCCATCACCGTTATTAACCCATCCCCGTGCTTGCATAATCTCCACTGGGTGAGAAGAAGCTTTGGGGATGTGGCGAAGTGGGGATGTAGAGACGTTTTGACTCGCTGTACTATCAGTATTTTTGTTATCTGGCAAATCCAGTAGATCAACCAATGCTTCCTCACCTGAAAATATCTCTTGAAAGCTGTCACGCAGTCTACCTTGTTCTATAATGAAGTAGCTACTGTGTGTATCTACATAGTGTCTGCTTGGTTGACAAAATTGAGCGCTTCGGGGGTAGGGATCTGATGTAACGATTCTGGAGTCGGACTCTATCACGCTCAAGCTGGGTAATTCGAGTAATAGAAAAGTCTGTTCAATACCAACACTATTAGAAAGATTTACTTGACCATTTGATGTAGCGCCTGCGCCTGTCTGAGAGGTGGCAGTAATATCATTTGTTTGGGCTGATGGTTGCGGACGTGCTTGAATACCAAACAACAGTAGAACATTGATGTTAATATTACCACCCCTACCAGAATAAGCGTTCGCTGTGATGTCGCTGTTTTCGTTTGGTACTGCTAAGATAACGGGTGTAGTAACAATGATGTTACCGCCATTGCCATCTGCTTGGGCTGTGCCCGCGTTGGCAGAGATTAGGCTACCATTGCGTAGGAGTAAGCTGTTCTGTGCTGTTAGGTTAATATTGCCGCCGTTACCTGAGTTTGTTGTAGCGGTAATCAATCCTTTCCCAAGAAGAATGGAACGAGCATTAATTTCAACATTTCCTGCATCGCCTTGTCCAAAAGTGCTTGCTGATAAGGTACTTGCGCCTGTAATATTGAGATTGCGAGCATTAACTGCGATACTTCCGCCACCACTGCTATTAACACGTACACTAGCGCCATCAGTCAAAGATATATCTGCTCGTGTGCTAGAATCAGGAAAATTCAAGCTTAATTTATCGCCATCCACATTTAGCCCTACATTTCCTGTTGATATCAAACCTCCTAACTCGACTCGACCACCATAAGCATTCAGTTGCCCACCGTCCATGTTGACATTGCCGCCAACCAGTAGCAAACTTTTTCCATCCCCAACACGTAAACCAGATGCATTAAATCCAGCAGGAGTAGATCCTGCTGGTGCAGTAGAGTTGTTTTGAATTGGTGCAGCAGCAATCTGGTTATAAAACAAAGCTGTTGGATTAATTGTTAGTAATGCAGGATTATTTGGTACACTAGCACTGAAAGTCCCCTGATTACCAAATTGAATAGCATTAGCAGTGGTTGCTACAAACGAACCACCGACATTCAAACTAGCATTATGTCCAAAAACAATCCCCGACGGGTTAATAAAAAACAGATTAGCACTGCCCGACGCTTTGATTATCCCTTCAATGTTAGATATTGTTCCACCTGTAACACGGCTAAATATATTCTGTATATCCAGTCCATTGTTGAAAGAAGCTGTACTCCCAGTCGGGACAGAAAACTGTTGGAAACTGTGGAATAAGTTGCGTCCTGCTTGCGTTCCCCCAGTAATATTAAAGACACTGCCATTGATTGTAACGTTAGAATTATTGGGTAGGGTTCTATCAGGTGTAATTTGAGCAACAACACACTTTGTGGAGAATACGTAAGCAAGACTTATCATTATCTTCAATAACCAGTGCTCCCTAAGACCCATCCCAGACATTTTACTCCTCTATAAATTGCCGTAGCTGAAATATTTAGTGATGAGTACATCACTAGTTAGTTTTTCAACGGAGCAGAGGAAATCCCATCTAAACCTACCGATTGCAGCAACTCTTTCCAGGCTGTTGTCAATTCAGCATTTTGTGGCTGGGATTTGCGTAAACTAGCCAAATCATTTGCTGCTTCATACCATACTCCAGATTTGGCATACATCAACACCTGATCCAAAGATTTTGCCCTATCTAATTGACTTACTAGTACTGGGTTTGGTTGAATCCGCCGGACAACCCCCTCGGTAAAGGGGTCTGTGGGTCCGCTTGGTTGACAAACCATCGATACAACCCATTTATAATCCTTGCCTATTTCCAATGGTGGTTCAGTCACTGGTAGACTGAAACTAACAATGCCTGGAGTTCCTTTCAAGTCAAACTTTGTCTTATAAATCCCTTCACCCTGCTGATTTTCCAAAGTGAATACCACTGACGATGCAGAAGTCTGAGGCACGTATACCATAAAAGTTGGGTGAGGGGACACGGTTAACCCCCACTTTGTAGATGGTAAAAGCAGAGTCAGAGTTTGGTCAGTTGTTCCCTTGACTAAGGGTTGATTTGGAGGTTTTCTATCTTGCTGGCATCGATCATTATCGCGTCTGCCGCCACCTACTGTTACTTTAGGCGCAGATTGGTTAGGCGGAGGCTCAAACGTCATCTTAGACTTTCTAGTTGCAGACATAGTCTGGCGTGGAGTTGTAGCCTGTACGTCAGTCAGTAAACCTAAGGTAGCAGCCAATTGTATGACAAAAATGAGTGTCAATCGTTGGTGAAACTCTGCCCAAGCCATAAGAGACTCTCCTGTCAAGGGAAGTTGCTAATTAAATTTGGATCATAGACACTATGATTCTAGACCCTTTGGCATATTTTTGCTTTCTTTTTTGTAGCAAGTGTATTATAACGCTTCCCAGTTAACTGAGGTACGCTTAAATTTTTTACAATATAATAAGCAGCTTTAAAAACGTACCTCACGAGGTTGGGAACCGCTATATTCTTGTTATTCCATTCACTATTAAAGCCAATTGCCCACAAGTACAAAAGCTGCCCAATAGAAAGGATGCCTGTATTCTGGGTAACTTAGGAGCTTCAGTTGCGCCTGCCGCAGAGCTTCTGCTTTAGTTGTTTGAAATTGGAGAAGTCGATTATAAAATTCTACCATAAAAGTGGCAGTAGACTTGTCATCCACAGGCCACAAAGTTCCTAGTGTACTGCGGGCACCAGAACGCACTGCCACACCTGCAAGTCCCAGAGCAGCAAGTTTATCACCATTTGCACTTTGACAAGCACTGAGAACCAGCAATTCAATAGGAGTTGATGTCTTTTCTCCGCTGCTTGTTAGTATTTCTCCCAACTGTTTTGCATCTAACCGACTATCCCAGGTGAGAATATAAGTGTCAGCGGCGTTGGAACTAAATTGACCGTGGGTTGCTAAGTGTACGACTTGAAATGGGGTAGCACGGATTTTTTGCTGAATAACGGCTTTGGTGAATGTTTGATTCAGTAGTACTTGAGCCGGAGTTTTTGATTCGATTCCGGTAAATTCTGACTTGACACCTGGTAAGGAGGCAAAGCCTTGTGTGGGCTCACTCACTCCAGCCAACAAAACTTTGAGACGTTGACGTTGTAGGTGTCTTGATGGCAGTAGCTGCGGTTCGGGAGTTATGGCTATGCTATATTTTTCTATTAGATATTGCTGACCATTATACAGTGCTGCCATTGGGAGATTTTTCAAGATCCCATTAAGGACAAATGCTAAGGTTTTAATGTTACTGGCTTCCAAGTCAGCTTCAGCAGGACGGATAAGCAAGTCGTAAACTTTTTGTGCAACTTGCAAACGCTCTTGTGTCAAAGAAGTACGTGACAGAGAAGCTTGCATTTGACCAAAAATATATTCGCTCTGTTGCTGGGAAATGGCTGTAGTGTAGTGACGTAGAGATTGATATTGATTTGGTAGGGAGAGGATGACTTCTAAGCGATCACGTAAAATAATTGGGTAAATAACTGCTGCTTGTGGATCAATCTGATCAACTTCAACTAGCTGATAAACTTCAACTTTATTCCTGTTTACGCAAACTTCGCGAAAGTAATAATCCAACTCCGCTTTTTGTAAAGACTCAATCACTTCTCGGGCTCTTTTCAGATTTGTCTGACTCACTTTCTCTAGCCCTATCTTTGACTCAGAGATTTGAGGGGGTTGTAGCAGTAAGCCGACTAACTCGCGATAAACTGGTTCGACATTTTTTATGAAGGAAAACCGAAACTCAGAATTCCTCAATGCGACGCCGTTGCGGATAAATTTAAGGGTTTCAACAGCTTTGGTGTAAGCTGATACTGCTTCTTTATATTTGTTCTGAGCCACAAATATTCGTCCAAGCTGCCATAGCAAGCGATATGAAATATCTGGAGCATTGCTTGCTTGTGCTAAAATTAAGGTCTCTCCAGTGAGTTTACGTGCTTTATCCCATTGTTGAGTTTGTAAGTACAGTTCCCCTAAGTAACTAAGAGCATCAGCTTTGGCTCGTTCATCTCTTAGTTCTTCAGCCTGCTTTACTGCTATCTCTAAAATTTTAGCAGTATCAGTTAATGATAAGATAGGATCTTTATCCTCACTTTTAACCTTCATTAAACTATCAACAAAGTTAACCCTTGCTGCCACTGATGTGCGACTAGGAGGTATATTGTCTAGTTCTGGCTGAATTTGAGCTAAGAGAGTTTTAGCTGCTGCCCATTCTTCTGTTTCTATCAACAGCGACAGCTGATTTAATTGTGCTTGTATTTTTATTTTAAGGGTAGGGGCTGTGGCTATTGCCTGTTGATAGTAGCTTAGAGCGTCCGCAGTATGCCGTTGGGTATAAGCATTATTACCCAAATTTAGCAAAGCCCGTGTAATGTCATCTTTTGACTGTAACTTTTGCGCGATCGCTAAGCTTTGCTTTAATATCGCTTCAGACTCGTTCAAATCACCACTATCCCACAGCATATTACCCAATTTCAGTAAACTTGCTGCCTTAAGGAGCGAGTCTGGTTCCCCTTGTAAAGCTTTGTTAACCCGATCTAAAGTCTCCTGTGCATGATGATAAAGCCCTTGCATTCTCAAAGCCTGTGCTTGATTGATCAAACTGCGATTGACTCCAGTTTTATTCCTAGCTTGTTGGTAAGTATTAGTAGCTTGACGCCAAGTGTTAAAAGCATTTGGAGCCTGTCCTTGAGCTAGTTGCAAACTACCTTGGATATTCAACGCATCTGCCAAGAGATTTTGTGTTGAAGTTTCTCGCTCTTTCCCCTTCTGTGCCTCCTTTAGCAGAGCTATACTCTTAGCAATCGCCTCATTTGCTTGGTTCCATTGTCCTAACTGCTGATATGCCATTGATAAATTACTCAGCACAACTGCTTGTTGGAGACGAACGCCTTGTTGTACGAATAAATCTAAAGCTTTTTGCCATACAGCAATTGCTGCTGAGAACTGTCCATCTCGGTAGTTTGCTTTACCCATTTGCACTAACTGAGATGGCTCATTAGCTGAAAGCTTGACAATTGAAGAATTGGGGATAGCAGTAGTGACTTGAGGTATCTGTGCTATTGCCACCCAACGCGCAGCATCCATCCCTACTATTAATACAAAAATGCAGGTTCCTAAGCCAAAATATTTACAGAATTGTTTAAGGGAGATCAATAAGAATAAATGTCCAACCTTTGTGGTTTCACCGTAATAAGCCGTGTTAGCTAAAAAAAAAGGGCATGAGCGGTGGCTCCCGCGCAAGCGTCTTCTCCCAATCTGCACACGAGTTGTTTTCATTCGACAGAGCCTTCCAACCGACTGGCTCATCCATCTACAGTTTTTTAACTCCTCAGTATATTGCAGCCGATTGAAAACCATTATCAGTAATCTTTTCAACTGTACTTGTAGACTGTGCAAGATTAGCTGTCTCCTTATCATATGTGACCATGAAGATTTATAACAATAGATGTTCACTGTAGTGAGTATTACCATAACTAAACCACAAAAAGACCACTCCTCCGCAAGTGCCTCCTTCACCCTAGACGATTGCTGGCGTTGCTGATTGCGGTATGAATTAAGCAGATATAGGAATAGAACGGTACTTTAAATAGTGAAGTAATAATCAGATAGAATTCTTCAGCATTTCTACTGACGCACGCATAACAGAGTGTTTTTCGATGTAATCGTGCCAGATAATGGCGTAGACGGGTGTTTTCACCCTCTACTCTGGTCATATTATATATCTTGCTAACAATATGGTCGCCGGAATCGGGGATTTGGATCATGACGCATTGAAACATCGTGGCTTACGCCATCTCGTTTCAAATATTTTACGTCTTTTCATAACGAAGTTGGGGGCTTTAAACCCAGCCCTTTCAACGCGAACAAATGTACTAATAAATCCAAGGTTAAAACCCCCTCCCTGTATAGGGGGTCAAATTAGGGATTGAGGCTATCGATGTTATTTCTGGCGATCGCAATCTCCAAAATAGTCAAAATATTGACCCGTTGGTTGAGCATTTTGAAGGGAGAAAATCCCGTAAGGATTATAGCGCAAAGATTAATAGAAGAGCGAAAAATATAGTACAAATGAACGCATTGAAAGGGTTGCCATCATTGATCCAGAGACTACTCCTCTGCATCTGGATCAATGCCCATTGCCCGTAAGCGTTCTGCAAGCTGTGCGGCTTTTTGCTCTGCAGCAAGAGCCCTGTGTCTTTCCTTCTCAGCTTCTTCTTTGCCAACCAGTAACAGGTTTCCATCTTCATCCCACCAACGCAACCAGAGTTGCTCTGGATTGTTCAAGTAGCTACCCTGCCATAGCCCTAATTCCACTGCTAGAGGTGGAATGGGGTAGTGATCTCGCTCATTGGGTTGCATCTTTTGGTATGAAAAATCTATCAGGTGATAAACCTCCAGCTTGGCATTATTGATTTCATAGATGGCGTAGTAGGGAATCCTGATAATTTGCTGATATACCCAGAATTTACCTGGCTTCGCGCCTTCCCGACTACCCGCAAGGCGTAGAGGTGTCACATCTCTTTCTTCATCGCCATTGCCACTGGCAAATTCTATGGCAATTAATGGAGGGATATATTCCCTCCATAGAACATAGGAGCGACGAATTTTGTCATCTAGTCTTGGTGATACACCAGGTACATAGAACCAATCTGGTGCTTCGGCTCCTTTTTCGGGTGGATCAGTTTCTCGCCAATAAATGCCACAGTCTTGACCAATGCAATACTGTCCATCTGGATGCAGACGCTGTAAAACTACAGCAATTGAGTCAGTTAGAATAATACTTTGAGGGTGCTCTTGGAAATTTTTCACAAACGTACCATTAGACTCTGGCAGTTGAGTGTGATCGGGAAACTGAGGTGGTATATCAATATCGGCAACTATCTCACTCATGCTCTTAAAAGTATTGCAGCTATTAGTATATTACTAAGATTCCCGATTTCTTAGAGGATGCTGTTGGCGAATGGTGGGTCTGACCCCGAATGGCACGCTCGATATCGTAAAAATCAAGCGACATGGGGACTTGGGGACGCGGTGACGCGGTGACGCGGAGAGACGCCCAGAAAGGAGGGGAAAAGGAGAAATAAGGAGATTTTAAGTATATCCAAGAAATAAATTATGTATAGTTGTGGGTGGAATAGAGAGGAGATTATCACAGATGTTATGACAAGTTTACTGCATCCCATCTGTACCAGATCAGGCAAAACATCTACCCGACAATAAAATTTGAGACACTTATTTATGAAAGAATAAGATAATTACTATCCCATGATTGAGGCTAAATAATTCTATGGCAAATATCCGCTCATTCAAAGAGTTAAGGGTATGGCAGAATGCAATGGATGTGGCGATGATAATTTTTGAGGTAACAAAATCTTTCCCGGTCGAGGAACGTTTCTCTTTAACAGACCAGATACGACGCTCGTCGCGTTCTGTTGCAGCAAATATTTCAGAAGCGTGGAGAAAACGAAGATACTCTGGGGCATTTGTAAGTAAGCTTAATGATGCAGAAATTTCCTCAAATTTATCATATTAATTATGTGATGTTGATGGCACTTGTTATTAACGTCTATTTTGACTTGTAAGTACTAGGCAAAATTAATTGTATATTGGCATTGCCTGAAATGCTTGTCATAAGGTCATTCCAGGTTACATAAATGTTCAATTAATTTTGCGTGAGTACTTATTTATTAATGAAAGCAATTAGCTCCCATCTTGAAAATTCTCCCCTTGCACGCTTAAAAAGCTCATCTATAGGAGTACAAGCGGGATTTGGAGACTTTTTGACGCCCTTGAAACAATTAAACTGTTAAAACGAGTGAACTGCCCTCACTTCCTTTTTAGCCAAGCCCAATCTCACTGTGCTCTCAGTCATTAAATCTAGCCTCACCGCGTCACCGCGTCCCCAAGTCCCCGTGTCGCTTAATTTTTACGATATCGAGCGTGCCATTCGTCTGACCCCACACCCCAACGATTTTATCGGCTTTTCGAGACGAGACTCTTAATGTGATCGCGTCTTGAGACAGCAACGAAATAGTTGATTTATCGTTAATGAGGGGTAAGACCCCTCATTCGCCAGATGTATCCTTAGAGAAGTCGGGTATCTGAAAGCGGATTACCCTTTCACACACACAACTTGTTTTAAAGTCGCAATTGGTTCTACCAAGTCTAGTTGTTGGTTCATCACCTCATCTATTGACTTATAAGCACCAGGAATTTCATCTAAAACACCTGAATCTTTGCGACATTCAACGCCTTTTGTTTGCTCAATCAAATCATCAAGTGTATAGGCGTTCTTTGCCTTATTTCGGGACATTAAACGCCCAGCCCCGTGACTGCAACTGCAAAAACTTGCGTGATTTCCCTTACCTTTAACAATGTATGATTTTGCTCCCATCGAACCAGGGATAATACCATAGTCTTGTTCTGTGGCGCGGACTGCACCTTTGCGAGTGATATACACATCCTCGCCAAAATGCACTTCCTTTTCAGCATAATTGTGATGGCAATTCACCTCTAATAAAGGCTTACTCGCCTTACCACCCGCCAGATGCTTTTCGATAATCCGCTTAAAACGCGCCATCATCACCTCACGGTTAAAACGGGCATAGTCCTGTGCCCATTGTAAATCGTGCCAGTATGCTTGGAATTCTAACGTACCAGCAACAAAGTATGCTAAATCGGGATCGGGCAACTTATTACCCGCTATTTTGGCTAATTCCTTAGCAGTGTTAATGTGGCATTGAGCGAGATTGTTACCAATGTTGCGCGAACCGGAATGCAGCATCAGCCAAACAGAGTTCTCTATATCGAGGCAAACCTCAATGAAGTGATTCAATTTGTTACTAATTGCTTGTTAAGCTTACTCAGTCTCCACAATCTAAGTTCAATAATGTTTCGATTTCTGCCTAACACTTTCATCGAACACTCAACCGAATTGGTTCGAGTGTGAGATTTGTGGGTTCCATGACTCCACAATATCACAGATAAAATTTGCAATCGACCAAGACATTTCTGCTTGGTTCTATACCTTCTGTGTTCGGTATAGTTCGGAGCACACCTTCATCCTAACTAATTAGGATGCCCAAGTCCCTCTGCTCTCTACAGGGCGTTTTACCGCTTCCCTCGGTATTAGCAATCTCAGCCTTCACCGATTTGGACGAGTTTTGATTACTGTATTACTACAGTAAGGGGCAATTCTTCACCCCCTCCCAGAGAACCCATTTGTTTCATCGCTTTCCCTTGCAGATCTTGCACTCCACGATGCAAGTCTTTAAAATCATGCCAATACTGCCAGTTGGTGACACTTTTTTCAACGTCTTTATTTTCGTTGAAACCAGTCGGAATTGCTGCTTCAATATCCAAGCGGATTTTCTTCAGCTTGCCTTCGAGTTGGTCACTATTAAATGGCATTTTAACTGCCATCATGCCACAACCAATATCTACTCCGATCGCCGCAGGGATAATTGCTTCTTTTGTGGCAATGACAGAACCCACTAAGGCACCTTTACCCAGATGAACATCTGGCATCAATGATACGTGCTTGTAAACAAATGGCAGTGATGCAACATTTTTTGCCATCTTGGTTTCTTCGTGTCCTAAGGGGTGATTTGCCCAAGACAAAACAGGCAATGGTGTTGAAAGTTTTAACTCTTCGTAGGGCATAGTTTAATTTTGGATTTTAGATTTTGGATTGGACTCACAATTTGGTACTTACTTTTAGTATAAATTCATACCATATTATTTGCTAATTATTTAATCAAGGTTAGAAACCCAATATTACCGTTATAGCAGATTTCGTAGGGGCGAAAGGCTGTTCGCTTTTACAATGTGGTGTCCCATAACTTGATATTTTATTTACGCATCTAAATCATAAAAATGTAAAAAAATAGCATAGGATTCAATAATTTCCATCTAAGTACAGCTAGCTTCAGCCCATAATGAGTTCCAAGGGTTTTTATGCTTCGTTCTTCGCAATCATTGAGAGCAAACCGCAAAGCCTAATCTATATATTACACATACTACATAATAGTGTGACGACTGTCAACCCTGCTGACAGTCATCCATTGCAAGTGATATAGACGCAAGCTAGTCATGGGAAAGAAATTATTCCCGATTCCCTATTCCCCACCTTCAAGATAGGTAGATATTGGAAAATTAGATTAAAATTTGTAAATCAAATTACTCTGGTCAAAATAGCTGAGAAATAATCATATGGCAGTTGGTCAAGATACAATCTGGGAACGTTTTTTATCTCCTGTAGTACGTCTATTGATTGACGAGAAGGGATTACAGCGTTATTACGAGAGTGTTGACTGGGAGAAACAGAGCGATCTCTTTCGGCGTGCCGACGTTGTTACACCCACGTACTACAGCCAAAACTTCCACGGGATTAAGGGTGGATATCTCAACCCTGATGCAGCAGTTTCCTATGATCCCATTACCCAATACGTTCTGCCACCAAACGAAACTCTGGTGCGTCAGGCGTTAATTGATGCTGTCAAAGTACAGCCGCGACGCATTCTAGACTTAGGCTGCGGTACAGGTTCTACAACCTTATTGTTAAAGCAGACTTTCCCGGATGCCGAAGTCATTGGGTTGGACTTATCGCCTTATATGTTAGTCAGGGCAGAACACAAAGCCCAAAATGCTAATTTAGACATAGTTTGGAGACACGGAAATGCACAAGAAACAAGTTTCAAGAGTGGTTCAATTGACTTGATAACCGCTTCTTTATTATTGCACGAAACACCAACTGTTGTCTCTCAAGCTATTCTACGGGAAAGCTTGAGATTGCTGGTAGCTGGCGGACAAGTATTAATTCTAGATGCCAATCAAAAGACTCTACGTCAGTTAGAATGGCTTAATAATGTTTTTGAGGAGCCGTACATTCGTGAATATGCTGCTGGGAGTATGGATGCCAGTATGAGTGCAACGGGATTTGAAGCAGTACAAACCCATGATGTATGGTGGATCAATCAAGTCACTAGCGGGATAAAACCTATTCCGGTTGAAGATCTTCACACCCGAAGAAATGTATGGCGTTCTACTCCTACACTAGATAGTAGTGGTTTACAGGGTGTTCCATCTCTAGCTTTTGACGCAATGCCATGACTTTAAAGGCAGTTATACTCGATTTTAATGGTGTGATCGTCAATGATCGCTCAATTACAGAGCAATTTATAGAGCAGATTTTTATTGAGGAGAATCTCATTCTCAACCGAGGTGAGTATCGGCAAGTTTGTCTGGGAAAAAGCGATCGCGCTTGTCTGTATAATTTGCTTAGGCTTCGCGGTCGTGTCGTCAGTGAAGCTTCTTTAACCAAGTTGCTCAATCGTAAAGCACTTGTGTATGCTGAGCAACTCGAAAAAGTAGAAAAGTTGCCTTTGTATACGGGTTTAGACGACTTGATATTTCAGGTGCGATCACGCAATCTCAAATTAGCGTTAGTGAGTAGTACCATCCGCCAAGAGATAGAACTTGTACTGAATCGCAGCCAACTGGCTCAATATTTTGAAGTGATCGTTGCTGGTGATGAAATTACCTCCATTCAACCAGAACCCGACAGTTATTTGCTGGCAGTGGAACGTTTAAACCAAGAATATAACGATCTCAATCTTCAACCAGAAGAATGTCTGGCTATTGAAGATACCCCTGCCGCCATCCAAGCCGCGAAACTTGCAGGTATGCAAGTGGTTGGGGTGGCAAATACTTACCCATTCCACATGCTTCAGCGCTTCTGCAACTGGACGGTGGATTATCTGACAGACTTAGAATGGGAAAGGGTTCAGGACGTTTACGCCCAAAAAGAGTTTCAACCTACTGTCGAAGAATGCTAGAATAGATAATTGTGTTGGTACAAATTTTGGATGGAAGCACCAAAGATGAAATCCAAGATTTAGCATCGGGGAATTAGCTCAGTTGGTAGAGTGCTGCGATCGCACCGCAGAGGTCAGGGGTTCGAGTCTCCTATTCTCCATTACTGTTGTAGAGCGACAAATTATTTGTCCGTGGCGACAAACTATTTGTCAAAAAGTAAAACGACAAATTATTTGTCAATCTGTTTCCCGAGATGATTTTCTTAATTATACATTCGCAAACTAATGTCGCGATGCGCAAATTAATATCGCTGTGGCTGTTGTTTAGAGTTAATTTAATTATGCTAAGTTTTCGCAAATTAATGTCGTTTGACCATACAACAAGTTGTTGCTCAAAGCGTATTATTTGATTATTGATATTTGTTCGATCGCAGCACTCCTTTCAACCCTCTCATGATTAGTTGTAATTTGTGGTCATTTTAAAGTCTGGTTGAAGCAATTCAACTACCCATTGACTTATTATCTTTAACCCATCCCTAGTCGGGATAGTTGTTGAAACTCATCCAGTACGTATAAACGCATTCGCTTGGATGGCTTTCAACCCACCCCTAGCCGGAATGGTTGTTGAAACTTTTGCCTTTGAAAAGTAAAAGGGTGATTATTACGCTTCTTTCAACCCACTCCTAGCCGGAATGGTTGTTGAAACAGCCGTTAATCCAACTAATGCACTACTAACTTGCCCTTTCAACCCACTCCTAGCCGGAATGGTTGTTGAAACTTTGGGTTTGTTTTCTGCCAAACAATGTCTTGCCTCTTTCAACCCACTCCTAGCCGGAATGGTTGTTGAAACCGTAAAAATTACGGAGAAAAACAATGGACTTTAACGCTTTCAACCCACTCCTAGCCGGAATGGTTGTTGAAACTCTTAATTTCTGGCTTGGGTCTTTGATGACGACGGGTTGCTCAGATAGTAGCACCATGAACGAAGTTGTTAGTCTTTGCTGTCCGTCGAGTACTAGTAAATTTGGTGTTTGGGTTGCGGTAGTTGCTACACCATCAAGCAGGCGCGGCTTAAATTGTTGGCGCTCAATACCTTGTTGAAGCATCATAACTGCACCAATAGGATAAGCCAGCGATATACTTGCTAGCAAACGGCGTACATGGGTATCATCCCAAACCCAATCTCGCTGAAAATCTGGTAGTTGAATACGTCCTATTTTGATATCCTTTAAGACATCAAATAAGGGATATTTTGTAATATCAAATGTCGAAATCGAATCCATTTGGTGTTCTGCTGTTGCTGTCATAACGCACGTCTAAAAGACCATCTGTATGCCAGCCTAAATAACCCTTGCAGTCAGTACAAGGGCTTTTGCTTATAATTGGTAGCGAGTAGCGACTAAATTAGTCCTGGGGAAAACCCGAAGGTAAATTGATAATTCCTTGAGCAACAAGCTGTTTAAATTGGTTTATTAAGTCAGCTTGCCGCAAAATTCGAGTAATGTATTTTGGTCTACAGCGAAAATCTCTTCCCCAGTCTTTTACAGTTTTGGGACTCGTGCCAGTAACTTGAGCGATCGCGTTAATACAAGAAGAGCGATAATTGCGTCCTGGTTCGTGAGTAACCCAACGACGGCAATACTCCATCGGTTCTAGGGGCAACTGACAGAGGGTATCAATTCGATGTTTGTTTTGGTGGGATTGCCTCCCAGTTTGCATTTTGAGGATTCGTGAGCGAGTAAAGGTGATAGCAACGCTTAATTGTGGAGGCATCAAGCTAATGCACCCAAAACCCATGCTTGCTGACTTCAACTTAGGAAATATCTGCCTATAGTACAAGTCTTTTAGTCACGATTCACGACTAAATCATTCTTGAGGAAAGTCAGGAGGTAAGACTATTTTTTTGATTTGGTTGAGATGATCCGCCATTCGTAAAATATGCGCTACATAATTGGGTCGTTTCTCGTTCGTTCGCTCCCCAATTGCCTATAGTCCTTGGACTTAGCCCAGTTGCTTCGGCTAGAGCGGCTATGCAGGCTTTTCTGTACCCTCGGTCATCAGGGGACATATCAACCCATCTTTTACAGTATTCCATCGGCTCCAAGGGCTTTTCACTAAGTGCTTCGATTCTATATTCAGCCTTTGGGGGAATGATGTCTATTACCTGGCGTGAATTGAGTCCCTCATTTACTCACGATTCATGACTATTCATCTAAATATCATGACAGATAAAAAAGGGTGAGCGCTCTTAATGTAGTTGGGGAAGCGTTATTATTTTTATGGATCTCCCTTAGAACTGATTTTTAATAGGCTCGAACTCTGGCTTATCAATACATTTTGACGCGACTTACATGCACTAGGATAAGTTGGGAAATGTCTGCCAAGAGGTTCGATGATTGGTGCGACTTTTTTTTAAGAAGTGCTTAGTCACATCATTTTTAGAAATCAGTATATTGTATAAATCAATGCAAAAAATTTTTTATGTGAAAAAGATTATCAGTCAGCTTTTAGCAGTATGTATTGGTACAACTCCAGTTTCTGCATTGCTCGTAATTCAACAAGCACAAGCACAAACGCCAAAAGTATCCGCTCAACAAGCACAACAATTATTAGAGCAAGGAAAGCAACAAGCACAGCACGAGCAATACCAACAAGCTATACAAACATTCCAACAAGTTGTGGATCTCGCACAACAACTTCATGATCAAAAACTGGAAGCAACTGCATTGGTTTGGCTTGGTAAGAGTGTAAACAAAATTAGTCAACCTCAACTTGCCCTCAAATACTACAACCAATCTCTGCCCCTAA
>CALMVQ010000086.1 GCA_937873135.1 uncultured Scytonema sp. | reverse complement strand
GACGCTCGAAGACTCGCTACCGCTTCGCTAACGCTAACGCCAGTCGCTCATGGGGGAAACCCCCAAGATCGCGCTGGCTCACTTTTAACTTTTGCCAAGTTCTGTCATGAATCTCCTCATCTGCACGGTGAGAACTTTCAGATAAAGCAGGTAATTTACCTGCTTGGTGGCGCTGAACCTGAAAAGAATATGACGGGTTGGCAGTATGCAATAGCAGTGCTAATCAGCAATTTGGCAATGGCGATTTTGGTCTTTCTCCTACTAGAATGCTTCTCATACGAATACAATACAATCTCTAGCCCTTAGAGATTTGCTTAGAAGGGGTTGTGATGGGAATCTGTATGTGACTCAAACGATGAAAAGATATAATTTTAGTGCTTATTATTTAATAGAGATAATATGAATGTCAATGCTAGTGAGTGATCTCACCAATTGGTTAACCACAGATCCACGTAGTAAAGTTTGCCAGTAAGAGCAACGAGATTGACCTAAGAGGATTTGAGTAATCCGATATGACTTTGCCACCTTGACAATTTGTTCTACTGTATTATGTGCAGCTACTTGCAAAAACTTTCCCTTAAATTTTAGGCAAAGTTGCTTGCAGTTTTCAATATAATACGCTTCCTGTTGTGTCAGGAAACGGTCGGGGTTGTTGACAAATAAAACGTGGAGTGGTGCATTCATGTAATCAGCGAATCTGGCACCCCGGCGAATTAGTCGCAGAGAGTTTGGATCGGTAGAAATACAAACCAATATTCTTTCGTGCACACAACAAATTTGTAGGGTTGAATTTTCACGTTTGCAGTTGAGTTGAGTTGCTTCCCGAATTCCTCTCTCCTCAATCTTGTCAGCAACTTCTCGCAGTACCAGTTCCCGTAATGCAACTAAATTACGGTGTTGGAAGAAGCTTTGTACTTTCTGCTCAATTTTTTCTAGAGGATAAATCTTCCCATCCTGCAACCTTTTTTCCAATGTCATGGGAGTCACATCCACAACCACAACTTCATCAGCCACTTCTAATATCCGATTAGGAATGCGCTCTAATACAACCAATCCTGTAATATTTGTTACTTGGTGATTGAGGCTTTCTAAGTGTTGAATGTTGACTGTGGAATAGACATCAATACCTGCTGCCAGAATAGCTTCTACATCCTGATAGCGTTGCTCTCGACGTGATCCGAAAACATTAGTATGTGCCAGTTCATCAATCAACACCAGCTGAGGCTGTCGCTCAAGAATCGCGTCAGTATCCATCTCTGTCAATGTTAAGCCATCATGAGCGATCGCAGTTGATGGAATCACCTCTAAGCCCAAAACTTTGAGAAATGTGTCTTGGCGATCATGAGTTTCCAAGCATCCCACAACTACATCTATCCCATCTCGTTTGAGTCGGTGAGCTTCATCAAGCATCTTACAGGTTTTGCCCACACCAGGAGCCATGCCAATGAAAATTTTATGCTTACCACAACGGGTAGAACGAATATAAGTATTGTTGGGTAATCCAGAAGTATTACACATTACAGGTGTATCAACGGTGACAAAAGTCATTTTACGCTCTTATGGGTTAAAAAAGCCTTAAATTATTTATTCTCACAGTCGTTGCCGTTGGATGTGGTTGTATGGACGAGGCAAGGCAGAGGATAGTTAGCCAAACAAGAGATGTCGTGGTGATCGCTGTTAACAGCCTCCAGAACATTGAGAATACGGTTAGAGTCTGTTCAATTTCTTTGCCTTCCTTCTTCCCTGGTAAGTAGTACCATTCCTGAGTTTGAGGATCGAAGACTGTGATGGAACCAATCGAAGGGAGATTCATCTGAGCGGCGTAGGAAATAGTGGAAGCATACTGTAAATTTTCTTTAATCGACCCAAAGTAGGGAATTTCATAATCTTGATCTTCTGTTCTTATTCTTGCTGTTAGATTTGATGGTACAATTCGCTTTGCGAAAGGATTTAAGTCTCCTAAAACTTCTGTCGCTGACTGATAGCGTCTTTTGGTAGCTTTTTGCAGCAGTTTACAGAGAATCTGTTCCAAAGATGAACTGATGGGTGCGGTGAGGTGCGATCGCCAAAGCCTAGCATCTTCACTACAATCCAGCAAGTCAAATGGCGACACTTGTGTTAGCAGGTGTAAGCAAGAAAGACCTAAGCTATAAAGGTCGCTGGTAAATACAGCTTCGCCTCTGATTTGTTCTGGAGCAGCATATTCCGCACTCCCAACCTGGGTTCCAGTTGTTTCAAAAACACTGCTAGGGGCATACCTTGCCATCCCAAAATCTACTAAAATTAGTTTGCCGTCTGTTTGACGACGAATAATGTTGGCAGGTTTGATGTCACGGTGAATAACCTGATGCTCGTGGAAAAATTGCAATACAGGCAGCATCTCTTGGAGTAGTTGCCGAATTTCGGCTTCATTGAAGACTCCCTCTGAGGCTAATTCCTCTTCTAAGGTTTGCCCATCAATCCATTCTTGGACTAGATACTGCTGTCCATTTTGCTCAAAGGTGTCTAGCAGCAGAGGAAGTTGTGGATGCTGGCTAAGTTCAGATAAAAGTAGAGATTGCTGCCGAAATAGTTTCTCCGCTATCGGATAACAGGGAACATGATGGCATTGCGGAAATAATTGTTTGATGATGCAAGGTTTGCATATTGAGTCTATTTTTTCCTGGTACTTTTCATCGACAGCAAGAAAAGTTTTCCCAAAGCCATCTTGACTTATAGGTTTGAGGATACGGTAACGGTTATTCAGTAGTGATTTTGGCCATTGATAGCGCTCACTACAAACATTCATTGATTTTCACCTACTTACTTAACTCAAGTATTAATCATAGGAATTACGCAATGCTCTTATTGCTTGATTTATTGAATCGCCTAGACGCCAAGAAATCCTAGAGTATGCGTAAGTCCTAAACCATTAACTAGCAGACTTTAACTTATCCAATGCAAGGTTCAGTTTCAGGACATTAACTCCAGGTTCACCAAAGATACTGAGAAAGCGATGATCGGTGTTTTGGGCAATCAAGGAGTCCATCTGGTTGGGTTGGAGTCCTCGCGCCTTTGCTACACGTGCAACTTGTGCAATGGCTGCTTCGGGAGTGATGTGGGGATCAAGGCTGGAAGCAGATGTGTAAATTAAATCGGCAGTTGGCTGTATGCCTGCTTTCTTCAAACGATTCAAGTCTCCTTCAAGCCGTTTGCTGGGATCTGGATCATTTTTGCCTTTGATACGAGCAAGCAAGTCCGGATTGCTAGGAGCAAGATTACTCGCACCAGATACTCCAGTTTTTAGCACTCCGTCTTTATCTTTTTTCGGATCGGCTGTGCTGTAGGTGGTGGTACTAGGGCGACTGTTAAAATAGCGATCGCTTGTGAAAGGTTGACCAATCAATGCCGAACCGACAACTTTGCCTTGGGCATTTGTGATTAAACTACCGTTCGCCTGAGATGGAAATAGGACTTGTCCTATCCCAATCATGAAGAAGGGATAAATAATAGCCCCAATGATCCACAGTACTACGGTAGAACGAATAGCTATGCTGGCTTCACGTGGAAAACTCATTAAAATTTCTCCGGTACAAACATCACAAAAAATAGATATATAGAAAGACTGAGTGCAACCAGTCCTAACAGTCCTAATGTCCAAGCTTGAGTTCGAGAAAACTGCTGACCGGTAGCACCGTACACAATAGGTGCTACTAATAAGTTGAAGCACATTGCGAGAAACAAATACACTGGCAGCTTGTGTCTGCGCCATTCAATCCAGATTTCGCCTACTTCTTCTAGTGTTTGGATAGTACGTTTCATATTTTGTTAATGGTTATTAAGAAAACTATTTGCTAACAGCTTAAGATAACGGTAAGATGATGTCGATAAGTTTAATGGCAATAAAGGGGGCAATGACACCACCAATGCCAAAGATGAGGATGTTGCGTCGAAGGAGTTGATCGGCTGTGAGTGGACGGAATTTGACGCCTTTGAGTGCGAGGGGAATGAGTGCAGGAATAATTAAGGCATTGTAGATCAGCGCTGAGATGATAGCAGATTGGGCACTCTTGAGTCCCATGATATTCAGTGCGCCTATTCCGGCAGCAGCAAAGATTGTGGGAATGATGGCGAAATACTTAGCGATGTCGTTGGCGATCGAGAAGGTTGTTAATGCGCCACGGGTAATCAGTAACTGTTTCCCAATGGTCACCAAGTCAATCAGCTTGGTGGGATCTGAATCTAAGTCTACCATGTTGGCAGCTTCTTTTGCTGCTTGCGTTCCAGAGTTCATTGCCACGCCGACGTTTGCTTGCGCCAGTGCTGGTGCATCGTTAGTGCCATCTCCTGTCATAGCTACAAGTTTCCCTGAAGATTGTTCGGTGCGAATTACATCAATTTTGTCTTCTGGAGTTGCCTCGGCGATGAAATCATCCACCCCTGCCTCTTGGGCAATCACTGAAGCTGTAATTCGGTTGTCACCTGTAAGCATGATGGTACGAACACCCATGCGGCGGAGTTGGTCGAAACGTTCGCGCAAACCAGGTTTCACGATGTCTTTCAGGTAGATGACACCATAAATCTCGTTATCCAAGCAAACGGCAAGCGGTGTCCCTCCTAACCGAGAAACTCTTTCAAAAGCTGCTTCTAACTCATCAGGAATGCTACCATTCCGGGAACGCACAAATCCCTTAATTGCATCCACTGCTCCTTTCCGGACTTGTTTGCCATCGGATAGATTGGTGCCACTCATCCGGGTTTTTGCCGAAAACTCTACAGCTTCGGCATTGTTGGTGTTAAAGTCTACTCCCGCCTGGTACTTTTCTGCCAGTGCCACGATGGACTTACCTTCTGGCGTCTCGTCAAAGACGCTAGCAGCTCGGGAGACTCGCGCCACCTCTTCAACTGGGTGATTTTTGAAGGGTATAAACTCATCCGCCATCCGGTTACCCAAAGTAATGGTGCCCGTTTTATCTAGTACCAACGTGTTGATGTCACCGCAGGCTTCCACTGCCCTTCCGGAAGTGGCAATGACGTTAAACTGAGCAACTCTGTCCATCCCAGCGATACCGATCGCACTTAGCAAACCACCAATGGTGGTGGGAATCAACGCCACAAGCAGTGAAATTAAGATGGCAACACTTGCTCCTGTACGCAAGCTGTCACCGGAAGAGGCTCCATAAATGGTACTAATAAAGTTGGCGATGTAGCCAGAGAAGGGAGGAATTGTCGCTACCACAATCAAGAACACCTGAGTCAGTACGGCAAGTAACACCGTCAACGCAATTTCGTTAGGAGTCTTGGTACGTTCTGCTCCTTCTACTAAGGCAATCATACGATCAATAAAGCCTTGACCGGGATCGGCAGTAATGCTAATGATAAGTTCATCGGAAAGCAGGCGCGTTCCTCCCGTCACCGAACTGGCAATATCTGTCCCAGGTTGCTTGAGAACAGGGGCAGATTCCCCGGTAATTGCAGACTCGTCTACAGAACCAATACCTTGCATCACCTCTCCATCAGCAGGAATCATATCTCCGGCTATCACCTTGACGCGATCGCCTTTTCTTAGTTCTGTGGAATTGACTTCCTGTATTGAACCATTAGGAAGCATTTTGCGGGCATTGGTATCGGAGCGCGTGGCTTTGAGTGCATCTGCCTGTGCTTTCCCCCGTCCTTCGGCAACAGCTTCCGCAAAATTCGCAAAGACGACTGTAAAAAATAAAATAAAGGTAATCAACCCGTTTAACAGACGTTGCTGATTTACATCTGCTTTGATTGTGCCGAAGAGGTTGGGATCAAGGCTGACGAGGAAAGTGACAATTGTCCCTACCCATACGACAAACATTACTGGGTTCTTGACAGCAGTTCGGGGATTAAGCTTGACAAATGAATCGCGAATTGCTCTTTGATATAGTCCCCGCATATTTGCCTTAGGTGTTTGTCTGCGGGAGTACGAGTCCTGGCTTCGCGAAGCTCGCTGTGAACGGTCAGTCTTGGTTTGCATAAATTTGTTAACGCCTCTTGTACGGGCGGGTTTTGTCAGATGTTGTGTTTACTTCAATGGTGTTTGGATTAAACCCACGTCTCCTGTAGGGGCGGGTTTTGTCAGATGTTGTGTTTACTTCAATGTTGTTTGGATTAAACCCACGTCTCCTGTAGGGGCGGGTTTTGTCAGATGTTGTGTTTACTTCAATGTTGTTTGGATTAAACCCGCCCCTACCGATGGCTAAACGGGTGGGTTTTGCTAGATGTTGTGTTTGCGCTCGATGTTGTTTGGATTAAAGCCTCAACACACGCTTACCCAATGCCTTTGGCAATTTGGAAGGCTTCGCCGATTGGTCCTAATGCTAGTACGGGGAAGAAAGTAAGTGCGCCTAAAATCAGAATGACTCCTGCGGTTACGCCTGTGAATAGTCCGGTGTCGGTACGCAATGTGCCTGTCGTGAAGGGAACGGGTTGTTTGCGAGACATACTATCAGATAGTAACAGCAGCGCCACAATAGGGACATAACGGCCAACTAAAAGTGGAAACACACAGCTTAAGTTCCACCATAAGGCAGTAGGTGCGGGGAGAGAGTTGCCCAAACCTGCTAAACCAGAACCATTGTTAGCGGCAGCCGAGGCGTATTCGTAAATCACTTGAGAAAAACCGTGGAAGCCTGGATTGCTAATCCCTGCCAGTTGGTCGGGGAATGCTAAAGTAATTCCTGCCGGAATGAGAATGGCGATCGGGTGAACCAGCAGAATCAGAAAACTGGCAAGTACGACTTCTCGCTTTTCAATCTTGCGTCCGAGGAATTCTGGTGTACGTCCGACCATCAATCCAGTTACAAACACCGCTAAAATTAAGTAGGCAAACAGGTAAGCTGTTCCAGTTCCCTGCCCTCCCCAAATAATCTGGAGAAACATATTTGACAGGGTGACGAAAAGTCCTGTAGGCATCAGCGAGTCATGCATTGCAATCACTGCACCGCACATCGTTCCGGTTGTTGTCACCGCATACAAGGCTGATTGTGCCCATCCAAATCGGACTTCTTTGCCCTCTAGATTCGGCTGTTGGCTGCCTAAGAGTCCATTAACCAGTGGGTTTCCTTGGTATTCGTTGATTGCTGTGATAATCACAAACACGACATATATGGCTGCGACCATTCCGTAGATCAGCCAAGCTTGTTTTTTGTTGTTAGCAAAAATGCCGTAAGTATAGATAAAAGCAGTCGGAATCGACACCATTCCCACAGTTTGAATTAAGTTAGTGAGTGGATTTGGATTCTCGAAAGGATGCGCTGAGTTGATGGCAAAAAAGCCCCCACCGTTTTCCCCTAGTTGTTTGATAATTTCAAAGTGGGCAACCGGACCTCTGGCGATCGCCTGACTGATAGTAGGATCTTCTAAGGTAGGAAATACAACAGGTCCTGCCAGGGTTTCGGGAACACCTGCAGCCATGAAAATGATACCCCCGACGATACTGATAGGTAGCAATATCCGCGTAATCGAAACAATCAGGTCTACGTAGAAGTTCCCCAAAGATCTACCCGTCAACCCTCGAATAAAGGCTATTCCCACTGCCAAACCCGTTGCGGCTGAGGTAAACATGTGATATCCTAACCCCAACATTTGGCTACCGTAGCTGAGGGTCGTTTCACCAGCATAGTGCTGCTGGTTGGTATTGGTGATAAAGGAAATGGTGGTGTGCAGTGCTACATCCCATCTTGGGGCACTTAAATTAGTCGGGTTGAGGGGAAGCCATCCTTGATTCAGGATAATAAAGAAGATCAGTAACCCCATCACAACGTTGCTGTACAGGATTGCCCGTGCATACTGCCAACCCGTCATGTTTTCTTTACCTGAAACTCCTATCAAGGAGTAAAGCGATCGCTCAACTGGGTTGAGAATTGGATCGAGAAATGTCCTTTGTGCTTGATAAACACGCGCCATATAGCGCCCAAAAAAGGGCGTAATTGCTAATACTATAAGTAACGTTAATGTAATCTGAATCCATCCTTGTAGCATGAATTAGTATAACTCCGACATTAGTAGTTATAGTGAAAATGATATTGAACGCTTACGCCAAACTTAAATTAAGGGATATTTTTATAACCCTCCAGCAAGGTTTTGGCAAGTCCATTGTGCTTCAAACCGTATTGAAATTAGAGACAATAAACAGAATTTATGATTAGAAACTTTTACAATTATGAGGCTTAAAATTGAAAACCACAAGGTATAAATTGTTATTTATACCATATATATCATCTGCTTTAGTTTTCCAGGAATAGAATAAGTTTAAATAATATTTATATCTGCAAATATATGGTGTTTCCACTGGAGATGTGCTGAATATCTCCAATAGACATCTCTAGAAATGATATGATGTCCGTAAAATCACCCACAATAAAAG
>CALMVQ010000085.1 GCA_937873135.1 uncultured Scytonema sp. | reverse complement strand
AAAATATTTTTTGGTTTTCCATCGATTTGGCGGCTTGAAACCGTTTTTTCTTTATAAGTGCCTTTTAACTTTTAACTTTTGCCTTGATATATAAGGATTTCTTTTGCCTTTTGACTTTTTACTTTTGCCTTGTTGCACTAGTACTTTATTTTCCTTCCACTACAGACATTCTCTGTCTTTTTTTTTGTTTTTGGCACTACAGTTGAAAACGTCGTTTTCCGCCACTGCCTACCTCAGCCGTTGATAAAATTATGTATTATTATATTACTCTTTATTATATTTATGAATTACTGCGTTTTCTAAGTTAAAGACTTTAATTCTTTGGTTTTGTCGGTATGATGCGAGATGGAGGTGAAGAAAATGGACGTATTGGAAATTGAGTTTGAGGAGGACGGGAAGAAAATGGAGGTTGAGGAGATGGAGGTTGAGGAGGCGGGTTAACTTTGATAGAAAATCTTTTTGAATCCTTGCCACCAAATTTATCAGTTGCTGTTAACTCAATTATCGATGGAAGGGCTTGATTGGCTATAATCTTTTTTGAACCTGAGGTCTCAACCTTGCCAAATAGAGAAAGTTCAACATCAATATCTTCACCGCCCTCAACTTTCCAACTAAAATTGACAGGAGTGCCATCATTAATGACTCTCGTTGGCTCTTGACTACCGTTAAGTGTGAAAAAGGTAATCTTCAATGGTTTAGGTAAAATATCAACCGTAGTTGGAACTGATCGAGATGGACGCTGCTTATAATTTTTAGGAAAAGCTAGTAGTAGCAAAGTATATTTTCCTGGGAGGGGAGTTTTCACAGGAATGTTTTCACAACTATAAAAGACTACTTCTTTATCTAGCTTCTGCTTACATAAATTCGGTATGAGTTGATCGCGTTCAAACTTTCCTAGCATAGTTTGTGCGCCCTCTTTTATGCCAAAAATCTGCAACTGTGAGAGATTGTCTGGATTCCGAATTTCCCAACTCAAACGCATCATATCACCTACAGGGTATTGAGTCTTTTCAGGACGAAAATTAGCGACTTTTGGTATTGGTTTTTCATTTATTTTAACTTTGAGAGGAGAAGAAACGTTTTCTTGTTTGTGGCGGGGAAAGGCTATCAGTGTAAAAGTATAATCACCTGGCTGAGTAACACCACTATTATAATTAGCACATGATAAGATTTGTTGTTGATTTCGGCACAGATCCTTTTGTGTGAGGTCAATATCCTGAGGCGTACTAGGAACTGGTCCGTCGATCTTTAGCTGTAACTTTGAAAGTTCTTGAAAATTGCTAACTTGCCACTTGAGGAGAACCCTATCTCCCTCAACGTAATTGTTACTATCTGAAGTAAAATTCTCAATTTTTGGGGAAGCAGGGAGTTTAAAAAACTGCCACCAAATGAGGAAAGATAACCCTAAAAGCGATCCTAGAACGGCTAAGACAACTAGAAGTAGTTGCCACCAAGGGCGGGCGTTCCATACTAAAGATCCTCGAGGTAAATTTTCAGGTAGAGGTAAGCTTTCTTTGTCTTGCAACTCCACTACAAAATTGAGATTCAAACCAGATCCAATCCACTGTCTTTGCCACCAAGGTCTAGGTTTTACCGTCAAATTGACTTTAGAGCTTCTACTCGGTAATACTCGTATGTCATGAGGCTCACATTGATAGGTGTACAGTTGGCGTTCATCTCGACTTTTAATTCCAACCTTCAGTTCGCGTGGAGTGTTACCTTGGTTAGTTAACTTAATCTCGTACTGACCAGAAGTTCGACTAACTTTTCCCAACAAGGTATTGAGTTCCACATTCAAGCGATGTATAGCAGGAATTTGGATGTACAATAAATCTAGCAGCACTAGATCTGGAGAGTTATCAGAACGCAAGCGAATTGTCGGAGAGTAACTACCTGCGAATACACTTGCCGGAGGGTGGAATATTACCCAAATTTGACCCTGAGAATTAGGATTAAGTTCTAACCCACTCGGTCCTGACAGCAAACCTGATCCTTCCAACCCTGTTAATTGATAACGAATAGTGAACCAATCTTCTTCTAAATCTGGGCAAGTTAGGTAGAAGCGGTCAACTCTATCCGAACGATTGTTAACTGTCACTTCTACCTGCAAAGGTTCACCTAGCTTCAGAATTGCCGCCTTAGTAGGATTTGTCGCTGGTTTGAGAGAAAAAGTGGGGTCTTTGACCCGAATCACAGTATTCTCTCTAAGCATTACCTTGAGTTGACGCGGATACTGTATGGGTGTATCTTCGGGAAAATGCTCTGGAGCGTCTACAACTAGGGTATAATCGTAAGTTCCGGGAAGAGCATCAACTGGGATCTCAAACTGAAATGTTAACTCACTGCTTTGTTGGGGAGCAAGTGCCAACCGCTCTTGGAGAGTTTGACACCACTGGCGTATGGTTTCAGATGCTTCATCAAAAAACACATCAATGACAGCGCTCTGGTTGCTTTGATTGCTGATGACGACATAAAGTTCAAGGGTATCTCCCGCCATCCCAGATTGAACGCCTGGTGGGTCGATAATTACTGTGAGTGGACTTGGTTGAATTTGCATAGCATCTACTCGCTTATTTTAAAGGGTGGAGTTTCACCTGGAAATCATCACCACCACTTACGACCATATTTCCTTGATTATTTTCTATCTCGGCAATACTATTGATTTTAGAGGAACCAGAGTAAATCTCCTTACCCTTTGCTGATGTTACACGATCTAGTTTTCTCTCGGGGGTTAAAGACCAAACGATTATGTGTCCGTCACCACTTGCACTGATGAGCTTGTGACCATCTGAATTGAAGGTGATGCTATATATATCTGTTTGCGCTGCCTGCCACTTATCTAGAAGAAATGTACAACCTTTGTTAACAACTCGGCATTGGTCTAAGTCCCAGATTGCAATGTAACCATTGTTATCAGAAGTAGCTAATATATGAGACCCTGGTGCAAAGGCAACACTCCAAACATATTCATTATCACCCCCTTTTAACTCTGGTGCGATTAATTGCCTTGGATTAATGGTGGGTTTACTGGGATCGAGGAGGATCACACGCTTAAAATTACCAGCAGTGACCAAAATTGACTCATCCTGACTTAAGGCTAAAGACCGGATCGGATATTTTAGTTTTTTTCCTAAATCGATAATTTGCAAGTCTTCTGGCCTGAATTGCTTACCTGGTCCCGGTCTTTTCCACAACCGTACTTTACCGCTGCCATGTGCGCTAAATAAGTTACGGGAGTCTTCAGTAAAGACGAGAGCAAACACGCGATCGCTTGTATTATCTCTTTGGTCTTTAAGTGTACCTTCTTGTTGCCGTGTCCGCACATTCCACAATTGAATTTCTCCACTTGCCAAGCCAGCAGCAATGATGTCTTGATCTTTTGGTACAAACGCCAAGGTAGCGACAGGTTTACCCGTGACGGCTAAAAGACCTTTAGGATTGGGCGAGCGACCATTACAGGCAGCATTAACAGGGCTTTTTGCCATCCCTTTCGGGTATAAATGCTCTTCATTTACCGACCAAAGGCGCATTGTGCAGTCATCTGAACCACTGACTACCGAGAAAGAATCGCCACTAAAACGGACGGCATTCACAAAATCAGTATGTGCAATCTGTTTCGGTGTCAGCAGCCACAATATTAGAGCGATGAGCAATGCAAGCACTGCTAGCAGTAACCAGAGGGGTATTTTGGGAAAAACCTGTAATTCAAGAGTTTGAGTCGCGGGATCTGTACTACCCAAGCGCCCGTCTGATAGAAGGGCTTTGACTTCTAGCCAGAAAATCTTTCTGAATCCTATCCAAGGACGTTTCGTACTTGCCGTTAAGAGAACTTTAGTTGTCTCTCCCAAACCTGCGTCGGCATTTTCTGGAACAACTTTATAAGTACATTTTCGTTGTTGCCTACCTTGAATTTGCACATTAACTTGCTGTCGCAGATTGCTTGTATTCTTGAATAACAGTTGAAATGACGCACTCGTCGATTTCCAATCGGGCAACCATCCACCACTACTCGGAATCGTCTGTTTTTGTGGCGCAACGCTAAATTCCATAAAGCCTATTGGCAAGACTTCAAGAATTCCTTCAGCTTGAGTAGGAAGACTATCGCGACTAGTAGCATTAACAACAAAAGGGTAGTCTTGGCTGGGCGCTTGAGTCGTCACTGGGGGTTGGCATTCAAACTTAGTTTCTACCTGACTGCTGGGATCTAACCTTAACCGTCGTTCTGCACCATTAAGCAGCCAAGAAGAAGCAATACCTTCAAAACGAAGCACTGCCTCCACAGATTGACGACTTAAATTACGCACCCGTACTGGAATATCAGTAGAATTACGAGGATAGACTTGGAAGCGCTGGATTGGTAACTCCACAATCAAAAGTCCAGGGGTTGCACCAGGCTCAACCATCAACCGTACCAACAGTTTGCGTTCTTCGCGTAACTGTGGTGAAAAGATTCTCACCGTGAGGTTAATGGTACCGACAAAAGCAGGTAGAGGTGTGTCAAAAATCTCTATCTGAAATTGCGTTACACCGCCAGGAGGCTTAGCTGCTGCCACTTCTGGTGTAAGACGATACCATAAAGACCCCGAACTGCGACTAGCTCCAGCTGCTAAAACTTCCAGTTGAAAAGCAGCAAACTCTTCACTGCCATTTACCACAGTCACCTCAAAAGAGGCTGGTTGACCACCTGTTTTAAATGTAACATTTTGAGTCGAAAGACTGGCATTAATAATACGATTTTCCATATGCCATTAGGCTATTCATGGCAGTCCACCAATGGGTTGCTGCTACTATATTATGATCTCACTTAAAATTCCCTTGATCTGTTAGACATTAGTAGAATTTTCAAAGAAGCTGTTGGCTGCGATCTTTCTATACAGGTACTACCATAACTGGCATCCCATTGTTTAGCAGTACCCCTTCAGTAGTAATAGTTGGAGCTATCAAGTTGATATCGGTTGCAGCCTCGATACTGACTGCGGGTGCGCTCAAGTTAATATCAGCCGCAGTTACGATTACATTCGCTAAATTAGCGGCAGATATTCTTACATCCATTGCTGCTTGAATATTGATCATACCCTCTGTTTGTAGAGTCACGTTCAGTCCTTGGTCATTGAGAGTCAAGTGTTGACCTGCAGTAGTTTGAATTTCAATAGATTTTCGAGGAGTATCATTCAAGTGAATCTTATGTCCTCCAGAAGTTGTCACTCTGACTCCCTTTGAAGAGGTTAAGTCATCCATGCGAACTTTATGACCCCCAGATGTTTCTATTTCCACAAACTGGGTTGGGTTAGTATCTCGATCATTCATACGTATATAATGCCCGCCCGCAGTATGTATGTAAATTCCATCTTCTTTAACGTCTTTGTTGGCACGCTGTTGATCCTCTTCTACAAACTCAATAGTATGACCTGTACGAGTTTTGATTGTCCGTACCCGTACTTTACCATTTTTAGTAATTGTGTCATCTACAGTTTCAGGTGTACGATCTTTCCCATTCCAAACGCCGCCAATAATGTATGGTCGATGAATATCACCGTGTTCAAAACCAACGAGAACTTCGTCATTTATCTCAGGCAAGCAATAAAACCCCCGGTTGTTCGCCGCTCCTAAACCCACCACCCTAGCCCAATTACTGCTATCCTTCTCCGTGAGAGTCGGAAGTTTGACTTTGACTCGACCCCAGCCTTTAGGGTCTTTGTTATCAGTGACAATACCTACTAAAAGAGTCTGACCTGGCTGTAAGTGTACGGGTGAAGCAATTGTTGTGAGTAAACTGCCACCACGTAGTCCTCGGACGCTAAATTCAGTTTTATAAACTCGTTGTGTGTAGAAGTGACGTGTTTCAGTAACGTAATACTTGCCACTGTAGCGATCGCCCATCCCATCTAATTTAATCACTCGACCTGGTCTAATTTCAGGATTGCCTTCTGCTTTTGCATCTGCATAAACAAACACCCCTCCGAGTTCATCACACAAGGCTTGAGCCATCGTGTCTGCTTCTTTAGGTTTAAATACTGGTTGATCGACAACAATCATTGTCGGATTACCCATATTAAATTGACTACTAGTGCGACTTCCTTTCCCATTGCCAGTGTCGGTAACAAGTTTTTCTGATTTCTTTGTAGAAGTAATCAGCTTTTTCTGAGTGTAGTCCCAACTACGTACTTCTACGGAACTTACCTGTTCGGAACTTGTAATCCGAGTGCTAAAGCTACTAATATCAACCAGCCATTTTAGATTCAGAGAAGTTTTACTTTCTGGTTTACGAAAGTTTAGCTTATTATCTTGAATAAAAAGTTCAAAGCCAATGCGAGCTGCCCTTTCCCGCAAAAACTCCATATTTGTTTGATTCTCTTGAAAAACATAATCATGGGGTTCGCCACTATTATCAATCTGACCTAGTTTTATTCCCACCTCAGATACAACTTTACGGACAATATCGCTATCAGTTTGGTTTAAAAACGAGCGATTGTAACGACCTCGATGCAGACGATGAGAAACATCGTAACCACGAACAACAATATGAGCTTCTGTTGTGTGGGTGAAATGCACCTCAATTGCTGTAATTTCACCATCTATTAAGTATTGTTGCTCTTGTTTATTGAATTCAATCGCCTTAGTTGTGCTGGCAACAAAACCTATTTTTAAGCGATCGCCAATCTTAAAATACTTCTCATTCAGCCAAGGTTTATCCTCCTTACGTGCTGAATCATAAGTGTTATGTACCACCAAAGTAAACATTGCTGGTAAATGGAGACTTTCCTCCACAGAAATTTGTAGCACATCATTAATTAATTCCTGAGGAGCATTTCCACTCTGTAGTTGGAGCAGTGGACGAGACACGTAAAGGGTTGGTTTTTGTGCAGGCATAAAGCTTAGTTAGTTGATAGTTGATGTTGGCTGGTTGTTAAGGTTTACTATTTATCAAATTTTTAGCCTTTGAATCATTTTCACGATCTACGTTTGAAGAGGCAGATTTTCTTCCACCTGGAAGGTTTGATTTATCAACTTCTTTGAGAGCAATATCTACCAAAGCACGTACAGGTGTACCATCGCTGAGAAACATAGTTAACCTGTAGGTTAAGCTAGTCATGACACAGTGAAAATACTCATCTCCCCATGTGAAGAGGTAGACTGGTGGACGCTTATTGACACCAGTGGGAGCATTGACACCTTTTTTAATATTATTAATATATTTCTTCATCACTGACTCTTTAGTCTCATAGGTGTCAAATATCAGTTGATTCAGTGATAAACTATAAGGCTCAAGCCCTCCAAAGTTAACTTTAGGTAATAGTTCATCTCCTCTGTTACCTCTGTCATCATCCCAAGTTGATGTTCGTGTAAAGCTAATTTCTTGAGGATTAAACATAACTTCAATGTTTGCTCCTTCTCCATCTACAATAATTAGTTTTGCTTTTTCAAGTACCATTTGAATATTCCTTCTATACTAGCGGTTTGTTAATCTAAATATCATGGATGAAGGCAGGAAGTAGAAAGTGGGAGTGTGACAGAAGAAGGTTATTCTCCCCTAGCCTCCCCGGCTCCAAAGAATTGCTCTTTTTATCTTCAACTTACCAAGGTAAACGCCCCGAATATCTACCGTGGCGCTCCCTTTCAATTTCCAGTCGGTGACGCAATCGGTGATAAATTTCACGAGCTAACGTTTCGAGATTGGAAGAGTCTGTATCAGTCGGTTCACAAGAGGGACGTTCGATAGTTTCAGTGACAGGTTGTACCGGGGTAAAAGTATCTGGAGGATTACCTGATTTACCGTTAGCAAAACTCTTTCGCTGAAGTAAGTTTTGAGTAGAAGCTTTTGGCGATCGCAACTTTGTCGAAGCTGTAGAATTTTGATGATGAAATCCTTGGCTTACAAAACTCAGAGGAGTAGACACTTGCGAGCTTTCAGCACGAGCGCTACCATTTGCTAACTCTTCAATGCTCGTCCATTGAGAAGGTGAATTAGAGGAGTAGGAAGATGAGTCAGGGGTAGAAATTCGCTTGCGAAAAATCAGGGGAGTTGAGGAATAATGAGTTGAGCTTTCATTCAACTTAGTCGTTTTGTTTTCAGAAGAATTTGACTGTAGAGGGCTAAGCGTCGTCAAACCTTGTTTTTCGGTTTTTAAGAAAGGAGAAGATGAAATCAAAGAACTCAATGTTCCAGGTACCCTCTCGTCGGAGCTTTTTCTTTGTACTGGAGAATCTTTTGAAGACTCGACTTTAGTAGAAGTTTTTACAGAAGCTGCATCTGCTTTCTCCTCAGATTTGTTTATTGATGGTGGAGAGGTGAGGAGATCGTCTGGTACTATGGGAAGAGTGTTAATGTGTTTCAGCAAATTCAGATTTTTTTGTGCATCTTTAGCATTCACCACAAACTCACCAGGAGTCAGCATGGCGGGTACAGTATCAGATCGTGCAACTTTTGGAGTGCTTATGATGTTTGAGACTGTAACATACCCTCCAACAGCATATCCTTGAGGTGGTGGTAAATCCTCCTTAATTTCAGTACTGTCGTTCATGAATGCGTTGAGCGCAGGTGCGCCTTCTCCAGGCTTGCTTGCAGGGAAATGCGATCGCATTTCCCCATCTAGTGTATTGCAGCTATTTTCAGTATTGACATTTGACTCATAATATGCCAGCGTATCAGGTAGAGATTTAGAAGCTGTTGGCTGTACACCAAGATCAGATGTAATATTTAAGCCTGGATTGTTATTGGAAGTATTGATGAGAGAAGGCGGTGATTGAACACTCTTTTGGACTGCTTCTGCTTGTAAATGTGTACTACCGTTAAATCCATAATCCAACTTAAATGTAGTCTGTAATACTTGATTAGATGTAGTGGTAAGAGCGATATCTTGTGGTGGTGTCGAAGTGCGATCTCTCTCTAACGCAGGCGGTATGGGCACAGGCGATGTCACAGTTGGTAGTTGAGGATACTGCGGTGAAGCTTGTATTTGTGTAGCACCAGACGTGGTTTTAGATTCCACGATTTGGGGAGATTC
>CALMVQ010000084.1 GCA_937873135.1 uncultured Scytonema sp. | reverse complement strand
CCACAAAGTTTTCAGCTTATCTTGCCCCTGGTGACAGCTTCGCTAGATCCACCCCGACTCGTGGTTCGTAGAAAACACCATTGATGAGTTGAAAATACATCTTCTGGTGCGAAAAACTCATGTCCGTGCACCAAAAACCAAGAGAGGTTGTGCAAGAGGTGTATGCTTGGTTGTTAGGGCATTGGTCAGTAAGGGTGTTAATGTTTCAAGCTGCAACCACTGCTGGAGTTCCACCCTGATCGCTTGAGTTTTACAGGGACATTACGAGTCATTCGTCGTGCTATTCCGCGCGTTTCAACGCTTACAGCCTGAAGAATTCCCCCTTTTTTCGATTGGTTAACCGTAGAGATTGTAGATACATTGTTACCCGAACGAGTTCACCGCAATAATCAAGCGAGTTGTGAAAAAACCTGTATCAAAGTTTCTTTCTAAAAAGCCAAAACACAGAGGTACTGGACAACAAGTCGAAGCTCCCAAATTTCACATCGCTAATCAGCCTTTTAGCCTTAACTGAACCGTATTGGATTATATCGTTATTCCCATGCGGATTGCCGAAAGGCAGGCTTATACTTCCAATTTTTCTCGGCGGGCGTTATGCTTTTAATGCCTATAATGCTTGTCGCGCCTAAATCACTGTTTGTCCTCCTGTATAAAATACGTTGTTATTTTGACTAAAAGGTGTTGTCATTTTGGCGAACTTATGGTTCGATTGTTGGGTTTCGGCAAAGTTATCTTTCCCAAATGGAAAATTTCTTGGCGATCACGCTTCGCGTGCCGTTCGCGCAGCGTCTTCGCCAGGAGAAGGCGATCGCTTAACGAAAAAAAGGTATTACAGCTATACGTGGCAAAATTATGATTCCAGTCTCAGCAATATTATCAGTATACCGACAGATTTTGTTGCAAAAAATTGTTGAGGACAAAACATTCGGCGTTGCATAATGGCAGTATGAATTGAGGTAAATAAGAGTGGAATATCCAAAAGCTAACTTGTCTCACATGCCTAAGAATGAAAAAAAAGAGTTAAACAGAATCACATCTGTTTTGATTGGGTCGTCAATTTTAGGACTAGCCCTTTCAAGGTGAGCAGATGTACTAGTCTTAGCCCTTTTTAGGTGTTGCGTGATGGGCTGATTTGTAGTCTGGTTAAAAGAGGCGCAAATCTTAAGGTGGAAATAAAAATGTTACTAGGGCAGGTGTTTGAGCGATTTATAAAAGAAAGTCCAGTTTCGGTGATGGTTCGTTCGCATTTAGAGAAAGCGTTATGTCCCCAAATCCTGGATGAACTATTTGAACGTAGTGCAAAAACCCAGTACACTCGTGAATTATTATTCTCCACAGTCGTCAATTTGATGAGCCTTGTCGTCTGCGGAGTCCACCCATCAGTACATGCAGCCCACCAAGCATCAGCTGAAGAAATAGGTGTTTCAGTTACCTCGGTCTACAACGCGCATTAATGGCATCGAACCGAGTATAAATGGGGAGTTAGTCAGAGAGGAAGCTTACCGAATGGAAGCTACAATTCGGCATCTGAACGCAACAATGCCTGATTTGCTACCTGGTTATCGAATCAAGATTCTTGATGGTAACGCGATCGCCGCGACTGAACACCGTCTAAAAGTGTTGCGTGATATTAGTAGTGCCCCATTGCCTGGTCAATCCTTGGTCGTGCTTGACCCCAGTTTAATGCTGGCAGTGGACGTATTTCCTTGTGAAGATGGTCATGCTCAGGAGCGTTCTCTATTTGACGAGGTACTACCAACTGTCGAACAAGATGATGTTAGGACTTACGCATTGACAAAATAGCCAAAAATTGCATCAATCACAAACCGGGAAATTTTCAGGCGATCACTAATTAATCGGGACATCGAAAGACTGATAATATCCATGTTGTCTTGATAATTCAGGGTTAAAGCGATTCCGTGCTACGACTAAGCCAACCGAGCGCCAAATGCGAAAAGTTGCTGCCGTGTAATACGTGCCAGTGTTACAACTTCCTGCACTTCATGAACAAGATGATTGGGTAGAACTGACAACAGTGGTGATGGTAGTGCGTTCAATTCAGTATTGGAATAAGATTACTAATGAGGTACAATTTTATATCTCTAGTCTCGTTAGTGATGCGAACAAGATTGGTAGTGCAATTCGACAACATTGGGGCATTGAAAACTCTGTTCATTGGACATTAGACGTGACATTCTACGAAGATGAGTGTCGGATTCGTTCTCTACACAGCCCACAAAATTTTGCTTTACTACGTCGCATTGCACTTAATGCCTTAGAACGAGAAACATCTTTTCGCCGTAGTATTCGCCAAAAGACACGGCGAGCTGCTATAGGAATTCTACTTGAATTTTACTCAGTATACTTAGAAGAAAAACTTTGTATGTCAAGCTTCTAGGCTGCCAAGTTGTTCAAAAATCAAATAGGAGTCCTATATGAACGATCAGTATATGCTTTCTGTGTTGGCTGCGGTTGTCTCAAACTCAAACTACATACTATGATCTCCCTGTCAATAGGGTTTGCGCTTACCCTGGGTATTTGTATAATTCCGAATTATTATTTGCTGCCACTTATTGAGCCGATACCAATATTCCTCAACCTACACGGGTTGACATTGTTTCCGCGATCGCCCCCCAGGTCAATCTTCCTCAATCTATATCGGTCGATTTTCATTTCATCTCATATGTGGGCTTTGCCGATTCATTAACCAACGGATATTTTTAAGGGCGCTTCCCCGCGATCGCGTTACTACTAACCCCGACTTATTGAGCCGATACGCTTGACTAAACCAATTCCTAAATTTTGGGTAGTGTCGGCAAATGGGTGCAGGTGGCGTTGAAGCTGGCATTTTGAGGTATGCTCGTCATAGGTCTCCAGTGCCAATGAGGCACTGTGAACGTCAGTTCATCGATTCTTATGACCAAAAAGGAAATAGGTCGGATATTAAAAGCGAATGTCTAGAAATGTTACGTTAATGGTTCTGGCTTCCGTGCGATAGAAAGAGTAAAAAAAGTACACCATACCACTGTTATAAATTGGGTTAGAGAGGTTAGTAGTGCTTTGCCAGATATACTTAGTAAGAGTGTAATACCATAAGTTACAGAAGACGTAAGAAGAGAAACCCGGAAAGAATTTTTTCGACATATTCAAATTATAGGTGTATTAAATGAACGAAAGAATAACACAATTACCAAAACTTAGAGATGAAAGCCTACTTTCTGATGCTTCAATTGACAGGATTAAAAACCATATTTTTGAGTTATTTTCTACTTCTGATAATACAAAATTTGCAGAGAAAGAAATCGAGGAACTGGTTTCCTCAATTATCGAAGATTTTTTGCATGACACTAGTGTCAGCACAAATCTTGAACTTAACACAATTGCTCAACAATTTACAAATAGTGCAATTCCAACAGTTTCATCTGATGTTGGTAGTTATATAGATAATTTAGCTGACAATGTCATCATTCATTCAATTCGTACATCTTCGCCACGATACATCGGTCATATGACATCAGCTCTTCCGTATTTTTTCCGACCCTTAAGTAGGCTTATGACGGCAATAAATCAAAATCTTGTGAAGATGGAAACCTCAAAAACTTTGGGTATTTATGAGCGTCATGCTTTGGCAATGATACACAAATTAATATATAATTTTTCTAATGATTTCTATCAAATTAATACTCAAAATAATGAAAGTACGCTTGGTATAATAGCTACTGGAGGTACACTTGCTAATATAACAGCGCTCTGGTGTGCTCGTAATTATTCATTAGGGCAAAAAGAGGCATTTACGGGTATTGAAAAGGAAGGCTTACCTGTAGCATTAAATTTCTACGGTTATAAAGGAGCCGTTATTATTGGCTCTAAACTGATGCATTACTCTTTTGAAAAGGCTACAGGCTTACTGGGAATTGGTGAGCGTAGTCTAATTAAGCTTCCTGTTGATTGCAATAGTCGTATTGACTTGTTAGCGTTGCAACGAACCATTTCCGAGTGTCGCGCCCTTAACCTGCACATCATCGCTATTGTGGGCATTGCAGGAGCCACAGATCGTGGAGCCATAGATCCGCTTTTAGACATGGCAGAAATTGCCAAAGAAGCTAATGTTCATTTTCATGTCGATGCTGCTTGGGGTGGACCAGTTTTATTTTCAGAAAAACACCGACACAAACTTGCTGGTATTGAAATGGCTGATTCGGTGACGATTGACGGGCATAAACAACTGTATTTGCCGATGGGAATTGGTATGTTATTACTACGCAATCCACAAATGGCAAAAGTCATTGAAAAGAATGCTACTTATACGGTGCGAAAAGACTCAATTGATTTAGGGAAGCGTAGCCTGGAAGGCTCTCGCCCAGGTATGGTTTTATTTTTACAGGCAGCCCTAAATATTATCGGTCATAAAGGTTACGAATTTTTAATTGATGAAGGGATACGAAAAACTCAGTACATGGCGATTTGTCTACGGCATAAACCCGAATTTGAATTACTAGTAGAGCCAGAAATTAATATTCTCCTATATCGCTATATTCCAAAGCTTTGGAGACAAAAAGCGGCTACAGGAACTTTAACTAAATCTGACAACCAATTAATCAATCAATTTAATGAGCGTCTTCAGAATCTCCAAAGTCAGGCAGGTCATACTTTTGTCTCTCGGACAACCTTAGAAATTGCGGGAATGCCCATTGTTGCGTTGCGTGCGGTGATTGCTAATCCACTCACTACTGAAGGTGATATTGACTCAGTTTTAGAAGATCAGATTAAAACTGCCGCAAAGATAGCTGTGTTGTCATAGCTGCTTGTTGTCAAAGGTATGAATCACACGGGTAGACTGACTTACTTTGTGATCCACGGTAGTGAGCGCCTCTACCCACCGATAAGATTCTTTCTGTTCAAAGGGGCGCTTCCTGGCTACTTTTCGGGCTACGGCAAGTCGTCTTTTCTTCTTCGTGGGTGTCTCATCTTTTGGCGGTTTTTGTTTTGGGTCTCGATTCCAGAGTTTTTGCCATAACAGACCGAGTGGTTGACCAAGTTGCGGATCTACGGCTATAGCATTATGTAAAATTAGACCATTGCCTCCGTTCCCAATCGGACCATAACCTTCACGTTTAGCCACAATATTGCCATAATAATCAAGATAAGTTGTGTCTCCGACACACAGTACCACCTCAAGCTCCGCAACCGTCTCAGTTGTCATCTGGCAATAAGGCTCAATTAACTTGGCGAATTCTGCCTTAGAATTGGCAAAAACTCATAAGCTCTCCTGAGTACGGTTGCACTGGAGAATATTTCTGACAGTGCCTTGCCAAATCCTTGGCTTAGGGCTTTGCCGATTGACATTGCTCGTTCATTTAGTCATCGATCGCCTAACTCACAAGTCGCAAAATTTTTCTCCCACCAGTCCAACATGACGTGTCGCCTCTGATACCACACTTGGCTTATTATACTGGAAACCTTGTACCTTCCCCTGAATCCTTTGTGCGCAAGTTTTTCAAGACTTAACGGGAAAAGTCAGAGTTGTAAAGGGGAAATTTGAGCGCAGGCACGCAATTTGAAACATCAGCGCTCGCACAGCCCAATGACCCAGAAGCCAACCATAAATTTCTTGAAAAACTTCACGAGGACTTAAAGAACGAATTGGAGTTTTGCGACCCAAAAGATGGACGAAATGACAAGTCACGACCAAATAACAATATTGCCGTCCGGTTTCCGACCAATAAAAGAAGTAAATGTCATCCGCTCACCGTAGCTATCTTTAACTTCATGGAAGTTGCGGCTATTAAAAAGTATCACGTCGCCGACCACAGGTTTTATTTCTTTAGTCCGGCATTTTTGAACTAGTTTCGGGGTGTAGTATAGCTCCGACCCTGTGACCTTATGCGCCTCATCCTCAGGATGCCACAACCTGTTATAGACAATGCATTCTCCACCCATCTCTGGTACTGATAGAAACAGGTTCCAAGCTAGCTGTGCATTCACATCTGCAACACCCCATTCTGGTGCATCAATCTCCGTGAAATCCAGGTGAAGGGATGCATTCTTATGGATAAGACGAATCAAGCCAGCGAAGAAAGGCCCGAAGTTGCTATCTTGAGCAATATTCACTTGAGCCGATACAGTGTCTCGCAGAATTCTGATTAGCCGGGCTAAAGGATCAAATGACTTGTCCATAATCTCGCGCTGGATTTGATACTCACGTTCAACTGCGGCAAAATATGCCTTCTTTGTTTTGTCGATGTATCCAAATTGTGCAATGCCGACTCTACCGATTGGGGGATCAACGCTTTTATGATAGGTAAAATTGGCTGTATGTGCAGCCATCGAAAAAGCTTGACACTCCGCCTGAGTAGCAAAATTATGGATGCGGATTGTCGGAATTTTGTTATCGAATAGCCCAGCCAAGTTTTCCTCTGTCAACGCAGCATCTTGAATTTGCTGCCAAAAATTCTGATTATACATAATTTGATTTTTCACCTTTGAGAACGGCTGTAATCCTGTTTCGATCAGTCAATGGGGCTGAGAAAAGACATTATTGATTAAGTAAGCCAAAATTCTTGGGCTTATGCAGTGAGCAGACACCGACTGAGTTCAGCTGCTAGGGTAGCGACCTGAGGATTCGTAACTATCTCATAATGATTGCCAGGTATCGTGTAAGACTCAACACCACCAATTGCGTACTGCTGCCAACCTAGCGTTGTGTCTTCAATTCCTTGCTCATCTTGCTCACTAGCACGAAAAACTGTAATGCATCCATCGTAACGATGAGGGACGTAACGATACATTGCTTGGAGATTTGTGCGAAAAACACTCACCAACTTATCGAGTCTCCCAACTCTATCGTCTGGTGCTATGAAATGCATTTCGCCTGCCCGTTTCAAGAGTTTAAGATCTCGCTCTTCTATAGTCAACTCTTCATGCTCATTGAAGCCATTTGAAAGTTCTTCACCTACGAAACCGCTCAAGTCTCTAATAAAAGCCGAAACCCATTTTGTACTCTCATCCTTGGTAACTTGTGCATCAGCATCAACCGAGCGATCACCCGGTCGTGGTGCAGTGCTGTCGATCAAAGCGAGTAGAGCCACCTTATGTCCTCCCTGAAGCAACTGCTGTGCCATTTCAAACGCGATCACCCCACCGAGCGACCACCCACCAAGTTGATAAGGACCTTCAGGCTGTACCCGTTGCAGTGCTTCAATGTAAGAGGTTGCCATCTCCTCTATGCTGCGAAGGGGTGATTGATCGTCTTGGAGCCCAAATGCTTGCAACCCGTAAAAAGCTTGCTCCGGTCCCAAATGGTAGGCTAAAGCAGCGTAACAAAGAACGTTACCTCCAACAGGATGAATACAGAAAAACGGAGTCTGATCGCCACTTGTCCGAATGGGAACTAAGGGAGACCAAGATGAGAGACTAGCATGGTTGCAAACAATAGAGGCGAGTTCTTCGATTGTGGGTCCTTGAAACAAAGTCGCTAAGGGCAAACTAATACCCAACTGTTGGTGAAGTTTGCTCATGAGGCTGACTGCTGCGAGCGAATGTCCGCCGAGTTCAAAGAAATTCTGTTGAATACCGACGGGGTGGACTTCAAGTACATCGCTCCAGATCTGTGCAAGTTGCAATTCCAAGCGATTGCGTGGGGCAACAAATTGGTCCTCAACCCTCAGATTGCTTGCCCGTGGTTCGGGTAAAGCACGACGGTCTACTTTACCGTTAGGCGTTAAGGGGATCATCTCAACCACCTCAAAGGCTGAAGGTACCATATAAGCTGGCAAGCGTTTTCTCAGGTAATATCTCAAATCACTAACCTGTAGCGATCGCCCCTCAGTCGGTTTTACGTAAGCCACTAAGCTTTTAATATTCCCGGAACGAACGATAACCACAGCAGTATGAACATCCTCGTGCTGCTCGATCACAGATTCAATCTCTGTAATTTCTATGCGAACACCACGAATCTTTACTTGACTATCATTCCTACCCAAGAATTCGATATTGCCGTCGGGTAAATAGCGAGCTAGGTCTCCGGTGCAGTATAAACGGGATCCTAAATGACCCGCAAAGCGATCAGGAATAAACTTATTTTGGGTTAGCTCTGGTCGATTGAGGTAACCCCGAGCAACGCAGTTACCACCAATGTAAATTTCCCCTGGAACCCCAACGGGAACTGGTTGCTGCTGTTCATCCAGGATGTAGATCATTGTGTTAGGAATCGCTCGCCCGATGGATGGAAGCTTTGCCCACTTGGTAACATCTTGATCCAAAGGAGCAACAGTCACAGCATGGCACTCTGATGGACCATAGTAGTTGTAGAGGGTGCAATGCTCCAATCTGCTGAACAGAGATCGAATCTCCCGTGTGATACGCAATTGCTCCCCGCCAACCCAAACTTCACGCAACCCAGTTGGTAATGCCTGCGCCTGCATCCCGGCGATGGCTAAATGTTGTAAAGCTGCAGTCGGTAGGAATAACCGCTCAATTGCTCTGGTTTTGAGCAATTCTAGCATTATTAGGGGATCGCGGCGTTCTTGCTCACTGAGTAGAACCAGAGTGCCTCCCGCACACCAAGTTGCTAGCATTTCTTGAAATGAAACATCGAAACTAAGCGGCGCAAATTGGAGAGTTCGGGATCCCTGAGACAGGGTAGAGGTTGCAACGTGCCAGCTAATTAAATTAGCCACAGCACGATGGGTCATTGCAATTCCTTTAGGTTTGCCGGTAGAACCTGAGGTGTAAGTGATATAAACAAGATTGTCAGGAGTTACAGTAGATCTGATATTATCATGACTTTCTTCGGTAAGGGGGAAGTCATCCAACCGTACAATCTTGGTGGTGGCAGGGGTATCTAAAATGATATCCTCTTGTTTCAGTAGTACTGCTGCTTGGGAGTCCTCCAACATAAAATGGAGCCGCTCTTGCGGATAGGATGGGTCGAGGGGAACATAGGCTCCTCCTGCTTTCCAGACTGCTAGCACCGCAATCACCATAGCCAGGGAGCGTTCGAGACAGATCCCCACGAGTACCTCCGGACGCACCCCTAGCAGCTGAAGATGGTGGGCTAAGTGGTTGGCTCGAGCGTTGAGATCGCGGTAGGTCAGTGCTTGGTCAATTTCTGGACCAATAACCGCTAGTTGATCGGGAAATTGTTCTGCTTGAGTCTCAAACAGATGATGCATACAATCAATGCTATGCAGGAGGTCTGCTTGGGTTTGGTTAAAGGACTTTAGCAGCTGGTATTCTTCATAAGTGAGTAGAGGTAGAGATTGAATCTGTTCCTCTGGGTTAAGGGTGATCGCTTGAAGCACAGTCTGGTAGTGACCGATCATCCGTATAATTGTTTCACGCTCAAATAAGTCACTATTGTATTCTAGCTGCCCTATGAGCCCCTGTGCAGTCTCTTCCATAGACAATACGATGTCGAACTTGGCAGTGGCGTTAAAGAGATCGCGGCTAGACATCAACACGCGTCCCGACTCCAGGGTTCGCAGTGGCTGATTCTGCAGAACGAACATAATTTGAAAAAGAGGCGCATGGCTCAAGTGCCGCTCTGGATTTAATGCCTCTACCAGATGCTCGAAGGGCATATCCTGGTGAGCATAGGCGTCCAGCGCAATTTTCCGTACCTGACTGAGAACGTCCAAAAAGTTTTGATTTGCTTGCAACTGTGTCCTCAATACAAGGGTGTTAGCAAAAAAACCAATGAGTGGCTCTAGTTCACTGCGCTGACGATTGGCGATCGGTGTTCCGACCACAATGTCTGTCTGCCCGCTATAGCGTGCCAATAAAATCTTGAAAGCGGCGAGTAACGTCATAAACAGGGTTGCTCCTACCTCCTGCCCTAAACTCTCTAGCCTTTGTTTCAAGTTCTTGTCGATCTCAAAAACCACCGTACCGCCCTGGAAAGTCTGAACAGGTGGCCGAGGGCGCGAAGTAGGGAGTTCTAGCAACGGCGGCGCACCCGCTAAATGCTGTTGCCAATAGTCAAGATGCGTTTGCTGCACCTCTGGGGTCAAATATTGGTTTTGCCAGTAGGAAAAATCGCCATACTGGATAAACAAATCCGGCAACGGAGAAGCAAAGCCCTGTGAGCTAGCTGCATAGATTGCAGCTAGTTCGCGAAAGAAGACGTTGATTGACCACCCATCAGAGACAATGTGATGCATCGAAAGCAGCAATCGGTGCTTCTGGTGACCCAGCCGTAACAGTTGGAACCGTATTAATGGGCCACGAGATAGGTCAAAAGGATCTCGAATCGCGACATCCGCTAACCGTCGAGCCTCAGTATCTGCTTCTTCGTTGGTTAAGGCTTGCAAGTCAATAGCTTGCAGGATGACCGCTTTGGGGGGCGCGATCATCTGAACGGGAGCACCGTCTTCCAGAGCAAAGGTCGTGCGCAGGGCTTCGTGACGTTGCACAATCTCTGTCAGGCTCTGCTCTAAGGCATCAACATCAAGCTGTCCAATGAGGTCAACTTCCGCCGCCATATTGTATGTGGCACTAGAACCTTCTAATTGAGAGAGAAACCACAACCGCTTCTGTGCAAATGATAGAGACAATGGGACTTCGCGAGATATCACTGAGATGGGGGCTATAGGCTTTCGGTCTTGCCTCCGGATGGCTTCAATATGCTCTGCGAGTTTTGCGAGCGTTGGCAACTCAAACAAGCGGCGTACCGATAATTCGATGGAAAAGATATCGCGCACGCGCGAAGACAATTGCATTGCGAGCAGTGAATGACCACCAAGCCTGAAAAAATTGTCGTGGATACTCACAGTCTGCTGTTGCAAGATCTCCTGCCATAAACCCTTCAACATCTCCTCTGTCGGGGTGCCTGGTGCAGCATAATCGATGTCCAAATCATGCAGATCGGTTCCATCAATACACAGTAATGCACGCCGATCAACCTTACCGTTGGGCATCAACGGCAAGTCTTTTACCAGCACAAAAGCCTCTGGCACCATATAGTCGGGCAATTTCTCTTTGAGAAACTCGCAAAGCTCCTTTTCGGTTACGAGATGCCCAGAGCGGCAAACGATATAAGCTGTTAACTGCGGATCTCCAGGTGCTTGCCTTGTCTCTGGGGCACTTGCTAGCATTTCATTGAGCCATATTGATAACAGCTCGCGTCGTCTCACAGAAAGAGTAGTGATATAAGCATGGAGATCGTTCATGTGGCCATCTTATGAGTCAGATCAGAGTGTTCCGGGACTTTTTTACACAGATGCATGCGGTAATTATAACTAATTTGCTAATCGGAGAGTCTTATTTCACAGCTTTAACAACAACCATCGAATCTGCCCACCAATTAATATTGTCTTTGGGAGGAAACAGAGGTTTAACTACACTTAAAGTAAAAGAACTGAAATACTTAAAAAGAAGTCGCTGATGCCGACGACTAAAGGAGTCAATTTCGTTGGTGTAGTATGTGAAAATGCCGCCTTCCCTGAGGCAAAAAGCTACAGTTTCAAAAAAGGGCTCAGCAAAAGTTACACTTTCAACCACGAACTTCTGGAATTCCTCCTCACTTGTAGGATATGTATCGAAGAGAATGCCGTCATACGTTCCCAACTGCTCCGAGACATCCTGCCATTTCCCCTGAAGCAATCTAAATTCGCGTCCAGGATATCCAGCACGCCACTGCTCAAAGCTTTTCACCACGTCATTGTTACATTCAATAATGGTGTGCGATTTCACACCACGTTGTTGGATATATGTTGCAGAGATACCCATTCCAAATCCAACTTCCAACACATGAGCATGCGTTTCTGTAACAATATCCGCCATTGCCTTCATCAAAGGCTGCTGCCAATCTTGCATGACTTGTTGACCGTCAATCACTAGTTGAGAGCCGTTATGCTGTACCGGTATTCTCTGCCATTCATCGCGCATCTCTGTCCTTTCGTCACTCTCGACAAACCGTTGCGATAGTTTGTCCAAATGCTTAATGTCATCGGTGAACTCATCAAGGGTGCGCTGTAGAATCCAGTTCCTTTGGAATTGACGTGGAGGTCTTATATAGTTCTGATCTTTAAGATATAATGAAAGCTCGAACTCAGGAAATCTTCGATGCATGACTTCTCCGATCAAATGAATGGGAGGACTATTACGTGAAAGATGAAGTTCGACTTCATCCTCCGAAAGATGCTTTATACGTGCCAAGAGGTGATCCGCTTGTTTTTGATTCAGAGACTGGATCTTGCTCACCACATCTTCTATTTCTTGGCTCGAAGACTCAGCCTTTTTGTTTCTCTCCTTTGTAAGTACAACAGCATCTAGGACATTAACGTGTTGCTTGAGTTTGGCTTCTAGCTCACCCAATTCAATCCGGAAGCCGCGAACTTTGACTTGTCCGTCAACGCGCCCATAAAATTCAAGTTGACCGTCAGGCAAGTAGCTTGTGATATCACCAGTTCTATACAAGCGGGCTCCAAATCCACCGCTGTAGGGGTCGGGAACGAACATCTCGGCTGTGAGGGCTGGGCAGTTCAGATACCCTCTTGCCAAAGATGACCCTCCAATACACAGTTCTCCAGGTACTCCAGCCGGAAGCAGGTTGCCTTTAGGGTCGCACACATAAAGGGTACGATTTGCAACGGGGTGACCGAGTGGCAGGCGATCTGATTCACTGTTGCTATCAGACGCGGAAACCTTGTATAGGGCGCTCGTGATCGTTGCTTCAGTCGGTCCATAGGCATTGAGCAAGCAGGCTGCTTTAATTGGCGTTTGTTGCCACATCTGAAGTGAATCAAAGGGAAAAACTTCTCCCCCAACGATCACGAGCCTGAGCCGATGGTTTGAAATCAAAATCGGATCTCTAGCCCATTCCTCAACCACCTGTTGCCAATAGGCTGGTGGAAGATTCATGACGGTGAGTCTTTGATTCTCAATCTGGCTTCGGAGTTCGGCGACTGTCCAAACACTGGTGTCACGTAAAACTAATGTAGCTCCGTTCACAAGGGTAGAAAAAATCTGCTCCACAGCGGGATCGAAGTTGAGTGAAGTAAACTGCAAGACGCGATCCTCAGGCTGCACGTCGTAAGCAGCCTGGATGTGCTGACAGTGGTTGACGATCGCGCGATGCGAAATCGCAATGCCTTTGGGGTTACCAGTGGAACCCGATGTGTAGATCGTGTAAACCAAATTATCAGGGCTAATGGCACTAGATAAATTCGCCTCACTGACTTCATGCAGAACAGGCAAGGTCTGATCCAGCAGTACGATTTTAGCTTGATGCGTGGGTAAGCATGCTGATGATTTAACAGTTGCCAGGATTGTAGAAACATCTGCATCCTTCACTATGAAGGCGAGGCGTTCTTGTGGATAGGTGGGGTCTAACGGCACAAAGACACCGCCAGCTTTTATGATGGCTAACAGCCCGACGATCATGTTTAAGCAGCGTTCCACACAAAGACCAACAGGTACTTCCGGACCGACTCCGAGAATGCGTAAGTGATGTGCGAGTTTATCGGCTCTGGCGTTGAGCGCGTTATAGGTCATCTGCTGATTGCCCAGTACGAGGGCAACCACATCTGGTGTGCTTTTTACCTGTTCTTCAAATAAATGATGGATGCACTTTTTGGCAAATTGTTGTTCTTCAACATAACTGTTCCAGACTGACAGCACTTGGTGTCGCTCTTGCGACGTTAACATCGAAACCGTCGAAAGTTTTTTAGTTGCTGCGGTTGAGATCGCTTCTAGTAAAACTTCAAGGTGACCAGTCATACGTTCGATGCGGTCTGCATCGAACAAATCGCAGTTGTATTCTATCTCGCCAAGAAGCTCATCCCCAGCGTCTTGCAGCGTGAGACTTAAATCGACAATTGATGTTCCGGTCTCGATCTCGACATGGTTGGCATCCAACCCGTGAAAATTCAGCCTCTGCATCGGCGATCGCTGCCAGATAAACATGACCTGAAACAGGGCATTGTGGCTGAGACTACGCTCTGGCTTTAAAGCCTCAATGAGTTGTTCAAAGGGAAGGTCTTGATTTTCACGAGCCTCCAAAACAACTTTACGAACGCGAGCTAGCAACTCTAGGAAGGTCGGATCTCCAGATAAATCAATCCGCAGCACCAGTGTATTGACAAAGAAACCGATTGAAGACTCAGTTTCTCGACTGGATCGAGTAGAAGAGGGAGTGCCAACAACCATGTCCCTCTCTCCACTGTAGCCTGCAAGCAAAGTTGCAAAGCCCGAGAGCAGTACCATGAACATGGTAGCCCCTGATTCTGCTGCCACCTCTCTCAGTCTGCGCGTCAAGTTAGGGGGAATTGTAAACCGATAGTGACGTCCCCGAAACGTCTGAGCTGCTGTACGCACGCGATCGCTCGGAAGCGCCAGCACCTGAGGAACATCTGCCAATGTACGCTTCCAGAAACGCAGTTGGGCATCAAGCACCTCATCGGTTAAACAATAACGTTGCCAGAGGGCAAAGTCAGCATACTGGATTGGAACATCTTCTAAAGGAGAAGAAACACCTTGCGTATAAGCATTATAAAGCGCCACCAGTTCCCTGATAAAAAGGTCTATGCTCCAATCATCTGAAATGATATGGTGCATGACACAAACCAAAAGACGATCCTGCAACCCCATTTCAAGCAATGTGACGCGGAGCAAGGGACCTTGAGTGAGATCGAATGGCTCTCTGATAATTTCTGAAGCATACTGTTGAGCTGTGGCTAATCGCTTTTCTAAATGGACATTCTGTAAGTCAATATATGATAATGGTACAATCTGACTGCTTGCAACTGAGCGGACTGGAGATCCGTTTACTAAGGGATAAGTCGTTCGTAGAACATCATGGCGTTGCATAACCTCTGCTAAGCTCTGCTCCAGGACCCACTCCTGCAAAACACCTGTCAGGCGATTAGCAGTATAAGTAACGTAAGTCACCCGTGCCCCTTCCATCTGGTCCAGAAACCACAACCGCTGCTCTGCAAAGGAAAGGAGAGATGTGCTTTGATTAAAAGTGTTATTAATAGGAGGTAGAGTAGAAAATTTCGTAGTTTGATACTGCGTGAGATATGCGATAAATGTGGTGATCGTTGGGGCGTCAAAAAGAACACGAACAGGAATGGCCACCTTGAAAGACTCGCGCACTCGATCTATGATCTGGGCAGCAACTAGGGAATCTCCTCCCAGTTCAAAGAAATCATCATCAATACCAACCTGTTCTACTCTCAGAAGTTCCTCCCAAATTCTCACAAGCCGCGTTTCATCAGGAGTGCGGGGTGCGATGTAACCCTGCGCCCGAGTCAACGATCTGAAATCTACTGTAGGCAAAGCCTGACGATTTGTCTTCCCACTGGGTGTGCGCGGTAATGCATCAAGAAAGATGACAGCAGATGGCACCATTGCCTCAGGAAGTTTCTCTTTCAAATAGCTGCGCAGATCAACGCTCGTTACTCCTTGAGGCTGCTCGGGAACTACATAAGCTATCAATTGTATAAATCCAGGTTTTTGCTCTCGGGCAACTACGACAGCCTCGCGAACTTTTGGATGTCTGTTAAGCGTTCCTTCAATTTCTCCAAGTTCGATGCGCTGACCACGAATCTTCACCTGATGGTCAATACGACCGAGATATTCGAGGACACCATCAGCTGTGTAACGCGAAAAATCGCCGGATTTGTATAGCCGCGTGCCTGGTTGATCGCTACAGGGATCTGGTATAAATTTTTCAGCAGTCAATGCCGGACGGTTCAGATAACCGCGAGCAAGACCAACACCACCGATGTGTAGTTCCGCTTGAACATCGCTACCAACGGGCTGTAGATGATCGTCTAAAAGATAAAGGGACGTGTTAGCAATAGGGTAACCAATGGGCACTGTAGATCGTTGACTATCACGTTTACATTCCCAATAACTGACTTCAATAGAAGCTTCCGTCGGTCCATAGAGATTGTATAGGTTAGCGTCAGGGTAGGCTGAAAAGAAAGTCTCTTCCAACTCCACAGGCAACTCTTCTCCACTGTTAAACCAATGTTTCAATCTCGGCAGTTGGGCTTGAAGATCCGAAGCGACATGAAGTACCATGCGTAACAGTGTCGCCACCATGGTGATACGCGTGACACCTGCTGCCGCTAGCACTTGGATAAACCACTGGGGATCTTGTACCACAGCGTCTGGGATGATCACGACAGGTTTACCTTGCAGTATTGGGGCAAAAATCTCGGCAATATGATCAACAAAGCAGAACGGGGCCTTCTGACAAAAGACTTCACTATCTTCATAGGGAAAAGTTTGCCACATCCAATGCATACGATTGACCAACCCTCGGTGGAGACCTAGCACCCCCTTTGGTCGTCCGGTCGAACCTGAAGTGTAAATCACGTATGCTAGATTATCAGGTGTAGCAAAATTCTCAAGATTATCGTTGCTCACATTATACTCAGACGAAATTTCCCCATCGAAATAAACCACTTCAGCACAATGTTCGGGTAATGCTTGCGCAAGTTTCTTCAGGGTTAGAATTAGGGGAACCTCTGCATCCTTCAACATAAAGGTGAGGCGATCACGTGGATAACTCGGATCAAAGGGTATGTAAGCCCCACCCGCTTTAAATACGCCTAGTATACCTACAACCATGTCTAAGGAGCGCTCAACGTAAATACCCACAAGAACTTCTGGCCCAACACCTCTTGCCCGTAAGAGGTTAGCCAACTGATTTGCGTGGCAGTTTAAAGCCTTGTAGGTTAGTTGATAGCCTTCAAAACATACGGCCACTGAGTCAGGCGTTAACGCTACCTGCTCTTCAAAAATCTCGTGTGTACATCTTTTTGGGAAATCCGCTTCCATGATATTTTAATCAACCTATGTCTTTTACCACTCCTCAGCATTGAACGAATGGCGTTGCTGAACCAAAATATGAATTATGCGATCACCTCAAGCTTGCGGACGCATAGCGACCACAGCGCCATTGAGCCATGTTTCAAATAATGTATAACCAACCGAATTAAACACCCCAATTGCCTCACCCAATTTAGAACAGTAGTATGATGTACTTTTTTAACTCTTTCTATTGCGCGAAAACCAGAACCATTCACGTACATTTCTAGGCACTCAATTTTAATATCTTCTCTGTATCCTTTGTGGTCGTAATATTCGATGAACTGACGTTTACAATCAACACATATGTAGTTTTGTTTACCACGTTGCCGTCCGTTTTTACGAGTATGGGTTGATTCACACCTTAGACATTTCATAGTGATCGCCCTAATTCATATTTCTATTCTGCAACACCGAACGAATTATTTATTCCTCAATTCTCATAACTTCATCAGCCTAGCTCCACATAGTTTTTCTTTACAGACAAATAATTACCCTATCTTATTTGTAAAGACGAGTATATTCAGAATTACACTACCAAGCATCTAAAAGATCAATTCCTCCTTTTTCAATAATCTGTGTCTTTAGCTTTTCTAATTATATTCTGTCAAAAAACTAACGTAATTATGAGGGTTTCAGGCATCGTCAATCAAGGAGAAACAGCCTTCATTTGAGGGCAATCACCTTAGTTACCCCAAAGCGATCGCCTGAAACGCTGATTAATCGGTTTTTTTCTAGTGTCTGGTTATTTTGTTGAAATGTCCATGTGGCAGGGGTTCTAAAAAACTTTGTGATAAAGCTGAATTTGCTTACACGCACCACGGCTTACTTCCATGCCACGCTTATCTCGCACTCCTTACAACCTTGACTCAGACTCGCGGAGCGGACATTTTTAACGGGAGCTTAATTTTGACAGCGTGTTGAACGCCTTATTTTACACTCAGTTTAGGTTTTATCAGCATAAAGGGAAATCGTGGTGAGAAATCCGGGTAAATGGGGGGAGTAAAAGGTTACCCAGTATTTGCCTGATTAAGGAGCTACCGTGCTTCTAAGCACTCGAATGTTGGCGGTTGGATCAACGTGAGAGCTATCTGCTCACTAGTGACGATCTTCAAACGATTCCTATTGCTGGCTTTTAGAGCGTAGTTGTTCTTATCGGCATCGACCTTGGCTTCCGTACATCTCATAAGCATGCGAAATTCGCTCAGCTGCTGATAAAAGATTTGACCAATTGACGGCTCGACAAACCAACTAATGAGTTCATCACAACTAAAGGCATGCGAGGTACGCACAGATGCGATCGCCTCTGTCCAGTATCGCGGCACACGAAACAACTTGCGGGTCAGGTAGTGATAACATTGTAGGTTGCCATCGACTTCTACAAAGTCCAAGTACTCGTCAGCAAGCCGAAGTAGACAGCTGCTGTCGAAGTCTGTCAACATCAGCATTCTAGTTGATTCGATATTACGACGAGCATTAATGTGTTCGCGAAATGCAAAGAATTTAGCATGTACCTCTTGTCGCTCCGTCGCTGTCATCGCCGGATCTTGGCATATCAGGTGGTTGGCAGGGTACTGAGATTGGCCCTCCTGGTTACCTGTTTTCTCTGTCTTTAGTAAGTAAAAACTTGGATTATGACCGATCTTTGACGAGCGCGTGGGCTCGAAGGGGTAGACTCCGATGAAGGTAAAGCAATCTTCAAGAGCGCCAAATTCCTCAAGAGATTCTAGAGCCTCACGATAAGTTGTTGATGGCAGATCAGGAATTAGATTCAGTTTTAACTTGACTCCTGCTGCCGCAGCATCTCGAACAAAGTTTTGATTTTTTACCTTTGTTGATGCTTTTTCAACTAGCTTGAGGACTCGGTCAGTCATCGATTCAATCCCGATTTCCAGATAGTCGCAGCCACTTTGAGCAATGAGCTGTAAAACCTCAGAGGTAAATCGCTCGTCAACCATTGCAAAAGAACTCCAAGAGAGAGCCAAGCCAGACGCTATAATAGCTTCACTCATTTTCCGTGCGAAGAGGGGAGGAATTGATTCGGTAATGATGGCAAATCGGCTACGACCGTGAATCCCGATCTGGTACTCCATTTCGTCAACTAACCGATCAACTAACTGTGTACGATAGGGGCTGCTACCCTTATACAATTCTACATAATCGCAGTAGGCACACTTACCCCAGTAGCATCCGCGCGCCTGTATAACCCCGATTTCGGGCTCGGCTAGGGCGGCCATCATCTCCTCGTCATAATCGCCGTAGGGAAGTAATTTGATGTCTGGCCCAGGCTCAGGTGGGATATGATGAACTTCTCCATCAAAGAAACTGGAGACGGCAGGAACTTTTGTTGGCTCCCACTGTTGGTGTCGTCTTTGTTCAACCAACCTTAGCAATGGTAACTCACCATCGAATCGCACAACTGCATCGATATCTTTGACAGTCGTCAGCAACTGATCAAGATCCTTGAGATTCATTAGACTTAGGGTTGGTCCACCGAATATAACTGTAATATCCGGGCGTTGACGCTTAATGTGACGGGCAAGGATCAGAGCTGGAACAAGTTGTGGTCCCATGGGCACAGAAATGCCAATAGTATGGATTTTCGGTGGCAAGCTCTCAAGATACCCACTCCAATGATAGAAATCAATATAGAAGCGTGCAGCAGACGTATCGTAGAAGTCGGGCTGCTGTAAAGTAACAGGGTCAAAAACGAGATGGTACATCTGTGCCACATTAAAAAGTAGATGCGCTGGTCCTGGAGCGTTAGGTCGAAATCTATCGCGACCGTGTTCGTCGAAAAGTAAATGACGATGACGATGGATCAACCTTGCTGACAAACAAGGGATCGCCTCTGCTGGTAATTGCATAGACTCAAGGAAACTGCCTTCCGCAAATCTCTTGAGCATATCTACTTGAAGTAGATAGTGTGCAAATTTTTCATTCAAGTCTGCTTGAACCGCGCTATATCCATGGGATTTAAGGTAGCCCGATAAGATTGCCGTCGATGGGTAATAGTTTCCGAAGTTTGTAGTCACCAAGGGAGGAAAGACTAGAGAAACCTCTGCTTGCAGGCGTTGGGCTTGTTTATTGAACATTTCAATCATGACTGAACTCTCAAATAAGTTTGATGATGTTAGACTGTCACTGCTGATTAATTCCCTTTTCCTGATGCCCAATGATCTCGATCCGCCCCGTCCCTTGAAGCGTAGTCAAATCAAGGTTGGTAATACAGCGAATATCAATACTATTCAGATTTAAATCGCCAACAAGATAGATCTTCCCAGATGCTTACTGGAAGTCCGCCTGACTCAGTTCGGTTACTTCTCGATCCAATCGAATGCCAAATTCTGTCCCTCTTTTGGTATCAGTGAACTTGACATAAAGATAACCTTTCTCAATACCTTGTCGCAGTTCCTCTGCTGATTTGTGAAGTTCGCTAGCAGTCACTGGGTAAACGCCCTCCGATAATTTTTTCACCAAGGCATTATCCATAGGCAGTACGTTTTTGTCTATCATTGTTAACGCAATGCAGGAGGATGATATGCTTTGTCTGAGGAGATGCTATATTTAGTTGATGGACCATATGCTCACGTAGGCTTAAAAGCCGCATATCGCTCCACAATTCTCTAATATAATTGAGGCATTCTACCTTCTTTGCACTCTTGCCTACTGCCTTCCAACCGAGAAGAATCTTTAGCTCAACTGGCGATGTTGAGTACTGCTCCTCATGATTTATAACTAACGTGTAAGTAACAAGAGATTTTTGTTGTTCTGTACTCATAAACAATCTATCAAACTTTTGTCGATAAACCACATCCACTTTGAAAACAGTAGATTTTTAAGCAAGCTATCTTGATTATTTCCTACTTGATTTGTAAAGATTTTATTCGTTAAGAAAGCAGAACAGGGTAATATATAACCTTATATTTATAATAAGCGTTTTGGTAAGGAATAGAACAATAAGTTCTGTTAACGGGACTAATTACTTATAGAATAAAGAAATAAAGACCCAGTTTCTATATCAGGGGTGTATTGCATAAACTAGGGAACACTTTTCTGGCTTCCTTCTAACAATATGTTCTCTGTATCTTACCAAACAACCCTGCGTGCTCATCTAAATGAAAGCCAGTATCTAACCTTACAACTTCTGTTGTGATTGCTACAGGTTCATCGTCAGGTCGAACTCTCCATTTTAGCCAGTGTCTTTCCTCGGTACTAACCTTACTGTGAACATATGTGGCTAGAGTTACGAAACTCACAAGGATGTTAGCTCAGAAAGGGGACATTTAATGATCGCTTGTATTGAGAAATAAGTACTTACACAAAAATATTTATACATTTCGTGAAATAATTGTCCTAGGA
>CALMVQ010000083.1:21996-82346 GCA_937873135.1 uncultured Scytonema sp. | reverse complement strand
ATCACTACGTATTATCTCGTAGTTTTTTTCAGAAATCAAATATGATTCCTATATTAGACCAAATATAAAAATGTTTGCAACACATGAATCAATTGTCAGGGCGAACCGCCGGAGGCCCCTACATCGGTATCTGTGGTATCTTCCCCAAGTTCTGATCATCACTGTTTCATGAGGAGAGCGATGCCTGCTTTGGGCTACGCCTACGCATTTTCCACCTGCACTCTAAGTGCTTTTGTTCATTAAACTCACTAACGCTTCTATCAACATCTGATTTTGTTCGTTCGTGCCTACCGTAATCCGCAGCTTATCCTCTAAACCAGCTTGCTTAAAGTAGCGCACCAAGATTCCTCTTTCTTTCAATATTAAGTACATAGACTCAGCATTTCCCTGTGGATAAGTTGCCAAAACAAAGTTACCTTGAGAATCAAGCACTCTCCACCCCAGATTTTTCAAATCTACCGTTAGCTTCGCCCGTGAAATTTTCACTTTGTCGGCACAAGCATTCTTGTAGGCTTGATCCCGCATTGCTGCTGTACCCACAGCTATGGCGATCGCATCAATGTTATAACTGTCCTTTACCTTAAATAAGCCAGCCAGCAGTTTTGGATTTGCAATCCCGAAACCCATCCGCAAACCTGCCAAAGAATAGCCTTTCGACATAGTACGCAAAACAATTACGTTCTCGAATTCTTGTACCAACGGTAACGCTGTATACTCAGCAAAGTCAGCGTATGCCTCATCAATCGCCACAATTCCCGATACTCGCTGCGCCAATTTCCGTAAATCGTCCAAAGGTACCGTGTGCCCGGAGGGGCTATTCGGAGAGGCAATAAACGTAATTGCTCCATTTGCTGCAACGAGATCCTCAATCGGTAACTGAAAGTTGCCATAAGGAACCTCAACCACGGACGCAGGTTGCATGGCTGATAAAGTTCGATATAGCACGTAGGTAGGCATGGGATACACGACTTTGCGATCGCATCCCTCTGCACAGGATCGGATCAGCACATTCAGTATTTCATCGCTCCCATTACCCACAATGAGCCAATCCGCAGGTACTGCCAACGCATCGCTGACTGCCTGACAAAACTCTTTTGCAAATGGATCAGGGTAACGCCGCAGCAACTCACTATCTACTGAACGCAGCACTTCCATTGCTTTTGGAGAAGGCGGATACGGATTCTCATTTGTGTTGAGTTTGATAATTTTTGTTCCTGGTTTGGGTTGTTCTCCAGGAATGTAGCCAGTCATCGCATCAATAGCAGGACGGAAATAGCTCATATCATAATCAAGCATTCAGTTAGAAGTATATCAAATAGCTGTAAACACTCAAGGCGTTGCATAGAGTGCAAGATGAATTGATAAATTTGACACCATTTTGCTATCAAATTTATCAATAATAATTTTATCATCCATAAATAAAACTAAATGAGGTAAATTAAAACTAGTGCCTACAACAGAACAGTTAAAAACCTTTTTCCGTATATGTGTACGAGCAAGTAATCTATTAAGAACGATTGAATTAACAAGATACGATACGCGCTCACAACGTATTGTAGTGTTAATAGGCGAAACAATTCAAGTAGAAATTTTAAGTAATGGTGAGGAAATAATTCAATGAGTAACACTAACTATCAACAATTAACAGAAGTAGAATTGAAAAAATATGTTAAACAACATCCTGAAGATGAAGACGCATTTCAATACTTTCTTGCTATTATGCGAGCAAAACCGGGTAGAGTTGTGGTCAGTACCGAAGAGCAAGCTGTGATTGAATTTCAAAAGCGAATACAAGCTGAATCGACACACTAACCAAGTGAAATAATTCTGTATTAAATAGCCTTAAAATAACCAATCTTAAGGCTATTCAAATTATTCACAAGTTCCAAAATTAATGTAAAATACTTATGAAAATAAAGGAAGGCAATAAACGTAATTGCTCCATTTGCCGCAACGAGATCCTCAATCGGTAACTGAAAGTTGCCATAAGGAATTTCAACCACAGACGCAGGTTGCATGGCTGATAAAGTTCGATATAGCACGTAGGTAGGCATGGGATACACGACTTGGCGTAGGCGTAGCCCAAAGCAGGCATCGCACCCCTCCGCACAGGATCGGATCAGCACATTCAGTATTTCATCGCTCCCATTACCCACAATGAGCCAATCCGCAGGTACTCCCAAAGCATCGCTGACTGCCTGACAAAACTCTTTTGCAAATGGATCGGGGTAACGCCGCAGCCACTCACTATCTACTGAACGCAGCACTTCCATTGCCTTTGGAGAAGGCGGATACGGATTCTCATTTGTGTTGAGTTTGATAATCTTTGTTCCTGGTCTAGGTTGTTCACCAGGAATATAGCCAGTCATGGCATCAATGGCAGGACGGAAGTAGCTCATATCATCATAATACATCAAAGAGTGTGAACACTCAACTGTTGTATCACTACCAACCAATCTGATAGCTGAGGGCTAAATACTTACAACGTAATATTACCGTCAATCACAGTCACTGCCATGCCACCAATTAAAACGTCATCATCTTTGAAACTCACTTGCACTCGGCCATCTCGCCCCAGGCTCTCGCCTTGAAATGCAATGTAAGTTTCGCCCACAGCATGTTGTTGATCAGTCGCTTTGAGATGTACTGCCACACAGGCATTGCCACTACCGCATACTGGGTCTTCATTGACACCTTGTGCGGGAGCAAATGACCGTACTCGAACACCTGTACCTTTGTCAATTGCATAGACAGTCACACCTGTTATTCCCAATTGATGACTGAGAGCTATTAATTTGTCGCTGTTAATCATAAGGGAGTGAAGGATTTCTGGTTCCTCTAAGCGGGCAGTAAGCCAAACAGGACCCAGATCAATTGCTAATGGATCGAGTAAACTAGAAGTTCCCATCGCTGCCATCAAAGGATCTAGAGCGATCGCCGTGCGTCGGATCTTCGGTGTTGGTACGCGAGCCGAAATCATCCCGGAGTCATCAACCTGTATTGCAATAAGTCCTGCACCGCACTCTTGTACAAACGTCTTAGCTTCACGATCAACAATACCTGCTTCTCGGACAGCGTGAGCCGAACCAATGGTTGGATGTCCGGCAAACGGCAGTTCGCTTTGAGTTGTAAAGATCCGGAGTCGGTAATCAGCTGCCGATGAGGACAGGACAAATGTTGTTTCTGAAAGATTTGTCCAGTTGGCAATACGCTGCATCTCGTCATCTTTTAATTCATCAGCGTTGAGAACCACCGCTACTGGATTACCGCGAAAAGGACGTGCGGTGAAGACATCAACTTGCTTGAACGGTAGATTGGTCATTTTATCTTCCTGTGTTTACCTTGTGAAGCAGTATACAGACACAGCGATACGGCTTAACAGGTACACATTTGAAAAGTTTTAACTAGTACAGATTTTACACGAACTACTTCTCCTCTAAGAAGTCGGGAATCTGGGTCAAGCAATTCGCATCACTCAAGTAGGCTAGAAAAATTTCCCGTGAAGTCGAGAGAGTGTCAAAATGTTATTGTAAAGTTTATTCACATTTGTCATTTATGCCAAAAGCAACCTGGAAGGGCACAACTTTAGCCGAAAGCGATAATACCGTAGTTGTGGAAAACAACCATTACTTTCCTCCTGAAGCGATTAACAAGCAGTACTTTAAGGACAGTGACACCCATACCACCTGTCCTTGGAAAGGTCTCGCCAATTATTACAATATTGAAGTTAATGGACAAGTCAACAAAGACGCTGCTTGGTATTATCCCAGCGCCAAGGAAAAAGCAAAGCAGATTGAAGGCTATGTGGCCTTTTGGAAAGGAGTCAAAGTCGAATCTTAGTCAGCCGCCCTTGCAAAAAGTATAAGGGAACTGGGTAATGGTAATTGGGGATTGGTTATTGTTCTTTCTTTCTACTCCCCATTACCATTTCCTCTTATTCTCTAGCAATTACTATATCATTAGACTTAATAACTGCATAAGCTTCTCTTCCCTCCGCAAGTTCTAATTCGTCTGCTGATACTTTAGTGATAATTGAGGTAAGTTCAACTTTGTGAACAATCTCCAGTGTAACTTCACTGTTAACTGCTCCTGTGACAACTCGTTTGACAACACCCTTCAAGATATTGCGAGAACTCACTTTTAGTGATTTCTTTTCACTTAGAACTTCTCTCTCATTATCAGTGTAAGCATCGTAAGCATAAGCATTAGGATTGCGAATATCCTCCGTTACTCTCCGCATATTTGGTCGCGAGGGTGGTAACGAATCAGGTGGTGGGGATTGCTTATTTAAACCCCGTACGAGTTCCCGCAAGATCTCAGTTTTGGTGCGTTGAGAATGCTGGCAAAACTCTTCGAGAATTTTCTTCTCCTCCTCTGATGTCTGAAATGTAATCCATCCTTGATCTTTTCTAGGCATATCTTTACCAATATTGTTGGTAACCTCTAATTATCTTGGTACAATCCTATCAGGCTTAAATCCTTTGAGAAACATTCTTTGCGATCGCATCTTTATCTAAGAAATTTCTTTCCTTGGTACATAAGCCAGTTTACTCCTAGCACAGGGCTTTGAGTGGCTGTCCCGTTTCCTGTTGTAACACACTCCAACATCAATAGACTTGTTTGCGCTGCCGCTATCACAGAGGATGCGATGGCAGCAATCAGCGCCTCTACACCAGTCAGTAAGAGCGCTCATCAAGATCGATGATAATTTTGAGGGTACCAATGCCTATTGAACCTGGAATCCCAATTGTCCATCCTATTTACAGCAGTTTTCACTTGTGTAGGGGCAGGTTTTATATTATATCGGATGTACCTAGATATTATCTATATAAAACCTGCCCATACTCCAAAACGAACTGCCTCAACTGTGGTCTATACATCTGAAAATTGCTGTAAAAATAGTCAGAATATCCTGGCTGCCCAGAAATTGAGCCAGTTTTCGCTTAAGCTATCCAGTGGCAAAATCGGTTTCTTGTGCGATCGCCACTCGGAAGCTGTTTATCTGTGACAAATTTATGTATAGCAATCCTCCGCAGATTTGTGAAAATCGCACCTGCTAAGATACCCGACTTCTTAAAGGATACAGCTGGCGAATGAGGGGTATTACCCCTCATCAACGATAAATCAACTATTTCGTTGCTGTTTCAAGACGCGATCACCTGTGCGAGTCTCGTCTCGAAAAGCCGATAAAATCGTTGGGGTGTGGGGTCAGACCCACCATTCGCGCCTCAGCATCCGTAAAAGTGTGGAAATAGCTCAAAAGTCAGGGGATCTTAATAATTCTTTTTAAAGCTTAACAAAGTCATCGGAACTTTACAAACAGAGTATAAAGAATTGACGAAATAAGCTAAAAACGGTGAACAATAACCATAGCTCATCCAGGAGTTTTGCTCATCTATGCAGCCTATTCGTACATTTAACGTCTCTCCTTCGCTACCAGAGCGACTCGAACCGCTAAGGAAACTTGCCTACAACCTACATTGGGATTGGAACGTTGAGACCAAAGACTTATTTCGCCGCTTAGATCCCAATTTATGGGAATCCAGCCGACACAATCCGGTTCTGATGCTTGGTACCATCAGTCAAGTGCGGCTAACGGAAGTTGTGGAAGATGAAGGCTTCCTAGCGCAAATGGATCGAGCTGCACGTCAATTAGAAGATTATTTGCAAGAACGCACTTGGTATCAGAAACAGCGTTCAGCAATTAGTACTCAGCACTCAGCAGATCAAACTCAAAATCCCGCAACTAAGAGCCAAAATTCCGAATGTTACGCTTATTTTTCTGCTGAGTTTGGGCTTGTAGATTGTTTGCCCATATATTCTGGCGGCTTGGGTGTTCTCGCTGGGGATCACCTCAAATCTGCTAGCGATTTAGGGTTACCTCTTGTTGGTGTGGGTTTACTCTATCAGCAAGGCTACTTTGCTCAGTATTTAAATGCCGATGGTTGGCAGCAAGAACGCTACCCAATCAACGACTTTTACAATATGCCTTTGCACCTAGAGCGTAATGCCGATGGTTCAGAACTGCGCATTGCAGTAAACTATCCGGGGCGGAGCGTATATGCTAGAGTCTGGCGCGTACAAGTGGGAACGGTACCGCTTTACATGCTAGACACTAACATTGAACCCAATAATGAATACGACCAAGACATCACAGATCAGCTCTACGGTGGCGATATTGATATGCGTATCCACCAGGAAATTATGCTGGGTATTGGTGGTGTACAATTACTGAAAGCATTGGGGTATAAAGTTACTGCCTATCATATGAATGAAGGTCATGCGGCATTCTCCGCTTTGGAGCGTATCCGCACCCTGATTCAGGAAGAGGCGTTGAGCTATACTGAAGCTAGACAGGTCGTGGCTTCCTCGAATATTTTCACCACTCATACGCCAGTACCGGCAGGCATTGACTTATTCGTACCAGATAAAGTTTTGTACTATCTGGGATACTATGCAGATGTCTTTGGCTTGAGCAAAGAACAATTTTTAGCCTTGGGGCGAGAGAACGTTGATGAACCATCAGAGCCTTTCAGCATGGCAGTACTGGCGCTGAAAATGGCAACATTTTCTAATGGTGTGGCACAACTGCACGGTATTGTATCACGGGAGATGTTTAAAGGTTTGTGGCATGATGTGCCAGTAGACGAAGTTCCGATCGCCGCAATTACCAACGGTGTTCATGCCCGTAGTTGTGTTGCCAAACCAACTCAGGAATTATACGATCGCTACTTAGGTCCCAATTGGTCATCAGTATCAGCTGAGAACCCTTTATGGGAAAGAATGGACGCCATTCCTGATGAGGAATTGTGGCGGAACCACGAGCGTTGTCGCTTGGATATGATTTTGTATGGGCGGGAACGTTTAGTCAAGCATTTACGCGATCGCGGTGCTTCCTTTTCGGAAATTGCTTCTGCACAAGAAGTTCTAGATCCTTCGGTATTAACTGTTGGCTTTGCCCGTCGTTTTGCCACCTACAAACGTGCCACCTTATGGATGCGTGATATTGAGCGGATCAGGCACATTTTGCTCTCCAATAAACACCGCAAGGTACAATTTGTGATTGCTGGTAAGGCACACCCAAAGGACATTCCTGGTAAGGAACTTATCCGTGAAATCAACCACTTTATCGAAGAACAAGGTTTGCAAAAGCAGATCGTGTTTATTCCCAACTACGATATTCACATCGCCCGATTAATGGTGGCAGGTTGCGATATCTGGTTAAACACACCGCGTCGTCCACGGGAAGCTTCCGGTACCAGTGGAATGAAAGCAGCAATGAATGGTTTGCCGAATTTAAGTGTACTCGATGGCTGGTGGGATGAAGCCGATTATGTCCGTACTGGTTGGGCGATCGGACATGGGGAGATGTATGACGATCCCAATTATCAGGATCAGATAGAGGCAAACGCCCTGTACGATATTCTAGAAAAGGAAGTTGCGACTCTGTTCTATGATCGCGATGTTGATGGCTTGCCCAGGCGCTGGATTGCTAAAATGAAGGATGCTATTCGGATGAATTGTCCGTTCTTCAATACAGCACGGATGGTGCGAGAATATGCAGAACGGGCTTATTTCCCAGCAAGCGATCGCTACCACACTCTGACTGGCGATCACTACTCTCCAGCTAAAGAATTAGCAACTTGGAAAGAAAATCTCACCAGCCACTGGTACGACATCAAAATCAAAGATGTTGATGTTTCCGCAAAAACAGATATTGAGGTAAATCAAACGGTAAGTGTGAAAGCCAAAGTTGATTTGGCAACTCTCACAAATGATGATGTCCAAGTTGAGTTATACCAAGGCACAATTGATGCCAGTGGCGAAATTGTCAACGGCGTGTCCGTCGTCATGAACTACCATGGAGAGGAACAAGGGTTAAGTTCTTACACGGCTGATATCATCTACGCTTCCTCTGGTTTGCAAGGTTTGTCTTTGCGAGTGTTGCCAAAACACAAACACCTTTCTAGTTCTTATGAACCAAGATTAATTGTTTGGGCACAATAATGCAAAATTAGAAATTAAAAAACGACGAGCCATTTTTAATTTTTAATTCTTTAGGGGATGACAATGTAACCTGTGGTGCGATCGCCTAGTACTAGGTTGCGTTGTTCACCCCAATACCACCAGTATGCTGCCACATAAGCACAGATCAAGCTATCAAGTTTGTCTTCTAGTTGTTTGAGTGTTGCGCCTGTAGTGGGCATTTCATGCCGGAATGAACCACAGAGGCACAGAAGCGGTTGGAGAGAGGGTAATATATTCTCAATGTAATTGTAGAGTTTGAGAAGTTCTAAGCGACGCTCGTTGAGGCGTCCTTTTTTGTATTTAAGAATGCGTTCTAGGTTGAATAAGTTGATTGTGGCAGGGTGAGGAAAGACTTCGATTTGATATCGTCCAGGTTTTTGCGGGTTATTGTCGCATTAAGGTAATTTGGCTCCCACTATAGAAAAGTTCTAAAAATGATTTAATGCGTGTTATTTGCAAAAGAACATTGAGAGAATTTTGGGAAAAGCACTCCAACTCTCAATCTGGACTATTATTATGGTATCAGCGCATATCTGATTCTAAGTTTCAAAATTTAAATGACTTACGCCAAGTATTTCCTTCTGCAGATCTAGTTGGTAATTTCACCGTGTTTAAGGATAACTGCAAAAATGACGAGTGGTTTAAAAACTCCTAGCAGTTACTACATAGATCTAATTAATACATTTCCTCCACGCCCGATTACAAATGAAGCAGAGTTAATCGCTACCCAAAATCGGATTAATTCTATATTAGATAAGGGAAATCTCGCACAGGACGATAGAGACTATCTCAAAGTGCTTGGCACTCTCATATACGATTATGAACAGAACCACGAGCCGATGCCTACTCTTAGAGGAGTTGAACTTCTTAAAGCATTGTTAGAGGAATCAAATCTTCAACCTAAAGATTTGATTCATATATGTGAAAGTGAATCTACAGTTTTAGATGTTTTGACTGGTACACATCTATTGACAGATCATCAAATCAAAGAATTGGCTACTTTTTTCCAAATTTCTCCTAGTACACATCGGCGGAAATAAACCACCCATCTGAAATAGGTAAAACCCTTACAAAAGAAGGTTCTTACTTTTTACTTTTTACTTTTTACTTTTGCCTTGTTGTACTAGTTACTTTGTGGAGTGAGAATTTCTGGCGTGCAGAGGCGCGAAATTGCACTTCGTGTCGCTTCGCGCTTCGCGTCTCTACGACTAAACAGTATTTATTTATATATTGATGCTATTTGGGATACATGACGGGAGTAAGTAGGGATATTCAACGCCAGTAGCAACTAAACGCTCTTGGTTGCGTGCGTTAATCTTGGCTTCAATTCCCGTTAGTTCGTGTTGGAATTGGGCGAGAATCTGCTGATTTCCTCGATCCGCAAACTGAATCAAATCTGAACTCCCCAATTTACCGTAGCGAATTCCACTCAGAGCAAATGTGAGTACCATTTGTCCCAAATCCTGGTTTGCTGGAGGAAGGAGTTCTTCCAACGTCGCAGGTGTATCTGGTGGGCTGTATAGTGCTAATGGTGCATTGGGTACGTAAGCGACATAGTCAAACTGACTGAAGTTGACTGCGGCATGTTGAGGACCACTAATAAATATTAATGTTGTAGCTGTGTCAATAAGTTGTTGCAAACTAGTGATTTCGCCAAAATCTGGTACGCGAGGATAATCTGGAAGATTTTCGACTTCCAGCCCTGCTTGTACGGCTAATTTTCGCGGAAACCAAGTTGGTGGTTGGGCGAATTCTGTTTTTGGATGCGATGCTAACGGTGTACCCAGTTCCTCTACCCAAGATCTTAGGTATGAGTCTTGTTGCACTGCTCGGTCATCTGGATAGTAGCGTTGTAAATAATGTTTTGTATAATTATGAATTGATTCCCACAATAGCAGTGCATCATCTCGATAGGGAAAATTCGCTATAAACTCCTGTTCAATACCTCGTGACTTGATATTATTTAGCAGTGAGTATTCTGAAAACGGACGTTCTCGGTAGGCTATGTTCATCAAGTCTATAGACACTTCTCGTGTTGTCGCTAACAGTTGCTCAATCGCAGAACCTTCACCAAGTAAGAGATTATTTCCCCGCGTATTAATTGCCAACAAAAACTGAAAATGAGGATGTAGCAATTGAAATAGAGGATGATTGTAGGGTAAGCGTCGGGAGGTAGCGATCGCAAATGCCTCCATTGACAAATGAGTGTAACACAAGTGAGTAATAAGTTCGTGATGAGTGACGTCGGCAGTCTGCACAGAAAGTTTTGCCCGCATCCAGTCATCCACCGCAACTCCATTTTTGCTTGGAGTGATAACCTTACCTTTCTCTAACTCAATAAGTAATGGTTCCAGTCCTTTTTGTGAATAGTGAAATAGAGCGACTGGACTACCTAAGTATCTACCGGGTTGCAAATGGACTGCCTTCAAGTTTTGCAGTATTGGATAATTTGCAACAAACAGACTGTTAGCAGTTGCTAATTCAACTAAGTCTACACTACTGCCATCTTCCAGGATATAAGATTGACCCGCCCAAGCTGATAACATTGCTCGATCATCTGACATCAAGCGCCGTAACACCATCGGGTTTTGTCCAGCTAACCGTTGACGGGCAAACTCGCGATCGCTCAAACCGCCTTCGCGCTCGTGAATGCGACTTACCACTGGATGTAGCGATACATGGTGATTTGCCAGTGCGGCAGCCTGCTTTTTATTTTCAAGTTTCTGATAAAATTCCAACCTCTGCTGTTTTCTAATAGCAGCCTCAGAAAGATCGTGCCGACGTTCTACAGCTTCAGCCGCATTTTTTGCTCCAAACAACTTTTGTAGTATTATCCGCCGTTCTCGAACATAGCTAGGGTCAAACTGTTCATTTGCAGGGAGAGTAAAATTAAACCATCCTGATTGAAAAATCTTCAAATCCACTAGTAAGGTAGAAATCTCTCCCCATTTTTCATCACAAGTGTGGATTGCATTGTCCAATTGTTGTAGTAGTAAACTCCAAGGTTGCGAGAGTTGTCCTTGTTCTAATAAATTTTGACGAAGTTTATCTAAAATGTAATAAATCGCACCATCTTCCCCTGTATGGGGGAACAGTCGTGCCGGTCCCTTCTTTTCCAAACTACTAGGATCGTAACGAAACTGACCTTGCTCCTCAGTAAGATTTGTAGGTCGTACCATAATTTACTCCTTTTAGCAATAGTAACTTCTATGGTAACAGGGTATTTTGAGCCGATGCTTTTCCTTCTATGCTAGTGTAAGCGGTATTGTAAAAATTTGTAAAAGTCATATGAGCAAAATATCTAAAGTTGCTGTCATTGGCTCAGGTAACGTGGGTGCAGCAGTAGCGAATGCTTTAGTGTTACTTCGTAAATGCGAAAAAGTCATCCTATTTGATCGCACTTTATCAAACGCGGAAGGGGAAGCGTGGGATATAGAAGATGCGATTCCACTTCTATCAGAAATGGATGTTCAGCCATCAGATAGTTATGATGATGTAGCTGATTCAGATGTGATTGTGATTACAGTTGGAGTGCAGCGAAAAGAAGGACAAAGTAGACTAGATACCTTAGAGAAAAATGCAGAGATCATTCGCTCGACGATTAAGGAATTAGACAGGGTTGCACCAGATGCTATTGTGATTGTCGTCAGCAATCCAGTCGATGTCCTCACGCGGATTGCGATCGCCACCTCAACGAGATCGGAAAACCTCATTATCGGATCGGGAACCGTTCTTGACACGGCAAGACTGAGATATCAGCTTGGTAAACGACTCAATGTCAACAATCAAGATGTTCATGTTTATGTGTTTGGCGAACATGGTGATAGTGAAGTTGTGGCTTGGGAGAGTGCATCAATTGGGACAATTCCACTAGATAAATTTCCCCTTCCAGAAGGGACATCACTCAGACAGATTCAGGAGGAGTACTCAGAGTCAACCCCCAAAAGAGGCTATGCCATCAGCGAACGGAAAGGAGCTACAAATTATGCCGTTGCCACAGTCGTTTGTCAATTAGTTGAAGCTATCTTGCGTGATCAAAAGAAAATATTTACTGTCTCTGTAAGAGCCGATTCTAACTATGGTATTGGCAGCAATGTTGTGCTGGGGCTGCCATGCATTATTGGTAAGCAGGGAATTGAACGACAACTCTTATTGCCTCTAAACGATCTTGAACAACGCTTGTTAATTGAGTCTGCCGCCAAGTTAGAGGAAGCTTATAATTCCTTGTCTAAAACGGTTTTGTGAATAATTAGAGCAAAACTCTCCAAAAAGGACATGGGCAAAGTTCCGTTTAGTCCCCGCGTTTTCTTTCACCGAACTTAAATGTCATACTAAAGGAATATTTTTTATTCTTGTAAGTGGGAACACTCTTCTTGAACTGATATGGGTAGGCAACGAGTACTTTCTGGAATTCAATCAACTGGTAATCTCCATTTAGGCAACTACTTAGGTGCTCTTCGCAACTGGGTAGAAGATCAGAACCAGTACGAAAATTTCCTCTTTGTCGCTGATTTGCACGCGATTACCGTGCCTCAAGACCCAGCTACGCTAGGTGTGAATACTTACAATACTGCAGCTTTATATCTAGCTTGCGGTCTCGATCTCAACGACTCCACAATCTTCATTCAATCGCACATTGCTGCTCACACCGAACTGACTTGGCTTTTTAACTGCATCACGCCAGTCAACTGGTTGGAAGACATGATTCAGTATAAGGAAAAGGCTGTGAAGCAAGGAGAAAGTGTGAATTTTGGCTTGCTGGACTATCCGGTGTTGATGGCTGCAGATATTTTACTGTATAAACCTGATAAAGTGCCAGTTGGTGAAGACCAAAAGCAACACTTAGAACTAACCCGAGATATTGTCAACAGATTTAATGATAAATTTGGTAAGGTGCTAAAATTACCAGAGCCTTTGATCCGTAAGGAAGGCGCAAGAGTGATGAGTTTGACGGATGGAACGAAAAAAATGTCGAAGTCTGACCCGTCTGAACTCAGCCGGATCAATTTGCTCGATCCACCTGATAAAATTGCTAATAAGATCAAGCGCTGTAAAACCGATCCGGTTCGTGGTTTGGAGTTTGGCAATCCCGAACGTCCAGAATGTAACAACTTGTTAACTCTGTATATGCTGCTTTCTGGCAAGCCGAAGGAAGAAGTCGCAACTGAGTGTCAGGATATGGGATGGGGACCATTTAAGTCCTTGTTGACAGAAACAATGATTGATGCTCTTAAACCTATCCAAGAGAAATATCAGGCAGTGATGGATGATAAAGGCTATTTGGAGTCTGTGTTGCGTGATGGTAGACAAAAGGCAGAGGCGATCGCGCGACAGACTCTAGCAGAAGTCAAAGCTGCGATGGGGTACTCTGTCCCTCTGTAGTAATTTTAGATCTCGATTTTAGAGCGAAGTGACTGGTTAGCCGTTAGTATAAAAGATAACAAAACGCTGTCATAAGTCATTCGCATCTACAAAAGGACAAAAGACGCGCTCATCCCCACTACTTTTAGGGATGAAAAGATATCAACTAACAATCATCAGGGCGGGTTGATGAATCTAGTCATTTTTGATGACTAGTTATATAGATTAAACCCGCCCCATACCACGAATATTCTTCATTTAAAATCCCAGATCTATGCTCAATACCCAAGACAGAACTATCTTAACTTCCTTTCGTCGAGCAGCACAGGCAGGTGAATTTTTAGTGACTGCGGAAGTAGCACCTCCCAAAGGAGGAGATCCAGCGCACATGCTAAAAATGGCACACACCCTGAAAGGGCGAGTTCATGCTGTTAATGTAACAGATGGTAGTCGCGCAGTGTTGCGGATGTGTTCAGTCGTGGCGTCGGCAATTTTGTTACAAAACGGGATAGAACCAATTTGTCAGCTGGCATGTCGCGATCGCAACCGAATTGGATTGCAAGCTGACTTAATGGGCGCTCATGCTCTAGGTATCCACAATATCTTAGCTTTGACTGGCGACCCAGTCAAAGCAGGTGACCACGTTGATGCTAAAGGGGTGTTTGATTTGGAATCTGTGCGCCTGCTACAAATGATTCATAAGCTAAATGGCGGCGTTGACTGCAACGAGAAACCACTGACTGATGGAGCGTTAGATTTATTTGTAGGTGCGGCGATCGACCCGCAATGTGGGAGTTGGTCTGGTTTACAAAGCCGATTTGAGCGTAAACTAGAGGCGGGAGCGCAATTTTTCCAAAGTCAGTTAATTACAGATTTTGAACGATTAGAAAAGTTCATGGATAAAATTGCCATAGATAGTAAAAAGCCAATTTTAGCAGGAATTTTTCTGTTGAAATCAGCAAAAAATGCCCAATTTATTAATAGGTGTGTACCAGGTGTCCATATTCCCGATTCCATTATTGATAGATTAGCACAAGCAAAAGACCCTCTAGAAGAAGGAATGAAAATAGCCGCCGAGCAAGTACAAATCGCGCGTCAATTGTGTCAGGGCGTGCATATGATGGCCGTGAAACGTGAAGATTTGATTGCACCTATTTTGGATATGGCTGGAGTTGCGTCTGTTAATCAGGTAGTGTCAGTGTAAATAAGGTAACACATGAAAGGAGCGCAAAGCAGCTGTGATTATCAGCTGCTTTTGTGGTGATGGTTACTCTTTGCTGGGAATAAGATTCCAACAGTAAATTTTACTATTAACTTTAGGAGATTGTAATACCGTTTCTTTATGAATATACGCTAAATTATTAGCTTGACTTGCCACGCTTTGTTCATGTAGCCCCATCTACGGGAAAATATAGCGCAGCCCCATACAGAATTGGTCTAAGTTCCAAGTAAGTCATCCGAGAAAAATTTTAACAAGGCAATAGTTATTATTAGAGAAATTGTAGGTAAATCATGATGTCTTTGCTTCCCGTCAACGACGCTCAAAATAATTTACAAAAGCTAATCGACCAAGTTTCAGAGCAGGGTAAACCTGTTATTATTCAGGGTGAGCGTGGTAATGCGATTCTGCTTGCCGAAAAAGACTGGTCTGCTATTCAGGAAACTCTTTACTTATTATCTGTCCCTGGAATGCGAGAATCTATAAAAGAAGGGTTAGCAACTCCTATCGAAGAATGTGATGGGGAGTTAGATTGGTGAGTTGGAAGTTGGTTTATACAAAACAAGCGCAAAAAGACGCGAAGAAGTTAGCTTCTAGTAATTTGAAGGAGAAAGCGGAGGAATTACTCGCAGTCCTTGAAGAAAATCCTTTTCAAAATCCTCCGCCTTATGAAAAGCTGATTGGTGACTTATCAGGTGCTTATTCTCGCAGGATAAATATACAGCATCGTTTGGTATATGAGGTAATTGAATCCGAGCAAGTAGTTAAGATAGTTCGGATGTGGACCCATTATGAGTAAGTTTTAGGTATCTGCGCTTAAGTTTGTACCATGTAACTTCAGATCCAAACATCAGTATTCCTAGTAAAAAAGAGGGTTCTGGTACAGGTAAGGGAGTTACAGCAGTGCTAATTCCAGGTTGAATTATTCCCTGCTTGAATGTCTGGGCGATTATTTCTTGACAGATGTCCTAAGCACTCTACGACTTTGGTAAGTTTTTGAACCGCTTGATCACCCACATTGATAGAGTACAGGGATACTAAGGGCAGGTTAAAGTAGATGTAAGTAGATCGAATTGCTTTGAACTAAATGGCTGATTCAAGCATAGAAGAAATTTCCGCGCAGTTAGAAAGCTCTAATTTACGCGATCGCATGGTAGCACTTGCCTCTTTAAGGAATGTCCCAGCAGAGGACGCAGTTCCTTTGATTAAAAAGGTGCTGGACGACGAATCTCTCCAATTGCGGTCAATGGCAATATTTGCCTTAGGGGTTAAACAAACGGCAGAATGTTACCCAATTTTAGTCCAAACTCTAGAAACTGACCCTGATTATGGTATCCGTGCTGATGCTGCTGGAGCACTGGGATATTTAGGTGACATTAGAGGCTTTGAACCGTTAGTAAGGGCTTTTTACGAAGATACCGATTGGTTGGTGCGTTTTAGTGCCGCAGTTTCCTTGGGCAATCTGAAAGATCCCCGCGCTCATGAAGTCCTGATTAAAGCACTGGATAGTGAGGAAGTGGTAGTACAACAAGCTGCGATCGCGGCATTGGGAGAAATCAAAGATATATCGGCAATAGATCATATTCTCCGCTTCGCCCAATCAGATGATTGGTTAGTGCGCCAACGCCTTGCAGAAGCATTAGGTCATCTTCAAAGTCCCAAGAGTATCTCGGCATTAAAATACTTGGAGAAGGATAGTCATTCTCACGTTTCTGAGGCAGCGAGGATCTCTCTCCAAAGGTTAGAGGCAGAGCAATAGCGGTTGAGTACAGAGGCTTAATAGCTGGTGCGCTTAAGCTCTGGTTTGTGAAACCAAACCAATGATCAGCAAAGTGCGAATCAAGCCACTACAATCACGAGATGATAGCAGCAATTAATGACACTTCTGAGTTATGAAGCATCGGTTTTCTCAGATTTAGTTTACCTCTTTGGATTCAACCCTTCTAGAGGAAGTTGATATTGTTGGTTTTTGCGATCACAACCAGCAGTAAGAATGTATGGTGGGCAAAGTCTATTAAACCTGCTATGAACCTGCTACTTTAAAAAAGAGGAATGAAAAGGATTTTGACGTGAATATTGAAGAGTTTTTTCAATTGAGTGCTGGTAAGTGGTTTTCTCATCGCACCAGTCATCATTTAGCCTTTAAGCAAGCAGAAAATGGCAAATCAGACATCGTGATCGAGATGCTGTCTGCAGATCATCCAGATGTTATCAAACTGTGCGAACAATATGAATTTGAACCCAGCCGTGCATCTTGTGGTGCAAGAGTCACTTGGAACGGGACAATGGAATGGGATGAAGAAAAACATAATGGTTCTACAGTACTGGTGATTGTTCCCAATGAAGATGATGCCGACGAAGGCAAGTTGTTGCGGGAAATGGGTTATGCAGAGAAGACTCCAGTCGCAGGAAGCTACAAGATGGGTAGTGATGGTGCACTGACACTAGTTACAGAGTACGAAACTATGTGGTCTGAAGAACGTTTGTGGTTTGCCAGTCCTAATTTGCGAATGCGGGTGGGTGTCCTGAAACGTTTTGGCGGCTTTAGTATGGCTTCCTTTACTTCTGAGATTCGCATGGGTGGGCAACCTGCACAGGAAGCTTCCGAAGCAACTCAGTCAGTATCAAGTTAGTGTCATGTAAAAGCATGGCTAACAGGAGTTAACCAGAGCTTTTCGTTTCTTATTTCCTTTATAGTCTCAATTTATTGAGCATAGTATCAAAGGAAATATACTAGGCAGGTACGTAGCACCTTTGATAAGATTGGGGTACAGTTATTCACTGATTTTGCTTGCAATCTTATCAAACACGCTGACATTAATGCAGCAAAAAACATAAAAGAACTAGCTATGTCTAACATAGCCAGTACAGTACTTGGGGACTCCAAGGAACTTGAGCCACGTTCGCGCAGCGTCTCGTTGGCGAAGCGTCTCGAAGAGAAGAGAGGTTCTAAACGCCCGAAAAATCGCTCCTGAGATATCATTACGCACTCTGTGCAAACGTGTTGAGCCTGGGAACCTTAGCAATAAGGATATTAAGACAGCAATGTCTTAAGAATCTCCGTGGCTTCAGCCCGGAGAGTATCAAAGCTAAGTGCTTAAATTTTTAACAAATGAGCCAACGCCTGTGGCAATGGCAATATAATAATCACCAACAAAGCCATTGCCAGCAAACCCCAAATATCACGTTTATTGTCTAGTTCAGTGACATCATTGAGAGCAGGCTCATCAATGAGCGGTACAAACCATAAGACAATCGCCCAGAAAAAGAACACTGGCTGCACTAAAGAAAGAAGGAGAAGCAGCAAGCGAGAAACTTGACCAATGACGATTGCGGTTCTTTGCCCGAACATAGCGTGGATTATGTGACCTCCGTCCAACTGTCCTACTGGCATCAAATTCAATGCTGTTACTATCAGACCTAAAAAACCTGCTACACCTACAGGATGTAAGTCAATAGCTGATTTTGCTGTTAATTGACTTCCCAAAGCTAACTTCGAGAGGAGTGCAAGTAGGATAGAATTTTGAGGATTGAGAGCGTCAGGATTAAGAATTCCTGTTTTTTCAGTGATGGCAATCACTTGAGAATGAGCCAAACCCCAGATGAGTAAGGGTAAAGTGACAATAAAGCCTCCAATCGGTCCAGCAATACTCAGGTCAAATAAAGCTTTACGGTTGGGTACGGGACTACGCATTTGAATGAATGCACCAAAGGTTCCCAGGAAAAAAGGTACCGGAATAAAGTAAGGCAGTGTCGAGCGAATTTTGTAGTACCTAGCTGTCAAATAGTGGCCGAGTTCGTGGATGCCCAAAATTGCGATGATCGCCAAAGCATAGGGCAATCCCTTCAGAAGTGTAACTGGGTTGGAGTACCCTGATGTAGGATCAATCCCAGCAATCCTCGTTCCTACCAAGGTCGTCGTCATGAACGTAGCTATAAGAAGTATAAGCGCTAATCCAGGTCGGGCTAACTTCTCTGATTGGCTTGTATGAGTTTTAGTCGCTTGAGCATTGGGAACAAGAACAAAGAAGGGTTTGCCATTCAAACCTTCTTGAAAGATCAGCACAAAGCGCTCCCCAAACTGCGCTTCTATATTTGCCTTAACCTGTTGATAGGCGTTAGTCGGATTAGTTTTTAACTTACCTCGACAAATGACAGCTTGAGGTCGATACTCAATGTTTTGGATGTAGTATACAGACCAGGGAAAACAATTTCGCAGCTGGGTTTCTTCTGTTGGCTCAATGGGACGCACTGGTAGTGATTCTGCGATAGGATGGATAGCCGACTGTTGTTCTGGTGCTTTGGGTTCGGTCATCTCATGAGGGCGAGCGACGTCCCCACTGAAACTACAGCCAGTATAACAGAGGGCAGATGATTATCAGCTAAATCGTAAGAGTTTTTAGTGGATTTTGTGGACTGCCATATACAGCATTCCATCCCGTCCATAGCCGTGCTGATTCGCTCATTACTAACCATGTGGAGCCAGATAGGCATCCTGGTCAGGTCATAGTAAAAGAACAACCCAATATTCCATATGATCATTAAATTATTTTGAAATATGAGTTTTGCTAATCCCATCCCTCACGAATCGAGTTATAAACTCAAGCCACCACGAATAGTCCTTTCTCAGGAAGTAGAGAACCTTGGACTTGGTTCGGATTTCACGCTCAATACTATTTTTGCCTTTCCACCAAATCGAGAGACGTTAGGAGGAACCGCTTATTTTATTGTCAGAAACGAAGGCAATATCTTGATCGATTGTCCGGCATGGGACAAGACAAATCAGGATTTTTTGCATTTGCATGGTGGCGTGCGTTGGTTATTTTTGACGCATCGGAGTGCGATCGCTCTCTCCACAGAAATCCAGCAAACCTTTGGATTGGAGATTCTGATTCAAGAACAAGAAGCTTATTTAATACCCGGATTAACTCACACAGCCTTTGAAAGAGAATTCACTCTAAATTCAGTAGCAAGACTAATTTGGACACCCGGTCATTCTCCGGGTTCATCCTGCCTTTACTACAGTGATTTTGGCGGTGTACTGTTCTCGGGACGTCATTTACTTCCCGATCACCAAGGTGAACCCGTGCCATTGAGAACAGCGAAAACCTTTCACTGGTCCCGACAAATTAAGAGTCTCCAGTTGCTGCGCGATCGCTTTACACCAGAAACTCTTCAGTATATTTGTCCTGGTGCAAACACAGGATTTCTCAGAGGAAAACGAGCAATAGATCGAGCTTACCAGCACTTAGTTAGTTTGGATCTACAAGCTCTACTTCAGACTGAACCTCCTCTTTAAAGGGAATGGGTAACGGGTAACGCGGTAGTCATTATTCTTCCGATTACCCAAGAGATGAAGTGAGCGAGTTTGACATCATATTTGGATGTACTCAGATGTGATCTATAATTAAACTGACTCCTACGTACTCCCCACAACCAAATTTTTTGCCAAAATTTCCACTGCTGCCTGATATTGGAGATCGGCCTCTGTACCAATCTGTTGGCGGTTGATATTAACAGAGGGAATAACTTTATCTGGATGAATACCTAATTTGTTAATATCTCGATGGTTGGGAGTTTCGTACTTAGCAATTGTGACGGCTAAGCCAGAACCATCTGATAACTCAAATAAGGATTGGATTAAACCTTTACCAAAGGTAGTTTCTCCAACTAATGAGGCACGATTATTATCTTGTAAAGCACCAGCAAGTATCTCACTAGCACTGGCAGTTCCTTGATTCACCAAAACAACTAAAGGATCTTTTGTCAGAGAAGGACCAAAGGCGTCAAATGACCCCTGAATACCTTGCCTGTTGACCGTGTAAACAACAGTCCCAGAGTCTAACCACAAACGGGCAATCTCAATTCCCGCCTGCAACAGTCCGCCAGGATTGTTTCGTAAATCGAGAATATAGGCATCAGCACCCTTTTTCTCTAAACTGGAAATAGCGCGTGCTAGTTCGGCTGATGCATTAGCATTAAATTGTGTGAGGCGAATGTATCCGAAGGGCATCCCTTGAGGAGACGAATGTAATTCTGCCACCACTGGATTAAGAGCAATGCGATCACGTACTATTTGAATTTCCTTTTGTCCTCCATCTCGTTCAATCAATAAGGTAACAGAACTACCAATTGGTCCGCGCATCTTAGCAGCAGCTTCGTCGAGAGTGAGTTTTTCTGTAGAAAAGCCTTCAATTTTGAGGATGTGATCATGTGGTTTCATACCAGCTTTTTCTGCTGGTGAACCAGCTATAGGAGACACAACCTCTAGCTTTCCAGTTTCCGAATTGAGGGCAATTTGCAATCCTACTCCCATGAGTTCCCCGGAGGTATTGACTTGCAAACTACGGTACTGCTCCCGGTCTAAAAAGCGGGTAAAAGGGTCGTCAAGGCTCCTCAGCATTGTTTGAATTGCCGCATAAGCTGCCGGGGAATCGTTGAGCGGTTTCTCTAAGGTCTTTTTTCGTAACGCTGACCAATTTTGATGATTAAATGTCCCATCTATATAGGTATGATTAACAATTCGCCAAACTTCGGTGACTAGCTTTTGTTCTTCTGTTAAAGCCAATACAGGTTGACAAAAGCTGCAAAAACCTAACCAAAAAGTTACGAGCAGTGATAATCCAATCCGAAAAAACTGTTTGTGCATGAACCCTATTTTCACTTCCACTTTCAACCCAAATTACAATAAGAGCACAAAAATACCCATTGACTTTTAGTTATGGGACGGGCAGTTGCCTGTGGCGGAACCAGCACAAAGAGCGAGTGTCTTCCACCGTAGGTGAGGAGCGTTGAAAACCTTCCTACAGAACTACCCACATAAATGGCGGCGCATGTGGTGCTTGTTGACGGTTAACTGTTATTAGGAATTTAAGTCAACAGTTAATGCGCTCATCCCCCGTTATGAATCAGGGAACGGGAGCTTAACAGAATCATATTAATGAAATCTATTTCTTGATTATGTTATAGAAATTGTCAAGAGTATTGAAATGTGTCCAAAGTCGTACTTCATTGAATATGGATAAACTTGGGTCAACTTTAAGAGCAGTGGTACAATTGAATCATGTAGTGTGGTGAGTGGGATCAACTCACCGAGCGATAAGATCTACTTTGTATCCACGACTTTGTGTGTTTGGGTGCGAAGAGAACGCAATACATACCCTCTTTCTTTGAGTGTTAACTTTTTTAATAGGAAAGTAAACGCTCTTACTGCTCGCAACACTGACGAGCAAAATTCTCTTAGTCAAAATCCCAAAATTTTTAATTGGGATGTTTATTAACCGCGAGCAATTCCGAGGAACTTGAGATTGTATGGCTAACGTTTATGACTGGTTTGAGGAACGCTTGGAGATTCAAGCCCTCGCTGAAGACGTTACTAGCAAGTACGTCCCCCCTCACGTCAACATCTTTTACTGTCTTGGTGGCATCACCCTAACGTGCTTTCTCATTCAGTTCGCCACGGGATTTGCCATGACATTCTACTACAAGCCAACTGTGACCGAAGCTTATTCTTCGGTGCAGTACTTAATGAATGAAGTGAACTTCGGCTGGCTGATTCGCTCCGTCCATCGCTGGTCTGCCAGTATGATGGTGCTGATGATGATTTTGCACGTCTTCCGGATTTACCTAACAGGTGGTTTCAAAAAGCCTCGTGAACTTACTTGGGTAACTGGTGTCATATTGGCTGTGATCACCGTTTCCTTCGGTGTGACTGGTTACTCCTTACCTTGGGACCAAGTTGGTTACTGGGCTGTGAAAATTGTCAGCGGCGTACCAGAGGCAATTCCTATTGTGGGCACAACCATATCTGAATTGCTACGTGGTGGATCGAGTGTCGGTCAAGCAACTTTGACTCGCTATTACAGCGCACACACTTTTGTGCTGCCTTGGTTCATTGCTGTCTTTATGCTGCTGCACTTTTTGATGATCCGGAAGCAGGGGATTTCTGGTCCTTTGTAATTTAGCAATGCTATTTGAGTTGTCAAATTAGTTGTAGCAGTAAGGCAATCAGCCGTTCTGACGAAGGGGAGATACGACGCTATTTGAACCGGACTCACTAGTCAGTATACTTAACTTCTCAAGCTTAGGCGCTCGCTCTTGTCTAACAGTTGACAAAGCTCAATCCCAGGAAGTTTTGACGACTGATTGCTTACCGAAAATCTCAAAAATCAAATTCAGTTCCAACTAAGAGTAGCAGGCGATCAGGCAAAGGCAGTTAATACCAAGATTGATTTGTTTGTTTTAAACTTATAAATATCAATGCCACAAGCTATTAAGCCAGTAGATGTGCATTCAGTAGACCTCAGAGTTGTTATTTGCGACAAAAGACGCATGACACAGTTTCCAAGTCCAAGACTGCAATACAGATACGCATTAGCTTATAAGTGATAAAAGACAATGAATCTAGAAGCTAATGCCCGAAAGCTAGTAGCTTTCACAAATGCTTTAACTTAACTTAGGCAGGAGAACATATTTCAAAATGGCAACAATAAAAAAACCCGATCTGAGCGATCCAATGCTGAGAGCCAAACTCGCCAAAGGCATGGGTCACAACTACTACGGTGAACCAGCTTGGCCCAATGACTTACTCTACATCTTTCCAGTTGTGATCATGGGAACCTTCGCTGCTATCGTCGCTCTAGCTGTGCTAGATCCCGCTATGACAGGAGAACCAGCAGACCCCTTCGCTACACCGTTGGAAATTCTACCGGAGTGGTATTTGTATCCTGTATTCCAGATTCTGCGTTCAGTTCCTAACAAACTCTTAGGTGTATTAGCAATGGCTGCCGTACCTTTAGGGTTAATACTCGTTCCCTTTATTGAGAACGTCAATAAGTTCCAGAATCCATTCCGCCGTCCAGTAGCAACAACCGTGTTTCTTATTGGCACCTTGATTACCCTGTGGTTGGGTATTGGTGCTGCCTTACCACTAGATAAATCCCTCACTTTGGGATTGTTCTAAATCAGCGATAACGGGTGTAGAAGTTTAGTCAGTTTCTCAAAAGCTGCCCTACACCCATATCCCCCTGTATCATAGCAGAAGGGTTTTAACGCCTGTTAACTTCAAGAGCATATTTACAGATGTGTTTTTGAGAACAACTAACAGGCGTTAGTTTTAGTTAACTAGGTTGCATCTATGCTGTGGCAAAATATAAAATCTGTAATCTATAGCAATCCTATTTGAGTTGTTAGACTGCTCGTTATAACCGTCCTTTGTCACAATCCGTGACGACCCACACGTAATAGCTCGCAAATCATTTAGGAATGCTGTATAACAGATATAAACGTTTCTGTAAGCATTCAGCTATTAGCCTAAATAACTTGTTAAGAGAGCGGGTTAGGTTATCTATGTTTACGTAAAGTTACCGCTTAAGGGAGAATTCCCCTGGCAGACTTTAATAAATTCCTTTCATAGCTGACCACTGATTGCTGAAGTGCTGAATTTACACATTTTTCACACATTTACATTCAAGTCAAGGTCAATGCTTACCATAGTGCAGCAAGACCATCTGACGGTGAAGAGCGAACTAAAGCTTCTAAATCCGGTGCAACAATGGTTTGAGGAATTCTGTCTGCAATATTTGCCTCAAGTAGGTTGGTCGGAAAGCCAACTCTACCGCCTCAATTTAGCATTAGCAGAAGGCTTTACTAACGCCGTCCGTCATGCTCATAATGCTTTACCACCGGAAACAACAATTGAAATTGACGTTTCGCTGTGGATTGACCGAGTTGAGATCAAGATTTGGGATCGTGGAAAACCTTTTAATCCGGACGATATTGCAGAACCAGAACCTGGCACTCTGCAAGTAGGAGGGTATGGATGGTTTCTTCTACGACGCTTGGCTGACCATGTTATCTATGAACGTGGAGCAGATGACAGAAATTGTCTGCTTATCGTTAAATATGGTCCAGTCGAACAGCCATAAAGACATGCCTCTCGTTTGTCCACCCAAGAATTACGAGTTGCTTGCGGTGTTCAAAAAAGCAAATTTCATCTAGTGAAGTACTAGTACAACAAGGCAAAAGTAAAAAGTAAAAAGTAAAAAGAAAGAACCTTATTTTGTAAGGGTTTTAACTATTTCAGATGGGTGGTTTATTTCCGCCGATCTGTACTAGTACTTCATTAAGTCAACAATGAAGGGTTTGTAATGATTTATTTATAGTGAATACTATAGTCAGAAATTTTGTTGAGGTTTTCAGCCCTCACGACAAACCCTTCATTGTTGACTCGACGCACTACTATTACACGGGGCGCGGAAATAAAGCTACCATCCCAAACAGTCAAAGACTTTGTATTTCAAGCTTTTTAACTCGTGCATGGAAATTTCGCGGAGTCGGTTTCCTTTACCAGTTCCTTCGTGGCGATCTCTCCTAGTAAGTGTCAAAGTCTAATTCCGCCACTCACAGCAATGACTTCGCTGGTAATCCACCCAGCATCATCAGAGGCGAGAAAAGCAACCGCGCGGGCAATATCTACGGGTTGTCCAACTCGACCTAAGGGCGTGCGCGATCGCATATACTCAGCCTGTGAAGTATCGACACCGTTGCCCATATCAGTAGCGGTAAACCCCGGTGAAATAGCGTTGACTAGAATACCACGTGGTGCGAGTTCGTGAGCCAAGCTTTGCGTAATCACATCCACTGCGCCTTTGGTTGCACTATAAACTGAAGCGTTTGGCGGTGGTGTTTGTGAAACAACCGAACTGATATTGATGATCCGTCCACCACGTTCACCGAAAACCCGTGCTGCCTCTTGCGTAGCAAAGAGTAAACCGCGCACGTTCAAGTTAAATTGCCTGTCGATGTGCCCTTCGTCAATTTCATCCAGTGAGGCGAACTCCGCAGTTCCAGCATTGTTCACCAGGATATCAAGTTGCCCGTACTCCTTGATTGCTGCTGCAAACAACTTCTTCACTTGCTCTCGATCACTTACGTCAGCCTGAATAGCTGTCGCTTCACTCCCGGTGTTCCGAATTGCGGACACAATTTTTTCGGCGGCTTCAGCATTGTTAGCATAGTTGACCACGACTTTCGCGCCTTTGTTCCCTAATGCTTCGGCGATCGCCGCCCCAATGCCACGTGATGCCCCTGTTACCAACGCAACTTTCCCTACTAAATTACTCATCTTTTATTCCTTGTCTACTACCAACTTATATACTATGTAACTCAAAGTTGGATAAAAAAATTGAATGCCGTAAAGATAGCATTCGAGGTAGAGTTGCTTTTTTGTTACACTTTTTTAAAGTCTTACTCAAAATCTAACATTAAAAAAATCGAGTGGGAGAAATAGATTTAGCTCGGAAATCAACCGCAAAACCTCACCATGTTTTCGTGTTCATCGAAATTTTTGAACATGAAGGTGGAATTCAATCCTACGTCAAGGATGTTTTTCGTGCTTATCTAGCATTAAGCCACCCTGAGCGTGCAGAAGTATTTTTGCTTAAGGATAGCTTTGGGTGCGAAAATCCTTTTGAATCACAAGAACGGTTGAAATTTCATTACTTCAAATCTCAGTCTTCCCAACTAGGACGAGTGAAAATGACAATGGCGTTACTCACTCATTTGTGGCGTAGGAAACCTGAACACGTCTTTTGCGGTCATGTCAATCTTGCACCTCTAGTTGGTATGTTGTGCCAACCTTTGAGAATTCCTTATACAGTCATGACTCATGGCAAAGAAGTGTGGCAACCATTACCAACCCTGACAAAATATAGTCTGCAAAAAGCCCAACATATTTGGACAGTGAGCCGTTACACTCGCAAAATCGCCTGTGCGGCCAATCATCTCGAACCGGCTCGAGTCGTAATTATGCCTTGTGCGGTGAATGGCGATCGCTTTACTCCTGGACTAAAGTCACCAGTGTTGCTAGAGCGTTACGGTTTGACAGGATCCGAAGTGATTGTGACTGTAGCACGATTGTGGTCAGGAGATATTTACAAAGGTGTAGATATTACGATTCAGGCGTTACCCTTAATAGCACAATTTTTCCCAAAAGTCAAATACTTGGTCATTGGTCGTGGTGATGACCAACCTCGATTGGCACAACTTGCTAAAGATTTAGGTGTTGCTGAGCGTACAATTTTTGCTGGATTTATTCCTACTGAAGAACTCGTTGCACACTACCGCCTGGCGGATGCCTACGTGATGCCTTCTCAAGAAGGTTTTGGCATTGTCTATCTAGAGGCGATGGCTTGTGGCGTCCCAGTACTCTCTGGTGATGCTGATGGGTCAGCCGAGCCGTTACAAGATGGTAAGCTGGGATGGCGAGTTCCATACCGTGACAAGGAAGCAGTAGCTACTGCTTGTATAGAAATTCTTCAAGGAGATGATCCACGGTGTGATAGACAGTGGCTGCGACAAGAGGCGATCGCGCACTTTGGTATAGACGCTTTCCAGCAACGCTTGCAACAGCAGCTTTTGACAATGTCGAAAGATCGGTAAATACTGTAGCTCAATTACGAAATACGAATTTTAGGAAAAATCATTTACTGTATTTGATGATTTTTGTCAATGACTTTGTCCTAGGTTAGTCATCGTCATCATCTTTATCTTGATCATCACCCTTGTCATATTGGTCTTTTTTCTCGTCATCATCTCTGTCATAGTGATGTTTTTTCTTCTTGTCGTGTTTCTCAGTTCGATGATGATCTCCGGAATGAGAAATTATAGAAATTATTTTTGTTGTGCCTAAGATGGCAATAAGACAGAGAGCCGCTAGCGCGACTGCCATAGCTACCGGACTAAGTTTGCGAGTAAAAACTTGCTTATTTGGGGTTGGGGTGTTGCCAACAACATCAATTGGCTGTAATGCGTTCAAAGCAGCAGCAGCATTATCGAAGCGATTCTTTAGCTCAGGTGCTACCATTTTTTGCAACCAGTCAACAAACTTTTGATTGAGAGAAGGGATAAGCTGTTTGACATTGATGCGATAAGCTGAATCTATTAAATTACCGATTTCGCTTGATTTTGTCTGTGTCAGCAAGCACATCAGCGTCACACCTAAACTGTACAGATCTGATGCTTCGGTTAACTGACGGTTGAACATCTGTTCTGGTGGCATAAATCCTAAAGTGCCCTTAACCACACTGCTAACTGCCACTTCTCCACCACCCATACGAGCAAACCCAAAATCGACCAGATAAACCTTTTTCTCGTGACGGTTAACCAAGATGTTGTCGGGTTTAATATCCCGATGAATCACTGGGGGATCTGCTGATTGCAAGTAGACTAAAACTTCTAAGACAGCCTTAGCAATTTGCTTAATTTGCTTAGGTGTCCAATGGTGCGTTTCCACAAGGGAGTTAGCTGGAATATATTCTTGTACCAAACAAAAACCAGATGGGGTTTCAAAGGAATCAAGGTAACGAGGAATGCTTGGATGATCCAGTTGTCGCAACACTTGAATTTCTCGGTGATGTGCATCGTAGTCTGACCAAGTGGCACCAGATCTTGCAAACTGAAACTGCTTGATCACTATAGGGGTCTGAGTAATTATATTATTCGCCACGTAAGTGACGCGACCACCGTCGCGATTTTCTCCCAGCAAGCGTTCAACTTGATATCCTGCAAGGGAAAAATCAGGGAAGCTACTCATATTGATATAGTTAAATACCTAAACTACAAATGAAAGATTTAAAAGACTTTCAAGAGAATCTTCTTAAATGCTTAGGAGGCGAGTGGCCCGAACCTTGTCCGCTTGCTCCACAAATAGAGGATTCGATAGCACGCGTCGGATATCGAATTGAGAAAGTAACATACCAAGTCGAACTAGGGGAGCGTGTGGCTGCATATGTTCTTGTACCAGATCATGTGACTCCCACTTCAAGAGCCCCAGCAATTGCTGTTTGGCATCAGCATAACAATAATTGGGCGCTGGGAAAGAGTGAGCCTGCCGGTCTTATAGGCGATCCGACACAGTTCACAGGTGTTGCCCTCGCACGTCTTGGGTATGTTGTGTTTTGTCCAGACGCCCTGTGTTTTGAGGAGCGACAAGACTCTATTCTTCGTGGTGGTGACTTTGAACGCTTTATATTCTTACGCTATCTCGTCAACGGGAAATGTCTTGCATGGAAATACATACTCGATATGCGTAGAGCTATCGACTACTTGTGCTGGAGATCTGATGTGAATGCTAGTGCAATTGGTTGTTACGGTCATTCGCTTGGTTCAATTTTCACATGGCTTGTTGGTCCTTGGGAAAAACGACTCAAGTGCCTTGTGGGAAACTGTGCATTACCGACCTACTCTGCTATTTACGAAAATCGTCGTCTTGCTGGATTCGGGATCTTCATTCCCGGTTTGAACCAATACGGAGATACGCCGGACATTGTGGCGCTTATTGCTCCTCGTCCCTTACACCTCAATTTCGGTACTGAGGATAGACATAGTCCGATTTTCGATGTCAGGATAGCTATAAAGACGATTGAGAAGGCTTATGAAAATTGTCAACAAAGCTTTACTTACTTCATTGAAGAGAACCAGGGGCACTTATTGTCTGAGCAGATGTGGGAGCATGTGAGAGCTAAGTTTCTCAAATACTTGCCGCCCAATTGATGGTTATTCTCCATACCATAATGAGTTGCTGGTAAATTTATCGAGTCCTGATTAAACTCGCTATCCTAGAGGGAGAGCAAGACGACATTTAAAAAATGAGCTTTAAAACCTTTCAGTTTAATTTGTCTAATCTCCGCCCTTGGTTAACCCTGTTAGCAGTTATATGGTTGCTGGCGTCATTTGGCGGTTGGTTGGTTAACTCCTTACTAATTATAGTTGCTTTACTTTTCTTTGCACCCATTGTCGCATTTTTTGGGTTTCGCTGGTGGCTGCAATACAACTTGGTGAGCGATCGCTGTCCTGTCTGTAGACATGAATTTAGTGGTTTAAATAACATACAGTTACAGTGCCCTAACTGTGGAGAACAGTTATTGGTGCAACAGGGGCATTTTCAGCGCTTCACGCCAGAAGGTACAATTGATGTTACAGCAGTCGAATTACCAGCTAAATCACTTGAAGAATAAGCTGACGTGCATCTAAGCACAGCACTCCACAAGCTCATCCCATTCAAAGAAGGTAAACCGGGAAATCAGGGCAACCAAGATATAATGACTGCGAAGTCTTTAAAATCTCCGTGGCTTTAGCCCGTAGAGTGTTAAAGTTTTATAACTTTTTCGTTTCAAGAGGAATAGCTTGATGGCAAATGACAAAGCTGATGCGCTCAGAATCACCAGACGTGACGAAGATTATTCTCGCTGGTATTTAGATATTGTAGAGAGGGCTAAACTCGCTGAGGACTCGAATGTTCGCGGTTGCATGATTATCAGACCAGAAGGATATGCTATCTGGGAAAACATGCAGCAAATCTTAGACAAAATGTTCAAAGACACTGATCATGTCAATGCCTACTTCCCTTTATTCATACCTGTAAGTTTTTTTTCTAAAGAGGCACAGCATGTTTCCGGATTTGCCAAAGAGTGTGCTGTGGTGACCCACCATCGGTTAAAACTTGATGAAGACGGACAAATCGGAGTAGATCCTGATGCTGAACTTGGTGAACCACTTGTTGTCAGACCAACAAGCGAAACTATTATTTGGTCAGCGTATCGAAATTGGATTCAAAGTTATCGAGATCTACCCATTCTCTTAAATCAATGGGCGAATATTTGTCGGTGGGAGATGAGAACAAAACCTTTTCTCCGCACGACCGAGTTTCTCTGGCAAGAAGGTCATACAGCCCATGCTACTCCTGAGGAGGCTGAAGTAGAAGCCAAGCAGATGCTGGGAGTTTACAGAACATTTGTAGAACAGTATTTGTCAATACCAGTGTTTGCCGGACGTAAGACTGAGAACGAAAAGTTTCCTGGTGCCGAACATACTTACACAATTGAAACCATGACTCAGGATAGACGTGCTATCCAAGTTGGAACAAGTCATAACCTCGGAACGACTTTCTCGAAAGCTTTTGACGTCACATATTTGGCGGCTGATGGAACTCGTCAGTATCCGTTTGCAACAAGTTGGGGAATCACGACAAGATTAATTGGCTCCTTAATCATGGTTCACTCGGATGATAAAGGGTTTGTTTGTCCTCCAAAGATTGCTCCGTTACAAGTTATTGGTGTTCCTATCTATCGTAAAGAGGCTGAGAAAGAAAAAGTAATTTCTTGCTTCCAACAAATACAGAAACGCTTTAAAGAACTAGGAGCTTTTTCATTCAAACTTGATGACCGAGAAAACTTGAGTCCAGGATTCAAATTTAATGATTGGGAATTGAAAGGTATCCCTATCAGACTGGAAATTGGTCTAAGAGATATGGAAAAGAATAATGCTGTACTGGTGAGACGCGATACAGGAGAGAAAATTATAATACATCAAGATGAGCTTGAATCTCGCATTCTCGAATTGTTGAATGAAATTCAAGATAATCTCTTCAAAAAAGCTCAGGAGTTTCAGCGTCAGCATACTTATACAATTTCCACATATGAAGAATTCAAGAATTCTATCGAGAACAAACCAGGCTTCTACATAGCTTACTTTGATGGCAGTGCGGATGATGAGGAGAAAATCAAAGAAGAAACAAAAGCAACAAGTCGCTGCATTCCTTTAGACCAGGAAGGTACGGGTAAATGCTTTTACACTGGCAAATCTACAAATCAACAAGTCATCTTTGCTAGAGCGTACTAAGTTGTTCACAAGCAATTAGCGCTTCAGCGCTTCAGCAGTCAATCATGAACAACGGTTGTATAAGTATTCAAATTTATCGCCTTACCACTACAAGTCATACATGCTGATAGATTAAAAGTTAAGACTGCCGTCGATAGTTTGTCCTTGGTGACAAAGGTTCTGTTGGCTCGTTATAACAGTATGCCTGCGTATCGTGAAGGGGATAAAGATTTGTAGATGGTTGATGCTTGGCTGCTGAAGCGCTGCTGTGGAATTTTAGCTGACAGAATAATGACTATGGTCAGTTCTGTTTTTCACCTTCTCCAGGCATTCAAACTTGGTTTGTCACTCTTTGTTGAGCGTGATGACCTTTTACAAGTCATGCAAGCTAATAGCTGATAGCTCATTGCTTACTTTTCCTTAATTTCTGCAATTGCGGCCCTGACATTACCTTGATATCGTGATAATAGCTCCAAGCCCTCTTCTTTTTCTAAACCAGTCCAATGCATTAAGAGTGCTAACTTCACCCACTTGCCACTGCGATCTAGTAAGAAACCTGCGGCTTCACGACTCAAGCCTGTGAGATCTTGCAAAATTCGCAAAGCGCGATCGCGTAACTTTTGATTTGTCACCGCCACATCTACCATGCGATTGCCGTAAACTTTGCCCAGCTTAACCATAACACCCGTAGAAAGGATATTTAAAGCGAGCTTTGTTGCCGTACCAGCTTTCAGACGAGTTGAACCCGCTAGCACTTCTGGTCCTGTCAAAAGGCGAATATCGATTTCAGCGTTGCTCTTGACTTGTTCGATGGGAACACAAGCGATAAAAATAGTCGTGGCTCCCCGTTGACAGGCAGCATTTAATGCCCCGTGGACAAAAGGCGTTGTCCCGCCTGCGGTGATACCCACAACGACGTCCATCTGCGTAACTTGTCGCTCTCGAATCGCCGCTTCTCCATCTTCAGCACGATCTTCTAAATCTTCAGAACTGCGAACGAGTGCGCCAGCACCACCAGCAATAATCCCCTGTACCAACTCTGGCGGTGTACAAAAAGTAGGTGGACATTCAGCTGCGTCTAGAACCCCTAACCTACCACTCGTTCCCGCACCAATGTAAAATAGGCGTCCTCCTTGACGTAAACGCTCTGCTGTTGTGTCTATTGCTTGAGCCAACTCAACTTTAGCCGCGACAACCGCAGCCACTGCCTTTTCATCTTCGCTATTAAACAGTTCTACCAATTCTATTGAACTGATCTGGTCTAAATTAAGACTACTAGGGTTGACCTGCTCCGTTAAAAGATTTCCGCGTTCCTGCAACGTCATTTGTTGTTTGTCCTTTGTGGGTTGTTAGTTGTTGGTTGTTAGTTGTGAGTCGATAATACGTTCGCGACCAACAATTAGCAACTAACCACATTCCTAGTAAATCGTGACCATTTACAACAACCCCTCTAATTTACGGCGAAGACTATCTAGTTCGGTATCAGACAATTCCGGTTTTTCTGGCGCTTTCCGTTGGAGATCGGTGTTTTCTACCTCGGAGTCTAGTTTCCAGTCAGTTTCTTCAACATTAGTTTCTGGAGGAAGGACGATACCAACGTTTTCTGGAACTATTTCCCAATCATAGTCAGCACTTTGGCAAAATTGCTTAACTTCTTCAGAATCAATCTCTTCTACTGTCGGTGAGGGAAAATCCTGAGCTTCTAACATTAGGGCAAAGCGCGTGGCATCGTCTTCCGACTCAAACATCAGAATCTTGTTGCGATCGCCCACCCGAACTGTGTGAATTCCCTCATTTTCTGTTCGGGCATTGAAAATCAACACAAAAACACGCATGGGTGTAAGCATCTAAATATTTTCTATTTTTGATCTATATTAAACATGACTTTTGCATCATGTACCATACCTCCAGTTTCTTCACTCATATTCGGTTGCCGAATATGAGTATTTTTCGTATAAGCCGGGGTTCTTTACTAATCGCTCATCCCCCATACTTTAAGTTCAGGGATAAAGCTTTCACTATTAAGTGTTACAAACAAGCACAGAACTTCAGTCAAGCGTCAATCTTTTACAGTAAAATGGATACCTCTGTTCATTCCCAGATAGAGTGGAAACTTTTGAGTGGACTCATACAATTGTTAATATTCTTAATATTTTTTTAGGCTGACAAGATTGTTATTGACATAATTCTTGCTGCTTGATGATCCCCTGATGCGACAGAGCAAGCGGATTCATCAGTAGAATAAATCTAAAATCTAAAATCCGCGCATCAGTTATAGAAAATCCAAAATCAAATGACTCAATTTGGTATAGTCAGTTATCCTAAAAAAGTGGCATAAATAGATAGTGTGCCAGCTAAATCCGGTGAGTCGATGAAATGACTAACTCTCCCAATCCAGAGAATCAGTCCAATTCCGATAATAATAACCGTAAGTGGTTGATGGTTCGTCGTGGCAGCTTTGCGTTGGGCGGTCTGGCGCTGGTTGGACTTGCAGGCGGTGCTTGGCGTTTGTGGGTTTTTGTTCACAAAGATTTAGTGCCTTTAGCAGAAAGCAGTCTCACCACAACACTTAACCGTCCTGTCAAACTGGGTGAAGTCAAGGAAATTTCGCTGACAGGATTAGAGTTTGGGGCTTCAGTGGTTCCAGCAACATCTACAGATCCGGCTAGGGCTTCGGTCGATAGTGTGGAGGTAGGTTTTGACCCATTGCAGTTACTGTTTCATCGGACATTAAAACTAGACGTAACCCTAGTTGATCCTGATGTTTACCTTCAACAGGACCAACAAGGGCGCTGGATTAACACTAAGTTAGCTCCACCAGGTAAACAAGGACCAATTAAAACTGTTTTAGACAAAATTTGGCTTCGTAATGCCAAAGTAGCGCTATTACCATATCCAAAGACACCATCTCCCACTTCCACTCCTCCTCTCTCCTCAACGCCAGTCACCTTTTCCCAACTGAATGGTTCTGCACAGCTTCTCAACAACAATGAGTTGGCTAAGTTTGACGTTGGCGGACAAGCAGATAGTGGTGGAGACTTTTCAATTCAAGGAGATGCACGACTAAAAACTCTAGAATCAAACTTACAACTGCGAGGGCAAGATTTAGTTGCGGCTGATATCGGTCGCTTAGTCACATTACCATTAGACTTACAGGCAGGTCGAGTCCAAGGCGACTTGAACGTCCACTACACACCACAACAACAGCAACAATTTTCCATCCAAGGAAGCGCCAGTGTCCAAGGAGTTCAAGCTCAAGTTCCCAAAGCACCACAACCGTTTATCAATTCCCAAGGAAACCTCCGCTTTCAGGGAACTCAAGTGCAGTTGGATAACATGAGGACAAGCTTCGGGAAAATACCTCTGGTGGCTAATGGGACTATTGATACCAAGACTGGTTACAAGATAGCAGCGCGTGTTAATGCAGTCAGTCTTGCTAATGCCCAAGAAACACTCAAATTAAAACTACCCGTGTCTGTTGCTGGGGAAGTTAAAGCTGATGTACAGGTTGTTGGCGCAAGCACTCAGCCTATTCTTAAAGGCACGGTGACGAGTACCAAGCCTGCCATAGTCGATAAAGTTAATCTTAATAGCTTCCGCAGCAAGTTTGTCTATTCCCCAACAGCATCGGTTATTAACCTCAACGATATTCAAGCACAACCCACAATCGGTGGTGAAGTCACGGGTGGGGGTACAATCCAACAACTGAGTCAAATTCCGCAGTTGGATTTGAATTTCACGGCAAAGAATCTTTCCGGGGACGGGATCGCTTCCGCTTACGACATCAAAGCCCCATTAAAACTCGGCATTGTCTCTGCGACAGCCAAAGTGACTGGTGTTCCGAGTAAAGTCCAAACACAAGTGCAATTGCAAGCACCCAATGCAACCTACCCGACAAACGGACAGGCGACAATTATCACTCAAAATAGGTCCTTCTTATTCCGCGATGTTGCTTTTAATGTAGCTGGTGGTACGGTACAAGGGTCTGGAAGTTGGGCAAACCAGAAATATACAGCGATCGTTGATGCTTCCCAGATTGAGGCGGAACGCTTCATCAACCCCAGTCAATTGCAAAATATTTCTCTGAATAATCCACGCTTTAATGGTCGTGTTCTACTCTCAGGCAATACAGGTCCGTTTACAATCAATAGCATTCGTACTGAAAACGCTAAACTACAAATTGCGGGTGGGACAGTTGCGGTTTCTAACGTGCAGCTACAAGACCAAAACTTTGCAGCACAACTTGTAGCAGATAATCTCTATTTGAGACGGATCTTGAAACAGGCACCGCCAGCACTAGGCGGCCCATTGGCGGGTACGTTCCAAATTGCGGGAAATACAAATGCACTGAACATCAAAAACTTACGCGCTACAGGTGAAGCCCGTTTGCCGCTTGGTGGTGGTAGAGTAAACGTCTCGAACATCCGACTAGAGGAAGGTGTTTATCAAGCACGAGTCCAAGCGAATGATTTGCAACTTTTGCAATTAGCGCCACAAGTTCCCAAGCAATTTCAAGGAAGTTTAACCGGGCAGTTTAATGTGGCAGGCTCAGCGGAATCCGTCCAACCACAAACTCTCCAAGCTACAGGTGAAGCACAATTGAATGTCGTAGGTGGCAAAGTCACCGCTTCCAATATCCAATTGGCCGAAGGTCGGTATCAAGCTGAAATTGCGACTTCAGGTGTAGAACTCAATCGGTTTTCACCACAGTTACAGGGTCAGTTGGGCAGTAAGCTCCAGGTGGCAGGTAATATTTTAGACACCAAGAATTTAGCGTCTCTCAAAAATATACAGGCGGCTGGTCAGGTACAGTTATCCAAAGGTATTCCTGGTTTCACTGAACCACTGACGGCAGTGATCAATTGGGATGGAGAAAAGCTGGCCCTCCAACGTGCGACGGCTCGGGATTTAAACGTAAGTGGTTACATATTAGCCAATGCACAGAAAGCCGGAGTACCGGAGATTACGGGTATAAATCTTAACATCCAAGCTCAAAATTACAATCTCCAAAAGTTACCTGTCAAGCTTCCTAGTTTAGTGGCTTTAACAGGAATGGCAGACTTTAGCGGACAAGTTACGGGTAAGCTCCCTGTGCCGAACGTTCAAGGGCAACTCAGGTTGCGAAACTTGGTGGTGAATAATTTGGCTTTTGAACCTGTGTTAAGTGGGAATGTTCAGGCAGTACGGGGACAAGGTGCGTCTTTAGATTTGACAGGAACTCGCGATCGCATTGCCGCCAGTTTAGACGCTAACAATAGCCCGGAATCTTTTACTGTGAGGTGGGAGAATGCCATAGCACAAGGACAATCCCAAGGGGATAATTTAGCTGTGAAAGTAGACAACTTCCCCTTGGCGATTTTGAAATTGACACCGCCTCCCAATACTCGTCTCGGTACAGCAACTCTTGCCGGGTTGCTAAATGGAAATGTTCAGGTAAATAAGAAGACATATGCCACGGTGGGGAGTGTAGCTGTCGCTAAACCGCAAGTTGGTCGCATTGTAGGTGACAGCTTGCAAGCACAATTTAGCTACAACAATGGTACGGCTAACTTGATAAGTAGCGAATTTAACAAAGGTAACAGTCGCTATGCTCTTGCAGCAACTCTCACCCAAACTCCTAAAGGTCCTCGAGTGCAAGGTAAAGTCAACGTTACTCAGGGACAAATTCAAGATGTCCTGACAGCATTACAGCTATTCGACTTGCAAGATTTCAGAAAACCTTCTATGGCAGCGCCAATCTACGGCAAGGCAGCCGATATCAGTACTGATCCTGTAGGGTTGCCAGAGCAGCCTTTATATACCCAGCTACAACGCTTTGCTGAAATTGAAGCACTGCGAACAAAAGAGCTTCAACAGCGACGCAATAATTCTTTCATACCTAATTTAGCTGATTTAAAAGGAACTTTTAACGCTGAGGCAAGTGTAGATACGGCCTCAGCTAACGGACTGAGCGCGCAGTTTAATGTCAACAGTCAAAATATTGTGTGGGGTAAAGAGAACGAACCAGATCGCCTCTATAAAGTAGAGCAGCTGATTGCGAGGGGGGGCTTTGAAAAAGGTGTACTAACGTTGCAACCTTTGCGAATAGAGTCAGACAAAAGGCTAATTGCTTTCACGGGGAAAATTGGTAGCACTGTGGAATCAGGTCAGTTGCAAGTCTCAAATTTTCCCATACAGGTGTTGAATAATTTTGTCAAACTGCCATTTGGTTTAACAGGTAATCTCGACGCGACAGCAGCTATATCAGGCAGTCTTGATAATCCGCAAGCACAAGGTCAATTACAAATAGCCGACGCAACTTTGAATCAGAAGCCACTGGAATCAGCCACAGCTAATTTTGGCTATAATAAAGGGCGCTTGAGCTTTGGCAGTAAAGTCTTAGTTTCTGGAGCGGAACCTCTAACTATTGCTGGCAGTATCCCCTACAAATTACCTTTTGCGTCCGTGGCACCAGACACCGATCAAATTAGTCTGGAAGTGAATGTCAAAAATGAGGGATTGGCATTATTAAACCTGTTCACGAATCAGGTGGTCTTTGACAATGGTCAGGGACAAGTTGACCTGACGGTACGCGGAACTCTACAAAAGCCCTTGGTTAATGGATTTGCCTCTATCAACAATGCCACATTTTCTGCACAAGCTTTGCCAGAAAAACTCACAAATGTTACAGGCAGCGCACGGTTTAATCTTGACCAGGTTGTAGTGGAAAATTTCCAAGGTAAATTTAGCCAAGGTACAGTAGCCGTAAAAGGGGAACTTCCTATTTTCAACAACGACCAGACGACAAATAATGGCCTGAATGTCAACCTCAACCAATTAGCGGTAAACCTCAAGGGACTGTATAAAGGAGGTGTGAACGGCGATGTACAGATTACTGGTTCTGTTCTTAATCCGACAATTGGCGGTGACGTACAGTTAGCAGATGGTAAGGTCTTGCTGCTGGCATCTGCCAACGCTACTTCCCTTAGCGACAGCAACTCTCTTAGCATTACACCAGATGTAAAAGAGCTGCTTAAACAGACCAAGCCTAGCACTCCTGATGCTAATGACACAACGCCACAACCACAGTTTAACAATCTACGGTTGACGCTGGGCCAGAAGGTAGACATCACCCGTCCACCGATTCTTAATTTTCAAGCTACTGGTACCCTGACTGTCAACGGTCCGTTAAAGGCTCCTGTACCAGAGGGAATGATCCGGTTGACGGGAGGAAGCTTGAATTTGTTCTCTACCCAGTTTACTCTTGCCCGTAACTCCAGACAAACAGCAACTTTTACTGCGAGTCAACCTCGTGATCCGAATTTGAATATCAGCCTAACAACCAAGGTACTAGATGCAAACCCCTCACAGTTTGCCACCACAACCTCACCTTTTTCGTCGGAAATTAACCAATCAATCACTACAAATATAGACACTGTCAACAGTGTTAGTGTTGATGCTAGAATTCAAGGTCCTGCCAGTCAAATCAACAACGGTTTGGAACTGACAAGTAATCCTTCATATAGCAAATCAGAAATTGTTGCCTTACTTGGTGGTACCTTTATACAAACGCTAGGACGTGGTGATAGTACCTTAGGACTTGCCAACTTAGCAAGTTCAGCGCTCAATATTCAACAAACTTTTAGTCAAATTGGTAATGCGCTAGGCTTGAGCGAATTCCGTCTCTACCCAACGCTTTCCTATGACACGACAAATACAAGGAGAAATGCCTCTAACTCAAGTTCTTCCTCTTCTTCCCTGGATTTGGCGGCAGAAGCAGGAGTCGATATAAATCGCAATTTTTACTTTTCTGTTCTCAAGATTTTGACAACGAGTGATCCCCCTCAATTCGGGGTTAACTACCGATTTAATTCCAAAATTCGCGTGCGTACTTCTACAAATTTATCTGATGACACTCGTGCAGCAATTGAGTATAATACGCGGTTTTAGCTAGTTTCGCAAATAGCCTCTCATTCACCACTCCGTGATAGTGTTCAAGGAGAGCAGCTATCGACTATGGATGACTTGTGTAGGTTAGGTAGCATGAAGGCGAACAGCCGTACCCTACACAGAACGCCCCTACGAATGTACTTTATTCGGTTGGAATCTGCTATACCTCAAATCTTAAAGTTCTGCTGAAATTACTCTTGTGCATAATGGCTTGGTGATTAGCTAATCAAATTTCTCTAACTTTAGCAAGAACTTTTTTCTGACTCTAGATGGTTATTTTCTTACAAGAAATTTGATATTTTTATAGAGATAAAGATCGTATCTACAATGTTTTGCTTACGGTTGTTAGAAAAATCTTCTATATAACCTATTTTTGTTATTATGTGAAAAGAAAATATCTGAAGGTCTTTCCTAACTTGACTTTCCAACTTAAAGTTACGAAGTATAATTACTATTAGGAAATAAAGGCTCAAAGCTTTCTTTAATTAAAATGTCATAATTTTGCTTAGATTATTGTTTTTCGAGATTGACAAAACAGAAGTAAGTTCAGGAGATACAATTAAGAATTGCTATTCTTTCAAAGAATAGTATCCGGCTGAATATAAATTTATAAAAAATAATACATTCGTGTCTTTCAAGCCAAAAAATGTATTTCAAGACGTGTATCGCTAGCACTCTTTAGTGTCCAAGCTTTAATCCCAGGAGGAAAGCGCGTGGAATTATAGCAGTATAGCTCAATATTTATTCCCTTTTTTACCCGCATCTATAGAGGAATTTGTCTTATATAAATTTATGTAATTATGGATATTTTTTTGAGTATTGCAATGGGGATTGGGTTGAGTGCAGCTTGTGGCTTTCGGATTTTTGTCCCACCATTGGTTATGAGTATTGCCGCAATATATGGACATCTGCCGCTTTCATCTGATTTTCAATGGATTGGAACTTATCCAGCACTTTTGGCATTTGCATTTGCGACTTGTATTGAAATTGCAGCTTATTACGTCCCATGGATTGATAATTTGCTAGATACTATTTCTACACCAGGGGCGATCGCAGTTGGAATTTTCATTACCAAAGCCTTGGTTCACGAATCAACTGATCCTTTACTAGGATGGACAATAGCAGTGATTGCAGGTGGCGGTTCTGCGGGTATCATTCAAACTTTGATGGGAATGGTTCGCTTGTCTTCAACAGCATTGACAGGTGGAATTGGTAACGCTGCAATTTCGACAATTGAAGCTGGCAGTTCAATTGTCTTATCAGCAATGGCTGTCTTTGTGCCGATATTAGCTATAGTTTTATTAATCGTAGTCGTAACCTTTTTAATGCAAAAGGTATTCCAAAGAATGAATTTACGATCCTCTTCAAAAAAGGAAGAAAGAACCATCTAAACACTTCATAGAGGTTTAAAAGATGAAAAACATGATATCAACAAGCTTAAACAGCTTGTTAAAACAGAAACAAAAATCAGTTCTCCTGTTTGAATCAATTGCTGGCGCTCAAGAAATTGCCTTTATGCTGAATGGTGAATGGGATGGGTGCAACGGTGTGACTGTGAATAAATGTGACGAGGTGGCAATTAATACTGCTGCTGCTCTGATGGCAACTGCATGGTGTTATCCAGGTGTTTCTTTTGCTCTTTTAAAGAGACTCACATCTCGTGAGCTTTTGCAGCGGTATACAATAGGAGAGAGAAATTTTGTTAATGCTAATTTAAGGTGTGCAAAGCTTTGCTCTCTGTCTTTAGCTGAAGCTAACCTAAGTCGGGCGTCGCTGATTTTATCTGACTTGAGTAAGTCTAATCTCAGCAGAGCAAATTTGACGGCAGTAGATTTTCGAGAGAGCAATCTCAGTGATACTAACTTGAACCAATCGCAATTGGTGAGGGCTAATTTGGTATCAGCTAATTTGTTACGGGCAGACTTAAGAGAAGCAAATTTAAGCTACGCTTGCTTGCAGAATGCCAATTTGAGGGAAGCTGATTTGAGAGGTGCAAATCTCTCTGGGGCAGACTTGAGAGGGGCTGATTTGGATGGAGCAATTTTTGATGAGTTAGAATTATTAAAAACCTAAATAGCAATCAGTAATCAGCACTCGTGCCGTCAGCTATGTTCATAAATTGTTTGGCTCATAAAACTAAATGGCTGATGGCTTACCTAATTTGTAGATATTTAAGTAGGTAAATAGTTATGGAAGCAGCAGAAATTCTCTCAAAATATGCAGCAGGTGTCAGAGACTTTACAGGAGCCGATTTAAGTGAGGTTAATTTAGAGGGAGTCAATCTAAGTGGAGCCATATTAGATAAGGCTACTTTAGATGGGGCTAATCTCAATGGGGCAAATTTGACTCAAGCTAGTTTGAATGAGGCAGATTTGAATGGGGCAAATTTAACTCAAGCAGATCTCACTGGAGCGAACTTAACTGGAGCCATCCTAGATGGAGCAATTTTAGACGGCGCTAAACTTGATCATGCCAACTTAACTCATTCTGACTTGACTGTAGCAAATCTGATAGATGCGACTTTAAGTGAGGCTAATCTCCACGAAGCGAACCTAAGTGCTGCCAATCTAGATAATGCTAATTTAAGTGGAGCCGACTTAGTTGTTGCTGACTTAACAGACGCCAATTTGAGTCAAGCCGATTTGCATCAGGCTAACTTGAATGGAGCCAATTTAGAAGGAGCTAATTTAGAAGGTACTCTCCTCGATTCAGAACAAAAATAACCAGATTTGGGATGTCAGGTTAAAATCCTGACTCTCTCCCAAATCGGAAAACCGAACATACGTTATATTCCCAAACTCGCCATAATCTTCTGTACAAGGACTTCTGGTGGTTCGGAAATATCCACCTTAATTGCATCAGTTGGTTCCTCCAAAGTGTCAAACTGACTTTGGAGGAGTTCTAGAGGCATATAGTGGTGGGAACGCTCTTGCAATCGTTGTTTGATGAGTTCAAACGAACCCTTCAAATACACCAGCTTCATCTGTTCGTGATCCACCAAAAGCATTTGGCGATAGCTTTCTTTCAAAGCTGAACACACCAGTACGCAGTTTTTATTTTCCTGCAACCAATGTTTTATGGCTGCTTGGATGTCTTTCAGCCAAGGCATCCTGTCGGCATCTGTCAGGGGAATACCATGCCGCATTTTATCGACATTTGCTGAAGGGTGAAAAGAGTCACCATCACTAAATTCCCAGTGTAAAGACTTTGCCAATAGTTCTCCGACTGAGGACTTACCAGAACCAGAGACACCCATTACTAAAATAATCATCTGTTATGGGGAATGGGGGAAAGGGAGAGAGGGAGAGAGGGAGAGAGAGGGAGATCAATAGTTACAACTCCCTACTCTTAGAGGGGCGGGTTTAACATAACATTGGATGTACCCAGATATTATATACATTAAACCTTTCACACACCTATTCTTAGATAAATTCACGCGGATCTGTCACATATCCAGTGAGTGCAGAAGCAGCAGCTGTGTAGGGGGAAGCGAGATAAATTCCTGCTTCTTTATTACCCATGCGTCCGGGGAAGTTGCGGTTTGTGGTGGAAACACAAATTTCCGGTTCATTCAAGCGTCCAAAGGTATCTTTAGGACCACCCAAACAAGCGGCGCATGAAGGTGCGGCAGGTTCAATGCAACCTGCATTTAAGAAAATTTCCGACAGAGTTTGCCCTGCGTGCTTGACTTTAAACAGATCTTCGTAAACTTTTTGAGTCGCGGGTACTAAGTAGGTAGGTACCTTCACCTTTCGACCTTTGAGAACTTCAGCTGCATTGAGAAAGTCAGTGGTTTTACCGCCCGTACAAGAACCAATGTAAACCCGGTCTATCTTGACATCTTTGCATTCTCGTGCTAGCGCCCGGTTATCAGGTGAATGAGGTTGAGCGACGACTGGTTCTATTTGAGAAACATCATAATGGTAATCGCGACACTTGGCATCAGAGTCTGTGTAAACGGCTTCAAACGGCTTATTAGTACGCGATCGCACGTACTCAAAAGTCGTTTCATCTGGTGCAATGACGCCATTTTTCCCACCAGCTTCTATCACCATGTTGCACAAAGTCATCCGTTCTTCCATCGTCATCCGTTGAACGGCCTCACCAGCAAACTCCATCGTTTGGTAAGTTGCTCCTGCAACGCCAATATCACCAATAATTTGTAAAATCAAGTCTTTTGCTGAGAGGTAAGAAGGCATTTCACCATCTAAAAAGAAGCGCAAGGTAGGAGGAACTTTAATTAACAGCTTGCCAGTACCCATAATGAAACCGGCGTCCGTGTTACCGATCCCAGTCGCAAACTCACCAAAAGCACCAGCATTGCAGGTGTGAGAGTCTGTGCCAAATAAAACTTCTCCCGGACGGGTATGACCTTCTTGGGCGAGGGCAATGTGGCAAACCCCTTTATAGTCTGGATTAGCTTTAAAATTGGCTTTGTCAATGATGTCGTAAAAGTATTTAATACCTTGCTCTTTAGCAAATTCACGTAAAATGTCAACGTTACGGTTGGCACGTTCGTCTGCTGTGAAAATGTAATGGTCGGGAATTAATACAATTTTTTCTGGGTCCCAAACTTTCGCGTCAGCACCAAATTCGCGTTGGAAAACGCCAATGGTTCCTGGACCGCAGACATCATGAGTCATTAGTACATCAACATTTACCCAGATATTATCTCCTGGTTCGACCATTGACCGACCAGACGCTTTTGCCAAAATTTTTTCTGTAAGGGTCATGCCCATAGCGATCGCATTCCTCTGTTATAACCAGCTCTGCCATCTCCTGACTTCTACTCAGGAGACGACAGAGCTGAACACTGCATCTAATTGATTACCTGTACAGTGCATTGTTTAGGTGTACTATATTATATCGCATATAGGTGCCAAGAGATAGTAAGTATGAGCGCCTCAAGTGCCGGAGAGCCGTCTTGCCTGGGTGTTGATATAGGTTGTGGTCCTGGCAACTTGTATGCCACGCTAGGCGGTTCGCCAAAACTACTGATTGGTGTGGATATCTCTCGTACATCTTGTGGAAATGGTGCAAAAAATTGGCTACACGCCCATCCTCGCAGACGCCCACGACTTACCCTTTATCGATGGGTTTGCAGATATTGTTACCTAAAAGAGAACGGGAAGTTGAAAGCCGCTAAGCATTCTGCTACGTGAAACTCGCGGGAGAGAGTATTCTCTCCCGCAGATTTCACGCCATATTTATTTGCACTGAATGCGGATACTTTGGTGATGCCGACCACGTAGGTGGTTTAAACATTAAGTATCGTGGTTCAGCAATGCTAGGAATAGCTTTAAAATGTGGGATAAAAGTACACAGGGACTCTGTGGAACCCAAACAGCTCTGTTTGTTTGAAACGCCCATCGTTGAATTGCCAACGAGTAAAAGGAGACAACACCGTATCTATAAGGATGAACACGGTGTGCCTGGGAACCCGCCAGTTCAATTGAACATTTGGGATATTAGGAGCGTGGCAAACTTTTAAGAATAGAATGAACTTATAGTTCAGGGAGTGTCAAACTCAACGCCACAATACACCACGGTGACAATATGACAAAGGTTTTGGCAGAAGCATTTATATTTTCTTAAGACTATTCTTATATGGCATTGCTCATCTATCTAAAGAATGAAACTGCTCAACACGTTAAATTCACAGCTATCTGCCAGCGATTAAGCTCATGATCGTTTGCACTAGCATTTCTGGGTTGATCGGTTTAGAAACATGCATTTGAAATCCGGCTAAAAGTGCCCGTTGCTGATCCATTTCCCCAGCAAAAGCAGTAAGGGCAACGGCGGGAATCTGCTTACCTTGTACCATTGCCCGAATTTGTCGCATCAGCATATAGCCATCCATTTCTGACATTCCGATGTCACTGAGGAGCACATCAGGTTTGAAGTGAGTTATAATTTCCAGTGTCTAACGCAGCCATGCCATCAAAATCAGGTAGAGCATAGTCTGACAAAATCAGATCAAACGCATTTGTTGAAAGTGCTGTTACAAAATCAGTACGGCTGTCTACCCACACCACTTCACAGTCAATGCCTCCTGCTCTCAATGTGGCTTGAGCGGCTTGTACATCAGGTGGTTTTATTTCGAGCAAGAGAAACCGGAACGCATACATTTTAACGTACCTGTAAGAAAGACTTAAGCCGTAATCACTCCAATTTAGTTGTTTCCCAACCTAAAAATGTAAATGCAAAATTTTACTAACCTAATAACTTTTACCATATTTTTATGACAAGTAACATACTCTCGGAGCAGAAGTGTTACAGGGCAATTATGGCCGTTCAGATCTAAAGTATCGCTTCAGTCAATGTTTATCTGGTATCAATCCTAATTCTCCGGAAGCCGCCTTATGTCTGATGTGCGTTGCCAGGAGAGGGGAGTAGGGGAGAGAAGTAGAAGAATAACTCTCAACCGCTAATCGAAGAGCGCTAATTCTGCTAAACCCAAATAACAAATCCCTTTTGGATTGACTTCAAAGCGGCAGGGCAGAACTTCTAAACCAAGGGCGATCGCAGACCTTAACAGCTTACCATATACAGGGTCAGTACTATCACCAGGGGCAAACTCAATACAATCACCCCGATTAATTAAGTAAAGCATCACCGCACGACTTTGGGGTAAAAGCGCCATCAATTCTCGTAAATGCTTTTGTCCCCTTGTCGTCTCAGTATCGGGAAAAAGTGCTAATTTCCCATGCGCCCAAGTTGTATTTTTGACTTCGAGATAAATATTACTACTATTTTCAGTTAAGTGAGATAATAAAAAATCCACGCGACTTTTTTTATCTTGTCCGTAGGGAACCTCTGTGCGAATTTGACTATAGTTACCCAATTGTGGAAAAAGATTTTTTTCCAAAGCTAACTTAATTATCCGATTAGATAAAATAGTATTAATACCTACCCAAGTAGGTTCATTATCATGTACTTGAATCAGTTCCCAAGTGTAGGGTAGTTTACGACTGGGATTATCACTTAAAGAAAGCTGTACCATACTACCAGGAGTGGAAACCCCTGTCATTGGTCCTGTATTCGGACAGTGTGCCGTGACTACCTCCCCAGAAGCAAGTTCAACATCAGCAAAAAATCGTTTGTAACGTCTAGTGAGGATACCTGGATACAACGGTGGGTAGCGGTAAAGGTAGTCGATCATTGGCAAATTTTTTCTTTTTTGTTCATACCAAGTGTTCAAATAGTATATGGGTTGTAGAGACGCTTCAAGCAGCGCGTCTCTACATTTAGCTGGGAGGGGGTAATACCATGACGCTTGATGTGTCCAATATCAATAGTCTCTGGGGTTCTTTGATTGTTGAAGAGTTAATTAGAAATGGAGTGGATTACTTTGTCATTTCTCCGGGTTCTCGTTCTACGCCTTTGACGGCAGCCGTAGCCCGTAATTCTCAAGCGAGAAAAATTGTTTGTTTTGACGAACGTGGTGCAGCGTTTCATGCGATTGGGTATGCGCGTGCGACAAGGAATCCTGTAGTGCTCATCTCTACTTCCGGAACAGCAGCAGCCAATTACTTTCCAGGTGTGATCGAAGCTTCTACTGATGCAGTGCCGATGATTGTGTTATCTGGCGATCGCCCTCCAGAACTAAGGCAAACAGGTGCCAATCAAACTATTCAACAATTTAATCTTTATGGTGACTATGTGAAATGGCAATTCGATCTGCCATGCCCTGACGAAAACATTTCTCCTCAAATGGTATTAACAACCATCGATCAAGCAGTTTATCAAGCCCGAAAATTACCCAGTGGCCCCGTACATCTTAATTGTATGTTCCGGGAACCCCTAGCTCCTACCAATGCAGATATTTCCGAAATGTACTTGGCTTGTTTAACTCGGTGGCAAGAGAAGCAAAAACCATATACCCAATATACGCCTTCGCAAGTCCTACCTAACGAAGTCAGTATCAGCCAACTAGCAGACATTATCAATCAAACAAAATGGGGGATTCTTGCTGTTGGTCAATTAAAATCCCATGCTGATATCCAAGCTGTGTCAAAATTAGCTGAAAAGCTAAAATGGCCAGTATTTACAGATATTCAATCAGGAATGCGTTTGGAAAGTTCTTTAACAAATATAATTCACTATTTCGACCCAATTATATTGACAAATATCTTTAACAATGCACAACCGTTAGAAACAGTTCTACAAATTGGCAGTCACATGACTTCCAAAATATTTCTAAACCTGATAGAAACATCTCAACCAGAAAATCATGTTGTGATCATTGATGACCCGTTCCGTCACGATCCAACGCATAATATATCGTTACGAATTGAAGCAAGCATTCCACTCTTTTGTCAACAAATATTACCAAATATTAATAAATTTCCCAATCAGCAATATGTCGCACAATTACATCGACAGTCTCAATTAATTAACCAGATTATTGATGATTTTCTTTTGAGTTCACAACAAATAAGTGAACCTGTTGTAGCGCGAATGATTTCTCTTTATATCCCAAAAGAACATGGATTATTTCTTGCCAGTAGTATGCCGATTCGGGATATGGATATGTACGCGGTAGGCGATCGCAATTCCGTACCAGTGGCTGCAAACCGAGGTACAAGCGGTATCGAAGGAACTATAGCCTCTTCCTCTGGTTTTGCTGTAGGCTTAAATTCACCAGTGACTGTTCTCGTTGGAGACTTGGCTTTTCTCTATGACTTAAATTCACTTGCTCTGCTGAAATCTCTTTCTCAACCCCTAGTTGTGGTAGTCATTAACAACAATGGTGGTGGAATCTTTTCCTTTTTACCAATTGCTCAGTTTCCAGATATCTTTGAACCTTACTTTGGTGTTCCCCACGGGCTGGAATTTAAGCACGCTGCCCAAATGTTTGGCATTGACTATTATCATCCAGAAACAACAGATGAATTCCTAGCTGCTTACCAAGCTGCTACTAATCATCAGCGCTCTGCTGTCATTGAAGTGACAACCAATCGGGATGAAAATTACACTCTACATCAAGCTTTGCAGAAAAAAATCATTGCTGAGTTGCGCCGACTGACTTAAACAGACTGCTGAGCTTCCTTTGCTTGTTGCCACCTTAACGGGACTTAAACAAAAATTAAGCCCAAATTCACGGCGCTTTATTTTAACCTCTCACGGATGATTGTACGTTAGATTTTTGAAATTATATCAATAGCGCTTGTCCACTCGATATCAGGATATCGGTCATTATCCAGCGGTTTATTTTGGACGCTAAACATACTATATAAATACTGATTAGCTTGCCAATGCGGATACAGCTCTTTTTCTCCTTCCGGGTGTGCCGCCCGCTCCTTTTTGTTTGAGGCCGAAAAATCTTCCAAGCTTCCCATCGGGACAAGTTTAAAATTTGTCTTTTTAACTTCAGAGCCGATAGCAATCAATTCGTTTGGACTAATCTGGAAACTGGCAATCCGGAGAATTTTTGGAGTTGCGGAGTCTAACGCTGCGGCTGCAGTATAATCTGCCGTATTGTCCATAGTCGAAAAGTCCACTTTCCAGTCAGAATTATCTCCCCAATAGGCGACACTATGGTTATTTGGATTATAAAGCGGCGTATTATAGCTCAATATATCTGCAAAAGCACCATTTAGTATAGAGGTTGCAGCGATTGGCGATTTGTCCAGGTATTTATGGAACTCTTTCCTTAAATCAAAATTTCTGTTTTCACCTTCAGGCATTTTTGTAAAGTCAGATGCAAAATCGGACGGAATGAAGCGGGGTACGCCCGCAGTTATGGCTGCGTCAAGCAATAGCGTTTGGGAATCTACGATTACATCGTCTAGCCCTGCCAACGCAGAGACAACACAGGACACGCTAAGGCAGGCATTTTTTAGCTCTTCAACATCTGACATATCTATTGCAATGATCTCAGCACCAAGTTCGGTCAGTTTCTTTATTTTCACTCTTTCAATATTGTTACGGCTAAGTACACGTACAGAGGCCCCTCTTTTTATCAAAGCTTTAACGATTCGTCCACCGAGATTACCTGTTCCGCCTGCTACTAAAATTGTTTGTTTCATATGATTCTCCAAAATTCAACTTTTGTGCTGTGTAATAGTTATGGTTTTAGATGGCTGCTTTTTTAAGCGCTCTGTTTTCTAACAAGTATTTTAGGTAACCTTGGCGCTCAAAGCTTTAGGTTTTCGAGATAATTGTTGTCTTTTTGCGCGTTTAGAATTTTTTCTTTGCTGCTGATAATTGAAAGAGATTATCCTTCACGATAGGCTTTTGGAGAGATGCCGACGAGTTTGCGAAACTGCGTTGAAAAATGACTGTGATTAACAAAGCCGACAGCCAGCGCAATATCGATGATCGGCAGCCTTGTTTGCGCGAGCAGTTGCTTGGCACGCTCCATTCTTTGATGAGTAAGATAAGCGTGCGGGGCGAAACCGGTTGACTTCTTTAAGGCACGGGAAAAGTAATACGGACTCATTCCGACTGTCTCGGCAATTTGTTGCAGCGACAGGTTTTGATCGAGATTAGAATTAATATATTCAACCGCTCGGCGGAGTTTCGCTCCTGTCAATCCGCCCGAGAATTCCCGCACATTCTTTTCGGATACAGAATAGTTCCGGATCAGATGCACGGCGAGGGTAACAGCTAGTGACTCGACGTAAATTCTGCCAATCGCGCTCGCTCTCTTAAACTCTGCATAAAGCGCGCCACCAAGCTGGGTGATTAAAGAATCGCGAATGCCGCCGATTGCCGTGATCTCAACCTGACTGCCGCGAAATGATTCACCCGCCGCGCTCTCGACAAATTCGGGTTCTAAATCAAACATGACAATTTCAGTGTCCTGATCCCATAAAAGGGTATGCGGTTGATAGGCAGGAGCAAGAAAGACATTTTCCAAAGTTAGTTTTTGAGAATTTTGCCTGCTGTCTGTCGCCGACAATGTGACGGCATTAAATCCGGAAGTCAGCACCGGAATTATAATCTGGATGGCGCGGTGCTCGTGTACCGGATAACAGCTCGAAGCGGTATAAACGTAAGTTACATTCAGTCCCTTCCATTTGAGCGGTAGTGAGCCGTTCGCCGAGACAAGAGCATCGACATTATTAACGCGCTGCGGCGAATTTTGGTTTTCTGACATGGGGTATAAGTATTTGAATGAGTGACGTTTAACTGTAGTCCATAAAAAGGACACCCCTAAGGTTATCCAATTTCCTAGTACTGAGAATCCAGAAGCATAAGTATAAACCGTACCAGTCCAAAATTTGGACGACCTAATTTGGACCCAAACAACGTTATTGTTGTTAATAAAATATTAAATAAACAACAACAACTTGTTACTATCCCGATCACGGACAGATCCTCTTGAGGAGCGCAGCTTGCCAGATGGCAACCGATATGATCAACTACCCTTAAGCGCGTGAAAGCCATACAGAACATGAGATACCGCTTTGAGTTTCGCCCCTATAGACGTAAGTTTAAGCAGCCACTCGCAACTAGTCATGGCTTGTGGGAAGTTAGGGAAGGAATTATCCTCCGGCTTTTAGATAAAACAGGTTGTGCGGGTTTTGGTGAAATCGCTCCCGTAAAATGGTTTGGTTCTGAAAGTTTTGAAGAAGCGCTGGAATTTTGCCATCAATTACCTTTGGAAATCTCTACAGATGATGTGTTTGCTGTTCCCTCAGAACTTCCTGCTTGTCAATTTGGCTTTGAGTCGGCTTGGGAAGAAATCAGATCGTGTGCGGTGGAAGATTTATCATTGAGCTTGACACGGAGAGGTGTTTATGATAATCGCTTAGGTGCATTTCAGATCGATAAATCAATCACGTTTAGTGGTTTGCTGCCATCAGGAAAAGCGGCTTTAGATGAATGGAGAAATCTTTGGGATCAGGGCTACCGTATATTTAAGTGGAAAATTGGTATAACTTCAATTGTCGAAGAGCTAGAAGTTTTTGAGAAATTGGCTTTAGTCTTACCATCAACAGCAAAGCTGCGGTTGGATGCTAACGGTGGATTGAGTTTTGTGGAAGCTGTTGAGTGGCTAAAAGCTTGCGATCGCCATCAGATCGGTATAGAATTTCTCGAACAACCGTTACCCATCAGTGAATTCAACGCTATGCTCAGCTTGAGCAACCAATATTCTACCAAACTTGCTTTGGATGAATCAGTGGCAAATATCCATCAGCTAAAAACATGTTATCAACAGGGATGGCGGGACATTTTTGTGATTAAACCTGCAATTGCTGGTTCTCCAAAACTTTTACGTCAGTTTTTTCAAAACAACGAAATTGATGCTGTTTTCTCAACCGTATTTGAAACCCCAATTGGAAAACGCGCTGGATTGAGGCTAAACACTCAACTTAGCAAAAATAATCGTGCGGCTGGTTATGGAGTTGCCCATTGGTTTACTAATGATGATTTTTTCTCCGAATTAGAAACAACTTCATTTCAACCACAGACACCTGCTCAACCAACCGCTGAAGAAATATGGACACACCTTTAGATTATTTAAGAAAAAACTCCCAAGATAATTGGCTGTTAGGTTATGACTTGGTGGAGTTCCTTTCCTTAACTGAAGCCTTAGTTCGAGAATTTGCTAATCCTAATCCTCAGAAAATCTTACTTGTAGAATCAGATCCTATTTCCTTTCTTGCTAGCTTTATTGCGGCTTGTTCAACTGAGCATCATGTTTTTCTAGGCAATCCAGCATGGGGTTCATCTGAATGGCAACAAGTCGTCGATTTAGTGCAACCAAATATTGTTTGGGGAAATTGTGAAGTTGCTAAGCAAATCTATACTAACAAATGCCAATTCGAGCATCAAATTCCTGTAGAAAGCCCAACAGGTAGTTTGATTATGATTCCTACAGGTGGCACGTCTGGGAAGATTCGTTTTGTCATGCATACCTGGGAAACTCTTCTAGCTTCGGTACAAGGGTTTCAAGAGTATTTTCAACTAAAAGAAGTCAACTCTATTTGCGTACTACCGCTTTTTCATATTAGTGGTTTAATGCAATTTATCCGCTCTTTTACATCTGGAGGTCAGTTTTTGATTCTTCCTTTTCAAGAACTGAAGGCGGGTAAATGGTACAATTTTGACCCAAAGAGATTTTTCATATCCTTAGTTCCTACTCAACTGCAATCTCTCCTGAGTAATTCTACTTTAACAACGTGGTTGTCTCATTGTCAAACTGTGTTGCTAGGTGGTGCCCCTGCGTGGTTTGAACTTTTTGAAAAAGCTAGATTCAATAATATAAAACTTGCGCCTACTTATGGAATGACTGAAACAGCTTCGCAAATAGCTACACTCAAACCTGAAAGTTTTCTCAACGGTAACAATAGTAGTGGAAAAATTTTACCTCATGCGAAAGTTCTAATTTTTCCAGAAAAAGGGAAAGTTTTAAATTCTCAACAAATAGGTTTGATTGCGATTCAAAGTTCTTCGCTAGCGCTTGGCTATTACCCCAAACTATTTCCTGAATCTGAAATCTTTTATCCTGATGATATTGGTTTTTTAGATTTTGAGGGTCATCTCAACATAGTTGGTCGTAGCAGTGATAAAATTATCAGCGGAGGTGAAAATGTCTATCCTTGTGAGGTAGAAGCTGTTATTAGAGCTACTGATTTAGTTTTGGATGTCTCGGTGATCGGTTTACCAGATAGCTATTGGGGACAAATTATTATTGCTGTTTATACTCCTTGCCAATCAAATATTTCATCTTTACAAATAAAACAAGCAATAGAAGGTAAACTGAGTCGCTACAAACTTCCCAAAATATGGATTCCAGTTGATACTTTGCCTAGAAACGAACAAGGAAAAGTTAATCGAAAACTGCTTGAGGAAATAGCACTTTCTCGAGTTAACCGAGCAGTAATGGATCATGGGTAATAGAAAATATATGATTACCTTTTTCCCAATTAAGTATATCGGTATGAAAAAACGGAACTATATCACGAAATATAAAGTCTCTGAATTCCGTTCGTAGTTTTGCTCTCGCAAGCTCTCTGCATAACAATTAAGGAACTTCAAAATGACCAAAAATTTTTGCTCGGTGAAAAATGAGCTAGTGGCTACAAAACTTTTTACAATCTTGGATCTACAGGTTCGCTCTCCATCGCCAAAATACCAAAAACACACTCATGCACACGACGCAGTGGAACATGAGCAACAAATCGCTCCAAAGCCTCAACACCCAAAGCAAACTCCCGCATCGCCAAAGACCGTTTGACAGATAGTCCCCGTTGACGTAGACGTTGCAAATTCTCAGGCGTTGAATATTCGGGACCATAAATAATTCGCAGATATTCCCGTCCCCGACACTTAACAGCAGGCTGGACAATCCGGCGATCGCCTTTAACAACAAATTGCATCGGCTTAACGACCATACCTTCACCCCCCACATTTGTGAGTTCTTCCCACCAATGAACTCCTTCTGCTTGACTGCTAGGGTCAGTCAAATCTATCACCTTGTATATCGTTGCTAGCAGTAACTCTGGATCGCACTGAGCAAATTTTGCAACCTGCTCCATGTGCCAGCGATGGTCTTTATCAGTATGGACACTTTCCTCTGTTGCCAGAATGTGGAAAGGAGCCAGTTTAAGGTCAGATATATCACCTACTGACCAACAGTAGCGTCTGTAAGCATCGACGTACTGCTGTGCCATATCTACACGTTGCTGATATTGACTCAATTGGGCGCTAACCTCAACCCCACGAGCATGTGCTTGTTGCAACATACTTACCGCATCACCAACGGCAAGACGTGACGCTATTCCAACAGCTGCATATTGTTTCTGGAGTAACCCCTGCGCCTTTACTGACCAAGGCATGAGTTCGCAGTCCAGACAAACCCAGTCGGTATTAAATGTTTCCCAAAAACCACTTTGAGAAAGGGCAGCATTGACCCGCGCTAAGAATTCTACCTCTAGTTTTGAATCGTCAAAAAAGCGCCTTCCCGTGCGTGTGTAGCAGATACCGATACCCTCATCCACCACACCAAATCGTTGCTTGGCAACCATTTCATCTCGGCACACAACAACCACAGCCCGTGATCCCATGTGCTTTTCTTCACACACAACTTCAGTCATTCCTTGGTTCTGGTAGTAGGCAAAAGCTTGCGCTGGATGTTCCAGATATCCTGTTGCTTGAGATGTTTCCACCGGAGACATGGTGGGTGGTAGGTAAATCAGCCATTTCGGGTTGGCAGCAAAACGGCTCATCACCTCTAGGGCAGCAATGGCATTCTCTTCCCGTATTTTGATATTGGACAAAAGACGGGTGTTGATCATGCGCTGACCAAGTACATCTTCAATATTGAGCACATCGTCGTGTTCCTGCTGTGCAGTCTTCCCGATGCCCGATTCTTGATTTTCCACTTCCGAAATCGGTCTGACAGGTTCGCAGTAAGTGCGGGCTGCAGGAACGCTTACTAATTCTTTCTCTGGATAACGCAGAGCAGTTAGTTTACCCCCAAATACGCAGCCTGTATCAATGTCAATTGTATTATTTAACCACTCTGCTTCTAAAACGGGTGTGTGTCCGTAGACAACCATTGCTTCACTCCGGTACTCTGCTGCCCAGTTGTAACGAACGGGTAAGCCAAACTCATCAATTTCTCCAGTGGTTTCACCATACAAAGCAAACTCCCGGACAGCAGCAGAACCGCGTCCCTGCATTTCCTGCCTCAAGCCCGCATGGGCAACAACAAGCCGCCCTGCATCGAGAACGTAGTGACTTACAAGGGAATCCAAAAACTCACACAGTTCTTTAGTGAAGGGTTTGCGGACATCTTCTGGTAACGCCTCGATTTCTGATAAGGTTTGCTCTAAGCCATGATTGACCTTGACATTTTTACCTCGTAATTTCCGCAAAAGTTTGTTTTCATGATTACCAGGAATACAAATAGCTGTACCTGCTGCAACCATGTGTTGCACAAGTTTAACTGTATCTAGGATACGTGGTCCTCTGTCTACTAAATCACCAAGAAAAACAGCTTTGCGTCCTTCGGGATGGTAGTAGGTGGGGAAGGGAGGGAGGGAGGGATATTTTCCCATAGTCTCACTGTCTGTTTCTCCAATATCATCCTCTACTCCTCTGGCTTCACTTATTTGGTAACCTAATTTCTGTAATAATGCTTCGAGTTCATCGCAACAGCCGTGAATGTCGCCAATGATGTCAAAGGGACCGTGTTCATATTTACGGTTGTTCCAAAGAGGTTGACGCTCAATTTCTACGGCTTCCATTTCTTCTACTGAATTGAGGACGTAGACGTAGCGAAAGCCCTCTCTTTCCAATCCACGCAGGGAACGCCGCAAAAATTGGGTGTGACGATGCACGACATGAGAACCAAATTGGCGGTTTGGTCGTTGTTGGTTGCGTTGGTGACACAGTTCTTCTGGTAAATTGAGGGCGATCGCCACTGAAAAAAAATGATACTGCCGTGCTAATGCCACCAATGCTTTACGGTCTTCTACCTGAACATTGGTAGCATCTACTACCGTAAGTCTACCTGCTGCCAGTCGCTTGGCGGTAATATAGTGCAGCACATCAAAAGCATCACCAGAAGCAGATTGATTATTTTCATCATCGCAGACCAATCCGCGACAAAAGTCTGAAGATAAAATTTCAAAGGGCGCAAAGTGCTTGCGGGCAAATGTTGATTTCCCGGAACCAGAAGCACCGATGAGGACAACTAAGGAAAGTTCAGGAAAAGTTATTTTCATCTCACTTATAAAAACTTTTGTGATTATGTTGCTTAAATTTGATTGCTAAACACCCCCATCTGCGTGGGAGAACCAACTTCTGGATCTTCCTCTCCTATTGCTTGAAATTTCACACTGTAGCCAAAGCGTTCTGCAACTTGGTTTGCCCAAGTTTGGAATTCTTGGCGCGTCCATTCAAAACGGTGATCTCTATGTCGCAGTTTTCCAGCAGGTAACTTCTCAAATCTGACGTTGTATTCAATATTCGGTGTTGTCACAACCACAGTTTTGGGTTGAGCAAATTCAAACAACACCCGCTCAAAAGCAGCAAGGCGCGGTAAGTCGAGATGCTCAATCACCTCAATGACTGTAGCAGCATCGTAGCCTGTAAAACGTTTATCTTTGTAAGTAAGTGCGCCTTGAATGAGTTGTAGACGTTCCGATTGGGTACGAGGTAAGTGCAGGCGATCTAATCTCTCTTGTGCGACTTCCAGTGAACGGTAGGAAACATCAACACCAGTTACTTGCTCAAAAAAGCTATCTTTAACCAGAGTTCTTAATAAATTCCCCTGAGCACAACCTAAATCAATCACTCGTGTTGCGCCCCTTTCTTTTAAAGTAGTAACAACAGCATTTAACCGCTGTTGATTTAGGCTAATGGGCTTTTCTACAGCAGCTTCTTCTTCAGCATGGCTTTCTTGAACACTGTCTGGATCAAGTTCGTCTTCCTCTGCAAGTTGTGCTAAAGCCGCGCGAGTTAGACGATGTAGTCTTTTGAGGTAACGACGAGTAATTGCTTGGCGTGCTGGATGTTGAGTTAACCAATCCTCTCCATGACGCAGCAGCTTTTCGACTTCCTCATCACCTACCCAATAGTGTTTATCGTCATCTAATACCGGAATCAAAACGTAAAGATGACTCAGCAAGTCAGCAAGGGGAAGGGTATGCTGCAATTCTACAGTGTAGTATTGGCTTTGTCCCCAATCAGGAAATTTCTCATCTAGAGCGTGATTTTGGGCTGTAACAGTGTAACCTAACGGTTCAAAGAGCTGTCGTAGCAATCCTTCACCACCCCGACAAGGTAAAACAGATAATTTCGCAACCAGAGGTATAGGAGTTTGTGTCAGTTCTGGTTTCTGTTTACAACGAGCTGCAAGTGCAGTGCTAAAGACTTGAGCGATCGCCACACTTAAAAATGAAGAAGCGACATAAGGGCGATCGCTAACATATTGTTCCAGATTTCTACCACGTCCACGCACCAACTTCACTGGATCAACATCCAAAAGTAGTGTTGCAGTACATTGTTGCTCATTTGCTTCCGGATAGAAAACGTGCCCTTGTCCAAAGGAAAGAGGAAAAGACTGACAACGATCTGGGTGTTTATGGAGTAAGTGCCCTAAATCTGTAGCTGGGTAATGTGTGGTTGTAATCGACAGTAGCATTCACAATAAACAGAGGCGCACTCTGGGCAGAATAATCATGACTACTGCTTAATATAGCAACCGCCAAGGCGGTTTGAGAATACACTAGAAGTAGTCCCTTTTTTTCGCCTGCGGAGTGCGATCCGCCTAGCGTCAAGCCTCTGGCTTATCGCGTTCTCATATGCCCAACGCCTACAGTTACGACCTTCGTCAAAAGGTTATTCAAGCCATCGAACTTGATCGCTTAAAGAAAAGCGAAGCCAGTCAAGCGGCAGGTGAGTGCAACGCTATCTTAAGATTGACTTACTGGGCTAAAAATGTAAATACTATGATTGACGAATTATATAATAAAGGGTTAGAAAAATCTCGGCAAAAAGACTATGCTGGAGCAATTGAGGAATTTACTCTTGCGTTGGAGTTTGCACCTGATTTTGCTGAGGCTTATTTTCAACGGGGTTTAGCGTACTATGACTCAGGTGAAATTCTCCAAGCCGTTTCAGATTACACAGAAGCCCTGAAGCTTAATTCCCAAAGTGTAGAAGCTTATTACTGTCGTGCCTTGGCAAGAGTAGCACTGAAAAATCTGCCAGGGGCGCTGGCTGATGTTGATTGTGCTATTCGCTACAATCCCAATCATGCTGGAGCTTACAGTCTGCGAGGTACGGTGCGGCGCAAACAAGGGGATATTCACGGTGCGATCGCCAGCTTTAAAAAAGCAGCAGAATTATACTTAGAACAAAAAGACAAGGTAAATTGTCAGCGGTTGTTGGAAAGCATTAAACAACTTCAACCAAAAGAAAAACCGATTGTTCCACAACCAAGTTACATTCCATCACCAATCGTAACTGAAAAGGAGTATTTTACCCAGTTAATAGAAAAAGCGGAACAAGGAAACGTTAGTGAGGCGATTGAGGGGTTAAATTGGGCTTTACAAGTCGATCCACAGGATGCCCAAGCTTTTTGCTATCGAGGAGTTGTGCGCTGCAAACAGGGAAATTATCGAGATGCGATTTCTGACTTTAACCAGGCACTGCGACTCAATTTTCAAGACGTCATTGTCTATCGCAACCGAGGAAAGGCGCGTTTTCAGTTGGGCGATCGCACTGGAGCACTGGCTGATTTTAACTCTGCACTCGAAATGCAACCTCAGGATGGGCTACTTTATGTTGCCAGAGGAAATGTCCATCGGGCAGTAGGCAATTATTACGGTGCTATTAAAGATTATACCCAAGCACTGCAAATCAATTCCGATGATGCCCAAGCTTACTACAATCGAGCTATTGCCTACACTTGCTTGGAAGAAATGCAATCCGCTATCGACGATTATCAACGTGCCGCAAGTCTATTTTGTGAGAAAGAAGACTGGGGAAATTACCAACAAGTCTTAGATAGTTTAAAAAAAGTCTCCTCACATTCAGAAACAAAAACGGCACCCGAATTGCTGCGTCAGCGTTTATTGCGACTGGTTGGCGGATATTGGGAAATTGCCCAACGACTCATTGAACAGGCGAAAAACCAATATCCAGGCATGTCAGAGGAGTGGTATGTAGAAAAAGTCATTCACGATTTGGAACGCGATCGCGGTAGGTAAGCAACGTGTCGCGTCTCTACAGAGTTGTCGATTGCCAAATTATTTGGGTTCTTGTCCAATTTTGGTGATCTTGGTTGAGGTAAGGCAGCTATGCTGAGGGCATCTATGTAATCCCCATAAATAAATGCGCGTTCTATTCAAATAAGGACGCCCCTACTTGGTATCATCGCAGAGGTGGCGATCGCTCTCACTCACTGTAGAGTTATTCTTCAGATAATCATGTAACCAATCACAGCCACGTACCAGTAAGCTATCTAAATTATTAAGATGATTTAGCTCATCTAAATTCCAGAGAATTATAGCCCCATCAGCACTGCCCAAGGCCAGAGTCTTGCCATCGCCTGAGAAAGTCGCGCTTAATAAGTAATTGCTATGCCCAGTCAGAGTTCTGATTAACTTACCATCGCCCGTCCAGAGTTTTACAGTCTTATCATCACTAGCTGTAGCAATCTTGTCGCCATTCGGTGAGAAAGTCACGCTATTAACCTGATCGGTGTGCCCTTTCAGCTTTTTGTACCAGCGAAACTCACCTTTGTTGTTTTGCTTCCAAAGTATCACCGTCTTATCATTACTGCTCGTGGCAATCTTGTCGCCATTCGGTGAGAAACTAACGCTCAAAACCCAACTTTTATGCCCGTTTTCCCCTGCGAGAGTTTCATATCTATGAAACTCACCTTTGTTGTCCTGTTTCCAAAGTATCACTGTGTTGTCATCACTAGCTGAAGCAAGCATTTGACTGTTTGGCGACCAAGCTACAGCCCTTACCCAGTCCTGATGCTTGTTGAGAACCTGATGCTTGTTACTATTTGGTCGCAATATTATGACTTTGTTGTCCATGCTACCCAAAGCGATGAACTGACCGTTGGGTGAAAAATTTAAGTCTAATATATTATCGCTGTTCTTAAAAAGGGTTCTCAGGAATTTACCATCACGCTTCCAAAGTTTCACTCTGTGATCATTACTAGCGGTGACAATTGTCTGACTATCTGGTGATAAAATAACGTTTTCGTTATGCCCGTCAAGAGTTTTGTACAAAGTGCCATCGTGCTTCCAGAGTTTCACTGTCTTGTCACGGCTGGCTGAGGCAATTATTTTGTCATCACCTGAAAAATGTATCTGCTTAACCCGATCGCTATGAGCGTTTAGGATACTTACCACGCCACTACCAAACTGAATCTTCATCGTGCTGTCAGAGCTAGTAGAAGCAGGAATTTTAGCGTTGCGTGAGCAACTGATACTACCAACTTGCCAAAGTTTCATTGTACTGTCAGCACTGGCGGAGACTAGAGTCTTACAGTCAGGTTCTCACCTGACTGCATAAATCCCATTGGTATGTCCTGATAAAGTTGTGATTAAAGTACCGTCAGGCTTCCAAAGCTTTACAGTCTTGTCGTCACTAGCTGTGGCAATCATCGTACCGTCAGGTGAGAAAGCCACACTATTGACTCCATCTTTATGCGCTTTTAGGGTTTTTAATA